>NZ_LFCS01000040.1:0-427 GCF_001887375.1 Aeromonas sp. SCS5
AGAGAAGCCCTATCATTGGGTTTTGGGATGTGAATAATGGCGCTCGGCCTCGCAGGCTCGGCACTCGCCATTACCCAAAATCTGCACTGCTGACGCAGCGCAAAGATGATTTTGGGTCCCCTTCGTCTAGAGGCCTAGGACACCGCCCTTTCACGGCGGTAACAGGGGTTCGAATCCCCTAGGGGACGCCACTTCTCTTCTTGCTAACAAGAATGCAGACATAAGCAGTCATGTTTATGTCTGTTTTCTTCGGCCTCGAGCCGTTGCAAACATGCTCTTTAACAATCTGGAAAGCTGATTTAAAAAGTAGTTCTCAAACATTTGTTACAAGTGCTTTGGAAACTTCTTGGCGAAAACCAAATTTTATTTGGTCCTTGTTGTACGACAACAGGCTGTGCCGGTTTCACCGACACTTCTTGGGGTTGTA
>NZ_LFCS01000041.1:0-329 GCF_001887375.1 Aeromonas sp. SCS5
GAGTGTTCACACAGATTGCCTTGATTCAAGTTTAGAGACAGTACACGAAGTGGGTCTGTAGCTCAGGTGGTTAGAGCGCACCCCTGATAAGGGTGAGGTCGGTGGTTCGAGTCCACTCAGACCCACCACTTCGATTACGGGGCTATAGCTCAGCTGGGAGAGCGCCTGCTTTGCACGCAGGAGGTCTGCGGTTCGATCCCGCATAGCTCCACCATAATCCGTACTGAATTTTGCGAGAAGCAAAAGCCATGAATTGGACGATATGTTCAGTCTATGTCTTTGACTTCTTTATGAAGTTTGCTCTTTAACAATCTGGAAAGCTGATTTAA
>NZ_LFCS01000042.1:0-367 GCF_001887375.1 Aeromonas sp. SCS5
GTGACAGTCTGTACCACCTTGATGGCCGCCGCTGACGCCAGCGACACGCTGTCGTCATGGTCGCTCGCACTGCTGCCATCCACACCGTGCTCCAGCGCCGCATACTGGGTCACCGTCACCTTGCCGCTGCTGTCTATCAGCACGCTGAAGGCCTTGGTGCCACTGGTGCTACCGCCGGTCCATCCTTCATAACCGTTGGCCACGGCCACCAGTTTGATTTCGCTGGCGCTGCCACTTTGTCCCGCCAGCCACAGGCCGGTGCGGGCTCCCGCTGTCGCACTCAGGCTGTACTGCACGCTGCCTGCGCCGTCAGTGCCATACACCGGGGCATTAAACAGACCGCTAATGGCGCTGCTGCTGATGTCGA
>NZ_LFCS01000007.1:0-358665 GCF_001887375.1 Aeromonas sp. SCS5
GGCCTTTTTGCTATGAGCGATTTGCCCGTGGGCCACAGCCGCGTCCACGCCAGAATAGACACCAAAGCCCGGTCTGATGACCGGGCTTTTTCGTATGGAAATCCACCCGGCTTGTTTATTTTTACTGGTCTGCTTTTGGCTTGTGGTGCGCGATTAGGGTTGTATCTCGCTTATAACTCGGTAGAGTAAGGGCATCTTGAGTTTGCCTGTCCCGCGCCGAGTTCGCCGGGTTCCAGGTGTAACTTGGCCAGTTTTTATCAACCTTAAGCTAGTGGTATCGATATGGAACAAGTAAACAAGTCCACCTTCAGCGATGTACTGGAATATGTGCGTATGTCCCGTCGCCAGAACAAACTCAAGCGTGAAATTGCGGATAACGAGAAGAAGATCCGTGACAACCAGAAGCGTGTACTGCTGCTCGATAACCTGAGCGACTATATCAAGCCGGGTATGAGCATCGATGAAGTGCAGGCCATCATCGCCAACATGCGTACCGACTATGAAGAGCGCGTGGATGACCACATCATCAAGAACGCCGAGCTCTCCAAAGAGCGCAAAGAGCTGAGCACCAAACTGAAGAGCATGAGCTCCCACAAGTAATGCTTCGCTTACCATGTTAAACAACACCGGCCATTGGCCGGTGTTTTGTTATCAGCTCTGATCTCTGCCACTCCTGCAACAATCGGCTCCCCTTTTCAGAGTTGCCCTGTTACCATCAATGCAAAGCGGTCAATAGTTTCAAGCCATTGACTTGAAACGACTAAGCTTGATTGAAACACAATAAATTGCGCAACCATGGTGGGGCTTTTATGGGCGCATCAGAACAGACGGATTTGACACAAGTGGCATCTCAAGATTCATCTGTCCAGACCACGGACGGGAACCCCAAGCGCAAGCGTCGTTCCTGGTGGCGCTGGCTGTTTTGTTTCCTCTTCCTCGCGTGTCTTGGGGCTGTGATCGCTCTGGTTGGCTACGAGATGAAAACCTCGAAGCTGCAATCTCAGGAGATCTCGCGCTATGCCGCCAAGCTTACCTATCAGGTTGAGCCCGGCCAGAGCAAGCAAATCGCTTTCCCTGAAGATGGGCCGTTCGACAAGCGACTTGGCTACGTACAACTGCCAATGATGCAGGAGCGGCTGCTGCAGCGCGGCTATCAGGTGAGCAAGCAGGTGCATTTCTCCGATGCGCTCTACGACTATGCCAAGCGTGGCTTCTTTGTCCCCTATACCGAGAAGGTACAGGCCGGGCTGTCGCTCTATGATTGCCGTGCCGAACCTTTTTACCAGTTCCGGTATCCGACCCATCACTATCCGGATTTTGCCTCGATCCCGCCGCTCATCATCCAGTCGCTGCTCTTTATCGAGAACCGCGACCTGCTGAGCAATGAGGAGCCGTTGGCCAACCCAGCTGTGGATTGGCCACGCTTTGCCAAAGCGGCTGTTTCTCAGGTAGGCAAAGCGCTGGATATGCAGGATCAATCTGCTGGCGGCAGTACGCTGGCGACCCAGGTGGAGAAGTATCGTCACTCTCCGGACGGCTTGACCATGTCCCCCACCGAGAAGATCCGCCAGATGGCATCTGCCAGTGTGCGAGCCTACCGACTTGGGCCAGAGACGCTGGAAGCGCGCAAACTGGTGGCTTGGGCCTATCTCAACTCGGTGCCCCTCTCGGCTGCTCCCGGCTACGGCGAGGTGCACGGGTTAGGTGATGGCCTCTGGGTCTGGTTTGGCGCCAATGTCGAGGATGTAAACCGTCTGCTGGATCCGGCTCGCAACCAGAATGCCTCACTGGCGGAGCAGGGGCTTGCGCTGCGTCAGGTGGTTTCTCTGATGATCGCCCACCGTCGTCCCTCCTACTATCTGGCTCAGGGGCGGAGTGCGCTGGCAACACTGACCGACAGCTATCTGCGTCTGTTTGTGCAGGAGGGGATGATCACGCCTCCGCTGATGGAAGCCGCCCTCAAGGCCAAGGTGACTTTCCGCGACTTTTTGCAATCTCCGGCGGTGACCAAGGTCAATAACAGCAAGGGGTTACAGGTAGCACGTACCCGTCTGAGCCGGCAGCTCGGGGTGCAGCTTTACGATCTCGACCGGATGGATCTGACAGCCGAGACCAGCCTCAATATGCCGTTGCAAAACGAGATTTCTCACTATCTGCAACAGCTGGCTGATCCCGCTTTTGCGGCACAGGTCGGCCTGTTTGGTGAGCGCCTGCTTTCGCCAGAGAAGACCGGTGATGTGCGTTACAGCTTCACCCTGTTCGAGAAGTCGCCGGAAGGGTTCAAGGTGCGGGTGCAGACCGACAACACCGATCAGCCGTTCGACATCAACGAAGGATCCAAGCTCGAGCTGGGCTCCACTGCCAAGCTGCGGGTGCTGACCACCTATCTGGAGATAGTGGCCGAGCTGCATGACAACTATGCCGACATGCCGGCAGCGAGCCTGCGCAAGCTGGCCGATGCCTCTCAGGATAACCTCAGCCGTTGGGCCATCTCCTATCTGATGACGGCGAAGGACAAGAGCCTGCCCCCGATGCTGGAAGCCGCGCTGGATCGCCAATACTCCGCAAGCCCCAGCGAAGGCTTCTTTACCGGTGGCGGTATGCACACCTTCAACAACTTCCGCAAAGAGGATAACGGCCGCATACCGGCGATTCGCGATGCGCTGCGCGAGTCCATCAACCTGCCGTTTGTCCGCCTGCTGCGTGACATTGTGCGTTACAGCCTCTACAAGGAGGGGAACCGCGCCCAGCTGCTCAAGGATGACAAGGATCCCCGTCGTCAGGAGTATCTGGCCAAGTTTGCCGACAAGGAGGGTCAGACCTATCTGCTGCGCTTCTGGCGCAAGTATCACGGCAAGAGTGCCGATGAGCAGCTCGATACCTTCCTGGATGGGTTGAAGCCGAGTGCGGTGCGTCTGGCGGCGGTTCACCGCTATCTGATGCCAGATGCTGACCTGGCGACCTTCTCAGCCTTCCTTGCCAAGCGTCTGCCGAATGAGAAGCTGAGTGCAAAACGGGTCGAGCAGCTCTATGTCAGTTACGGCCCCGGCAAGTATTCACTGCCGGATCAGGGCTATATCGCGCGGGTGCACCCGCTGGAGCTGTGGCTGCTCTCCTACCTCAAGGAGTTCGACAAGGCGACCTTTGCCGATGCTGTCGCGGCAAGCCGTGACGAGCGCCAGGAGGTTTACAGCTGGTTGTTCAAGACCCGTCACCGCAGTGCCCGTGACAGTCGTATCCGCACCATGCTGGAGGTTGAGGCCTTCCTCGATATCCATCAGCGCTGGGCGCGGCTGGGCTATCCATTCGACCATCTGGTGCCGTCGCTGGCGACTGCGTTGGGCAGCTCGGGCGATCGTCCGGCAGCCTTGGCCGAGTTGATGGGGATTATCCAGAATGGCGGTATCCGGGTACCGACGCTGCGCATCGAGCATCTCTCGTTTGCCAGAGGCACGCCTTTCGAGACCGAGTTCGATCCGACTCATACCGAAGGGACACGCGTCTTGCCGGCCGAGGTGGCAACAGCGCTGCGCAATGCACTCTCCAAGGTTGTCGAAGGGGGGACGGCGAAGCGAATTGCCGGCGCCTTTACCATGCCGGATGGCACTGTGCTGGCAATGGGCGGCAAGACGGGGACCGGTGACAACCGGATCGAGACGGTCGGGCGCTATGGCAATGTGACCAGCTCGCAGGCTCGCAACCGTACCGCTACTTTCGTCTTCTATCTGGGGGATGATCACTTCGGCACGCTGACGGCTTATGTGCCGGGCAGCCAATCGGACAAGTTCCGGTTCACCTCCGCGTTGCCGGTGCAGGTGCTCAAGGGGATGGCGCCGCTGCTGATCCCCTATCTGCTACCGGGTTCACATACCCAGTGTCTGGCCACTCAGTGAGTGGCAGACAGAGATAAAAACGGGGAGGCTGTGAAGCCTCCCCGTTTTTTTATTATTGAATACAGAGCTCTCGCTGACTCGTCAGGCGTTCAGAATGAACTGTTCAATCACCTGAGCCACGCCATCTTCATCGTTGCGAGCGGTTGTGTGCTGCGCCAGCGCCTTGATCTCATCGGTTGCGTTACCCATGGCGACACCCAGTCCTGCGTATTCGATCATATGGTGGTCATTGCCGGCATCGCCCACGCAGATCACCTGCTCTGCGGTTAGTCCGAGATGCTCGGCCAATGCGGCAACCCCGGTCCCCTTGTTGCTCTGCTTGTTCATGAATTCGAGGAAGAAGGGGGCACTCTGCACCACTGTGTAGCGCTCATAGAGCTCTGCAGGCAGACTCTCGATAGCGCGGGCGAGCTGGGGCGGTTCGTCGATCATCATCACCTTCATGATCTGCTCGTCGGCCGGCAGGGTGGCGAAGTCGATCAGATTGATGGGCATGCCGATAAGACGGGATTCATGCTCGGTGTAACGGCTGACGCGCGGGCTGATAAGCCCCTTGGTGACAGAAAAACCGTGTACGTTCACCTCAAGCTCGTCGGCCAGTTTGGCGACGGCGCTGGCATCGCTGCCGGTCAGCAGCTGGCTGCGGATGATGCGCTGATCGGCAACCTGCTGTACCAGAGCGCCGTTGTAGCAGATGACATAGTCATGCTCCCCGGTGAGGCCGAGCTCGACCAGATAACGGCTCATCCCCTCCAGCGGCCGGCCAGAGGCCAGTACCACGGTGACACCTTTGGCACGAGCAGCCGTGATGGCGGCGTGGGTGCGGGGAGTAATCTGGCCTTGCGGGTTGAGCAGGGTGCCATCCATATCCAATGCGATCAGCTTGTACATCATTCACTACCTGAGTCTGGGCGGCCCGCCCAATGGGGCCTGGGAAGTGGCGAGTGTAGCGAAAATCGGCGGCCGGATCACGGTCACTACTGATATGAATAGGGTCAGCCTGACCTATTTATGCGCCTCATAGGGGATCATCAGCAGCTGATCTTCCCGGATGCAGAAGTGGATGGGGCCGTGTTCAATATCGACCCGGTTGTGGTGATGGGCCATCTCTACCTCGATACCGGGGAAGAGATGCTGGGTGGCGATGATGTCCATCTCTGCCATCAGCTTTTGCAGCTCTTCGTGGTTGGCCGCAAGTTGCTCTTCCAGCTGGCGGAGCTCCTGCTGATGGCGCTCGCGGATTGGTTTGAGCTTGCGCAGGGTATCGGGATTGCGTTTTTCAGTGGGGAGTTGCACCAGCCGCATCACCAGCTCCTTGATCTTGTCGAGCTGCTCCTGACAGAGCTGTTGCTGTTGTTTGAGCTGATGCTCCTGCTCCTTGTGAGTAAAGTAGCCGCCAAGGATCTGCAGCTTGGTATGGTTGCCGGCCGATGCACCGAGTACAGGAGAGATGATGAGCCGGTTGGCGATGGCGAGCCCTCCCAGCAGGTTGCCTTTGCGCATCCCGCTGTCACCCACCTTGATATCCTGACCGCTGCGGCTATAGCAGTGGCTGAGCTGGGTCTGGATCTGGATATCACCGCCGGCCTCCAGCTGGGCATATTGGGCGTAGTTGGCGTGGATCTCCCCCTGCGCGTTGAGCTGGCAGAGGTACTCGCCCTGTTCATTGCGCCGACCTATGATGCCGTGACGCACCGTGATGGTGCCTCCCGCTTCAATCCAGCCTCCCTCGATAAAGCCGCCGACGACGATGTCACCGCTCACCGAGATCTTCATGCCCGGATTGACATCATCATTGACGATGAGTCCTCCCTCAAAGGTGATGTGACCGTGGCGGGCATCCACCCTCTTCACGCTCAGCACCTCATCCACTTTCATTCCCGCCTTCTCCTGACAGGGGAGACCGGCACGGCTTGCAATCAGCACGTCCGGGTCATCGGGCGAGAAGAAGGTGCCCTCTCCGGCGCTCATGGGACTGTCCTTGCCATGCTTGGCGGGGAGCTCCTGACCGGTCACGGTGAAGCCGGGGACGCCCTGAGTGGCCGGGTGACGGCGCATCAGCTGGGCACCTGCCTTGACGGTGACGATGGAGCCGAGATCCCTCAGATCGACCCGGCCATGATCCAGCTCCTGAGGTTTGAGAATACGTTCGGCAGGGGTCTCCACCAGCCGCTCGTAGCGGGTGTCCTGACCGTTGACTGCGGCTTGGCCGCGGGCGATGACCAGTTTCAGCATGCTGCCGGGGGCCGCTTCCTTGGCGGAGAGGATGGCGGTAGCAAGCAGAGCCTCGCTGACCCCCTGCTTCACCTCGCTGATGGAGATCGCCTCTTGCAACTGTTCGAGGGTCAGGTACTTGCCACCCCAGTCGGCGGTGATCTGGGCGCTGGCACTCATCCGGTCTTTCTCGACCACAATCATCACCTTGGCATCGTGCCGCTTGGCGATGGGGATGGGAGTCGTTGGAACAGAGGCGGCAGGGTTGCCTTGCAGCATGTTGAGCAGGGAGATCGACTGTTTGATCCCCTCCGTCAGGGGTTGGTAGCGGCGGCAGTTGGAAGCGAGCAGCAGGGTCTGCACATCCTGTTCGGTGACAGGTTTGGTGAGTCCCGGCGCGATGCGCAGGCAGACCTGATCCATGTCACTTGATAGCAGCAGCCACTCTTTGCTTAACACCGGCTCTCCTTGCTGGGTGGGAGAGGGAAGAGCCCCTCTACTGTCATTAAATCTCTCAATGATGGATAAAGCGAATCACTGAGCCGAAGAGTGTGCAGTATTTGGATATTTCTGCTGGAAGGTCAATGGATTGAGTGCAAATGGGTGACCGGATCGTAAGAAATGACAGTGCTGATTGGAGATGACCCGGCCCAATGCCGGATCATGAAAACGAGCCTGTGCGGCGCAGACGATTCAGGATTGGTTTTCAGCGTAGGTCAGTCGCCGAGCTGGGCCGTTCTGGTCAGGGTGAGGTAATCGGCCACTACCGGCAATCCCAGCAGATGGCGGCGCAGCATGTCGAGGGCGGCGAAGGCGAGGATCTTGCGGCGGCTCTCGGGATCCGGGTGGCTGACCTTGAGGGTCTGGCCGAACGAGATTTCATCGGCGCAGAGCAGCAGGGGCACGCCGTTCGGTCCCGCCCGGCCTATGGTCAGACTCATGCCATGGGGAGTGCCCGTCAGCTGGGCAAGTTCGCAGCTCAAGGCGCTGCTAAAGCTGGCCTCCAGCGCAGCGTGTTCATGGCACATGGCCAGCAAGGCCCCCCGGCTCTCACATTCATACAGAGTGAGTGGTTTCTCTCCCAGCAGAGTGAGGATCTGCTGCTCCGGTTCGAGATCCCCTCTGCCGACCAGCCAGGGCTCGATGGTGGCGAGCAGTCGCGCTTCGGCTGCATCCATGTCTGCCGTGCTGGCACCGTGGCCAATGAGCTTCAGCTCGATAAGCGGCATAGCGGATCGGTAACCGAGTTCGATCCCGCTGGGCCAGGGGGCCGCATCCAGCATATCGCTGAGGGCTGATTCCGAGACGCCAAACGTGTAGAAGCGGCGCAGCTCGGTGTCGGTCCGGGCACCGGCCAGCACCTTGAGGCGCGGCATGATCTGCTCGCGCACCATCTGTTTGAATTCGAAGGGGACGCCCGGGGTGAAGAAGAGCCGGCTCAGGCCGTGGCTGGCCGGGTGATTGACCATAAAGCCGCAAGCGGTACCGACCGGGTTGTCGAGGATCTCGCAATCCTGCGGCAGCCAGGCCTGCTTGGCATTGCTGGTGGGCATGGTTCGGCCGCGGCTGGCGTAACGCGCTTCAATGGTGGCGAGCCAGTCCGGAAACAGGGTGAGCGGCTGGCCGAAGGCCTCGGCCGCTGCCTGGGCGGTGAGATCGTCGGCAGTGGGGCCGAGCCCGCCACACACCAGCACCACCTCGGCGCGGCTGGCGCTCTCCTGCAGCACGTTTTTCAGGTCGGCGAGGTTGTCCCCCACCGTCAGGCGGCGGCGCACCTGCCACCCCTGTTCCAGCAGCAGGGCGCTGAGCCAGGCCGCATTGGTATCCACCACCAGTCCCGTCACTATCTCGTCTCCGGTGCTGATGATCTCGATACGCATGGCGGGCTCCTTGTGCTGAAACGGGGAAAAGATAGGGCTACTGGCCTGCGGGGATCAGGGCTTGTTGTGCTCGAAGTAGTAACTGATCCGGGTACGCGGGTTGAGGTACTCGAACACCGCAGGTGGCAACCGCTTGGGATGGATCACTTTGGCGATGGAGAGCTCGGCCTGCTGCAGGTCGATGATGGCCGCCTCCTGACGCGGGATACGCGGATCGTAGACCAGCACCGAGGGGTAGAGCAGGCGGGAGGCGTTGACCGACATCACCAGCCCGACCTGGCCGTTGGAGAGCTGCACCACGCTGCCGGGCGGGTAGATCCCCATCAGCCGGATCAGCATGCTGAGGTACTCCGGATTGAACTGGGCCTTGCGCTGCTTGTAGAGGCCGCTCAGGGCCGAGTAGGGCACCTTGGCCTGCATGTGGCAGAGGTTATCGTACTCGTTGATGAGGGAGACCATCTGGGTGAGCGGATCGAGCTGCCCCTTCTTGAGCCCTTCCGGCCCGCTGCCATCCAGATATTCGTGGTGGTGCAGCACAATGCCCTTCGCTTCGGCCGGGAAATCCTTGGCCAGATTGAGCAGATCCAGCCCGTAGCGCGGGTGCTGGGCCATCAGGTTCTGCTCCGGCTTGGTCAGCGGCTCGGTCTTGCGCAGGATCTGGCTCGGGATCTTCAATTTACCGATGTCGTGGAACAGGGCCCCCATGCCAACCTGGCGGATCTCGTCGGCCGTCATGCAGCACTCCTTGGCGAGCAGCATGCTGAGCACGCTCACATTGAGGGAGTGGAAGTAGAGGTTGTTGCCATCCTCGCCATCAGAGACCAGATGGAGCACCATCTCGTCTACCGAGAGCAACTGCTCGGTCATGGCGTTGACCAGCTCCTGCGCCTCGCCGATGGCATTGAGGGGGCGAGACTGGATCTTGCTCATCACGCTGCGCACCTGCGCCAGCGACTGCTGGAACTGCTTTTCGCACTGCTGCAGATTGCGGCGATAGAGTTGCAACTGCTCGATGCGGCGATCCTTCTCCTGCTGCATCTGGGCTTGCCGCAGGGCTGCATCGGCGTTTTCCGATGGCTGGGTGACGGCATGAGCCTGCTCGAGAGGCTTGGGCGGTACATCGCTCTTGTCGGGAATGATGGTCACCAGTTTGAGGCCCAGGCGACGGATCAGTTCGATCTCTTCTTCATTCTTGATTTTGAAGCTGGAAAACAGGAACGGGTGTTCGCGCCACCCCAGTGGCAGGGATACATAGTTGCCGACTTGCAGTCGATCTACGGAAATCTTGATACCGGTCATTATCTTGGATGCAGGGGAGATACTGAGCCGTATGCTAGTCAAAGGCGAGGGTGAATACAAAAGGTATCTGATGACAGGGTGAACGCTTTATTATAGGCTTCTGGATGTCCAGACATATTTACCGATGCAGTACAGGGAGTAAGCATGCCGATCAAGATCCCGGACCAGTTACCCGCCGCCGAAGTGCTGGGGCAGGAGAACATCTTCGTGATGACGGAATCACGGGCCGTCACCCAGAACATCCGCCCGCTGCGGGTGTTGATCCTCAATTTGATGCCCAAGAAGATTGAGACCGAGATCCAGTTGATGCGGATGCTCTCCAACTCGCCGCTACAGGTGGATGTGGATCTGCTGCGCATCGACGATCGGGAGTCGAAGAACACGCCGCAGGCGCATCTGGAGAACTTCTATCACGACTTCGAACAGGTGCGTGGCAACAACTACGACGGCATGATCATCACCGGGGCGCCGCTCGGGCTGGTGGAGTTCGAGGAGGTGGTTTACTGGCCGCGCATCGTCGAGATCATCGAGTGGTCACATCAGCATGTGACCTCTACCCTGTTCCTCTGCTGGGCAGTGCAGGCGGCGCTGAAAGCCCTTTATGGCATGGAGAAGCAGACCCGGGGCGAGAAGCTCTCCGGCGTCTATCACCACCACCGTCTCGACGAGCACGAGCCGCTGCTGCGCGGCTTTGATGACGAGTTTGTCGCGCCTCACTCCCGCTATGCGGCGTTCGACGGCGACCTGATCCGCGCTCACACCGATCTGCAGATTTTCGCGGAATCAGCAGAGGCGGGCGTCTATCTGGCAGCGACCAAAGATTGTCGTCAGGTCTTCGTGACCGGCCATCCCGAGTACGATGCGTTGACCCTGGATGGTGAATATCGCCGGGATCTGGCCGCGGGGCTCGACCCCATCATCCCGGTCAACTACTACCCGAACAACGACCCGAGCCAGACCCCGCGCGCCAGCTGGCGCAGCCACGGCCATCTGCTGTTCTCCAACTGGCTCAACTACTACGTCTATCAGCTCACCAGCTACCGGGTGGAGGATATCGGCAAGGTCTTTACCTACGACCAGAGCGGCAAGTAGTTAAGGCGTTGTTCTCCAGTCGATCGGCCTGCTGCTGCAGCCAGTGGCGGTGGGTATCCAGAGTGAATGCCTTGGGTCTGTGCGCCTTGACGGTGGCCATCGCCTCGTCAAGGGGCCGGCCAAGGGAGATCAGCAGAAGGGCGGCCAGCAGTCCGGTGCGACCGCTTCCCCCCTTGCAGTGGATGACCAGATGCTTGCCATCGCGCAGCAGCTCGGTCAGCCGGGGCAGAAGTTGCAGCCAGCTCTGCTCGAAACGGGAGTCGGGGGCTTGATCATCTTCGATGGGAAGGTGGAACCAGCGCATTCCCTCCCGTTCGACCTGCACGCCAAGATGGGCGAGGTCGAAGCGGGTCAGTTCGGCGTCAGTCATCAGGGTGATGACGGCGTGGGCACCGGCCAGTCGCAGCTGGTCGAGGGCGAGAGTCAGCGGCACCTGCTGGGTGCCCGGACAGGGGGTCAGCAGCAGCTGACCATCGACGCGGGGAAGCTCCAGGCTCCAGAAGGGATGAAACGGGTGCATGGCGGATCCTCGTGTGGCGGCCGGTTTACCGAGCCCGGCGAATGGCGCCAAGCATAGGCAGGGCGGGGGGGATGTCAATGGCCGTTGTGTTTGGCCCGGTTTACGGGCAGAGTCTAAAAAATTGAGCGGTTAGAGGAGTGAAGATGAGAAATCTGGATCAACTGGATTTGGATATCCTGGCCCATCTGTTTCGGGATGCAGGCATGACCAACAAGGATCTGGCCGCGCTGGTGGGGGTTGCTCCCTCCACCTGTCTGGAACGGGTACGCAAGCTGCAACAGGACGGGGTGCTCAAGGGGGCGCACTGCGAGGTCGATTATCAGGCCCTCGGTGGTCATATTCAGGCCATGGTCTCCCTGCAACTGGCCCGCCATAGCCGCCAGATCATCGATGATTTTCGCGATGCCATTCTGGTGCTGCCCGAGGTGATCAGCCTGTTCCACATGGGTGGCAAGGATGATTTCCTAGTGCACCTCTGCGTGGCCGATACCGAACACCTGCGCAACTTTGTCTTCGATCACTTCACCTCCCGCGAAGAGGTGGTGCATCTCGAGACCTCGCTGGTATTCGAGCACAGGTTCAGCCGCTCGCTGCCCTGTTTCCCCCAGCCATAACGCCAGTGTGAAAAAACCGCCTTTCGGCGGTTTTTTTCTATCGGGCGGCGCTGGTTGATGGCGCCTGTTCGGCAGCGGCGGTTCGCTCATCTTTAGCCGTCCGGTAGAGCCCCTTCTGATAAGCCAGGCTGCCCCAGAGCGCCAGCCCCAGCGTCGCCTCTTTCATGGCGGCTGGTTGTGCTACCGGCGTCAGCGTTTCGGTGGCATCGTCATAACGATACCCTTCAGCCGGACGCTCCGGTTGCAGGATCACCACATCCTGACCGCGCATCAGGGCAAAGTTCTTGTCGTACTGCATGATAGCGCGCCCCGGCCAGTCGGCTGGCATGCGGGTGAGATCCTTGCCAAGCATCGGATAGTCGGCACTGATCCCCATCAGGGAGAGCAGGGTCGGTGCCATGTCGATCTGGCTGACGATGCGCGGATCTTTCTTCGGCGCTATGCCGTCACCCACGATAACCCCCGGAATATGGAAGCGGGGAATGGGCACCAGACTGGCGCCGCTGACCCGGCTGTCGTGGTCGGCGATGACCAGAAACAGGGTGTCTTTCCAGTACTCCGAATTTCTCGCCTTTTTGAAGAACTCGCCAATGGCGTAATCCGCATACTTGGCCGCGTTGTTGCGGGTCTGCTTGGGCTGCTCATAGAGGGCGATGCGATTGTCGGGAAATTCGAACGGATCGTGGTTGCTGGAGCTGAACACCAGGCTGAAGAAGGGCTTGCCCTGTTTGTGCAGCTCTCTGAAGGTTTCGTCAGCCTTGGCCATCAGATCCTCATCGGAGGCGCCCCATGAGCCCTTGAAGACCGGGTTGGTGAAATCCTTCTGCTCGACGATGTTGGTGAAGCCGTTGCCGAGGAAGAAGCTGCGCATATTGTCGAAGTGACTCTCGCCGCCATAGATAAAGCTGGTGTCGTAACCTCGCTGCTTAAGCAAATCCGCGATGGTGAAGAAGTTGGTCTGGCTCTTGCCGAGCTTGACCACGGCCTGTGCCGGGGTCGGCGTGAAGCCGGTCAGCACGGCCTCGATGCCGCGCACCGAGCGGGTGCCGGTGGCGTAGAGCTGCTCGAACGCCCAGCCCTGTTGCGACAGGGCATCGATGTTGGGAGTGAGCGGCAGGCCGCCGAGGGAGCCGACGAACTGGGCGCCGAGGCTCTCCTGCAGCAGGATCACCAGATTCTTCGGTTTGCCGCCGTAGCTGGCTTCGTTGAAGGTCTGGCTCGGCAAGGTGTCGGAGCTGAACTCATGGGCGGCCCGGCCACTCTCCTGACGCACAATCTCGATGATCTGCTTGTCAGTCATCTTGCCGTAAAACTGGCTGGCATCCTCTTCGTCTCCCATCTGCTTGATGGCAAAGAAGAGGGAGTAGGCGGAGTTGACGGTCAGCGCATTGACCAGCGGGTCATCGGCAAAGGCGACCATGGCCGGGTTCAGGGCGCGATGGCCCAGGCTGGAGCGGGCACCGAGAAAACCTATGGCCAGAATGAGCAGGGCGAAGGCGGGCCGCCAGTACCAGCGCGGGAAGGTAAGATCGCGCAGCAGACGGCCACTCAGCCACCAGCCTCCGGTCAGCACGGCGCCACTGAAGACCACCGCCAGCAGCAGCTCGGCTTTGCGGCCCGCCCACAGCATGGAGAGCACCTCTTTCGGATAGATGAGGTATTCCACATAGAGGCGATTGGGGCGCACGCCATATTCGGTGACAAACGAGGGGGTGGAGATCTCGAGGAAGAGCATCAGCCAGAGCCCGACGGTCAGCCAGACGCGCATCAGCTGCATCCAGCCCCGACCGATGGTGTGAGGCCCCGCCAGCAGCAGGGTAAACATGGCCGGGACACCCCAGAGCCAGCAGATTGTGGCGAAATCGACCCGGATCCCTTGCTGCAGCATCTCCTGCCAGCCGGCGACGGCATCGACCCGTTCCAGTTGCCAAATCCCCAGCGCAATACGGCTGAGAGTCAGAGAGCCAAGGGCAAGCGCACAGAAGACGGCAAAAGGCCAGAACGGGCCTAGCCGCTGTTTCAGAGTTGTCATGGTTGTTCCTGATTGAGCCTGTAAGCATCTGTCCACAGATGCTTTTTTTGTTTTGTTGGGAGATATGACAAGGAGATGGGGAGAAGGTTGCGTGCTGATCGCGGTAAAAGAGATAAATTGCGTGCTGCTTATGCAAAAGTGTGACATCAGACAGCTGTAGCACACAGCATAACCTGCTGCCGGAAGTGTGAGCCGGCACGCTAATGGGGCCATGACAGCTATTTATAATTGCCGCGAATTATCTGGGTGGAGCCGAAGGATGCCGGTCTTTATCGATGTCGACTATTTGCAGGGATGGCGCCTGTTTCTGGTGTTGTCGGATGGCACAACAGGCGTGCTGGATCTGACCCCGTGGCGAGGTCAGCCGTTGTTTGCTGCGCTGGAGACGGAGCGTCATTGCGCCCGGGTCTTCATCAACCGCCACCACCAGCTGGAGTGGCCTGTTGGCTGCACGCTATCCGCCTATGAGGTCTATCACCTCATCATGCCGATGGACGAGCGGGAAGCCTTCCGCTAATCCCTGCTTTTTGTGAGCCAACGCCAGATTCCTGTTACTGGAATGTTTGGGCGTTTGCCTTCCTGAATCAAATTGGGTAAAAACAGCGCAACATTTTGCCAACCTGGCTTTGTTTCGTCTGATCAAGGCTTGCCGCACTCATGCAGCAGGCCTTTTTTGCGACCAGAGCCCAAACCTTTCCCTTGCTGAAAGGTTTGGCTGGCAAGATGAAAAAAACATAACAAACAAATACATAAGGAAAATGTATGGCTTGTCATATGCGCACACCCCTTGCCCTGCTGGTGGGAGGGTTGGCCTGTCACGGTGCTGCCGGGCAGGAGCAGATTCAGCAACCGGAAACCATGGTGGTCGTGGCGAGTCGCCCCGCCAGCACCCTGGAGGTGACGCTCGATCCCAAGAAACCCGGCTCTCCCATGCCGGCTGCCGATGGCGCCGGTTATCTCAAAAACGTCACCGGCATGAGCATGGTGCGCAAGGGCGGTCTGGGTGGCGATCCCGTGCTGCGGGGGATGGGGATGTCCCGTCTCAACGTGCAGATGGATGGCGGCATGCTGGCCGGTGGCTGTGGCGGCCGGATGGACCCGCCCACTGCCTATGTGTTCCCCCAATCTTTTGACCGGATCCGGGTGCTCAAGGGGCCGCAATCCCTCGAGCAGGGGGCGACCCTGGCGGGAACCGTGCTGTTCGAGCGGGACAGACCCGAGTTTATGGCGCCGGGCTTCAAGAGCGACGCCTCGGCCCTCTTTGGTAGCTTCGGCCGCGATGACCAGATGGTCGACATGACGGCGGGCTCGACCGATGGTTATCTGCGCGGTCAGTTCACCCACTCCGACAGCGACGATTACCGCGATGGTCACGGTAACAAGGTGCGATCCTTCTATCGCCGCGAGAACGGCACCGCCCAGTTGGGCTGGACGCCGGGGGAGCACACCTGGCTGGAACTCACCGCCGAGCGCAGCAATGCCCGAGCCGCCTATGCGGACCGCACCATGGATGGCCCCATGTTTGATCGCGAATCCTTCGGGCTGAAGCTCAAGCAGGAGGAGATCACCACTCACTGGCAGCGCAGCGAGCTGACCCTGTGGGACAACTACATCGACCACATCATGGACAACTTCAGTCTGCGGCCAAGCAGCGGCATGAAGATGCTCTCCAACCCGGATCGCCGCAACACCGGTGGGCGCTGGGCCAACGACATCGCTCTGCCAGCCGACTGGTTGCTGACAGCCGGGCTCGACAGCAACCGGGATCAGCACCGCAGCCGGAGTGGCGTCGACTATGCCACCAAGGATCGCCAGCGCACCCTGCGTTTCGAGCAGCAGGGCGGTTTTGCCGAGCTGGGGCGCCAGCAGGGGGCCCACAGCTACAAGGGGGGGTATCGTCAGGATCGGGTCGAGACAACCCGTTATGGTGCGGGTGATCAGACCCTCTACAGCGAGACCGAGCACCTCGACAGCGGTTTTGGTCGCTATGAGTACCAGTGGTCGCCCCGCTGGTCCAGCTATCTGGCGTGGGGACAGGCAGAGCGAGCGCCGGACTACTGGGAGCGCAGCAAGGACAGCACCCCGTTCACCCTCAACCCGGAGCGCAGCCGCCAGTGGGATGCGGGTCTGGCTTTGCGCAGCCGCGAGCTGGATCTGACCCTCTCCCTCTTTAGCGCCAACATCAAGGATTACCTGCTCTACAACAGCAAGTCGAACCAGGTGCGCAACATCGATGCCCAGACCCGGGGCGGCGAGCTGGAGGGGCGCTGGCAGTTTGCCGAGCAGTGGCGTCTCGATGGTGGTCTGGCGGTGGTCTACGGCGAAAACCAGAGCGACAACAAACCGCTGGCGCAGATGCCGCCCCTCGATGGCAAGCTGGCGCTGGGCTGGCAGCCGGACGAAGCGCTGAGCTTCACCCTGCTGGGGCGCGCCGTGGCGGCGCAGGATCGGGTAGATCTCTGGTCCGGTACCGTTGCGGGTCAGGATCAGGGGGAGACTCCGGGCTTCTTCACCATGAACCTGAGTGGCGCCTGGCAGTTTGCCAAGGGGTGGCAGCTCTCGGCCGGGGTAGACAACCTGTTCGACACCTTCTACTACGAGCACCTCTCCAAGTCGGTGCACAGCAGTCAGGCCGGGTTGGGCTATGAGCAGAGCGGCCGCATTCCCGAGCCGGGGCGTGCCTACTGGATCTCGGTCAACTACCGCTTTGCCTCCGACGGCGTACTCTGAGCAAGACGAGCGGGTAACGTTTTCAGTCACAGACCCCTCTGCGAGCGCTCGCTATCATGGCGAAAAGCAGGTGCATTCAGACACTTGTGCTCACAGCGGGAACATGACAATGAAACAGGGAACGTTGCGTTATGGCGGCCTCATCGGGGCCGCCCTGTTACTCGCCGCTTGCGGCGGCAGTGGAAGTTCTGGCGGGGGGAGTACGCCTCCCGCCGTCAATCCACCGGTTACTCACCCTCCGGTCGCCACGGCCAGTCGGGCCTGCTACGGCGATGAGCAACTCGCCTGCAATCTGCGCATCTATCAGGTGATGGTGGAGTCCTTCGTCGATGGCGACGGCAGCGCCAACTACGGCGTCGGCTACGGCCCCTCCCGCCACAACGGTGATCTGCAGGGGATCATCGACAGCCTCGACCACATCAAGAGCCTCAACGTCAATGCAATCTGGCTCACCCCCGTGTTCGACTCCTGCGCAGGGCAAGGGGGTGATGACAAGCTCGATGCCACCGGCTACTTTGCCTGCGACTTCTTCAACGTCGATCCCAGCTTCGGCAGCAATGCCCAGCTGAAAAAGCTGGTGGACGGGGCGCACCAGCGCGGCCTCTACGTCTTCCTCGACGGGGTGTTCGGCCACGTCAACAAGGTGGGGGTGAGCAAACCTTCACCGGCCGGCTTGCTGCCCGCCCTCAAGAGCGGCGGTGCCGGTTATCCCGGCCAGCTGGTGGATTACAGCCAGCCCCAGAGTCTCGCCTACTTCAAGGAGGTGGCCCGCTACTGGGTCGAGCAGTACGGCATCGACGGCTGGCGTCTCGATCAAGCCTATCAGCTGAGCCTCGATGAGTGGCGCGCCATTCGCCGCGAGGTGGAGCAGGCCAGCGCGGCACGCAAGGCGGCCGGTCAGCAGTGGGGCACCCTCGGCTACATGGTGGGCGAGGTGTGGAAGGGGGCCGACGAGATCCGCGCCCAGGCGTATGGGTCGAGCGACAACCCGGCGCTCTCGTCTGCGTTCGACTTCCCGCTGCGCTACGGCATCGTACAGGCGCTGGCGGTGGAGGAGTCCGGCAAGGGCGGGCAGGGGGCCAGCGTGCTCGACGCCAGCTGGAACAAGGTGGAGAACTACCCGAATCACGCCATGCCGAACCTGATGCTCGGCAACCACGATCTGGTGCGTTTCGGCGATCTGCTGGAGCGAGGTCATTTCAATCCGGCGGAGTACTGGCAGCGCCACAAGGCGGCCTTCAGCTTCCTCGCTGCCCGCTCCGGCCCCATCACTCTCTACTATGGCGAGGAGTTTGGCGACGAGGTGCCGGGCTTTGCCGCCAAGGTGGGCGGTGACTGCGCCGCGCTGGGATTGTGCGACGATCATGTTGCCCGCAGCGACGGCAAGGTGCTCGATGTCACCGGCTTTGTACCGGGCAGCGAGCAGGCAGAGCTCAAGCTGTGGCTCAGCCAGCTGCTGGCTCTGCGCGCCAAACACCCCGCCCTCTATCAGGGGGAGCGGGTCAAGCTGGTGGCCGAGGGGAGCCTCTATGGCGACATCAAGGAGACGGCAGCAGAGCAGATCGTCTACCTGCTCAACGTCTCGAGCACGCCCCAGAGCTATGCAGTGCCAGTCGGCAAACTGCGCAGCGGCAGTGCGCTGGTGGATCTGCAGAGCGGCGAGAGCCTGGCCATCGGCAGCAGCAGCGTAACGGTGGAGTTGCCCCCCCTCACCGGTCGCTTCCTGTTGCTGCAATAGCGCGACCACGACCCAACGCAAAGGGCTCCATATCGGAGCCCTTTTTCATGGCGATGCCCGTTGCGACGTCGTCCTACTTCTCTATGCCGCTGCCCAGCTCATCCGGGCGGGGAGCGGCTGGCGGGTGACCATTGCCGTTGCCATTGCGCCAGCTCTCCAGCCGGTTGTGCACCCCGCGGCGCAGGCTCTTGAAGCTGGTCTCCAGATAGTCGACACCGACCAGAATGGAGAGGGTGACGCCGGTGAGCAGCAGCGCCTGATGGAGCATCTGCATGCCGATGAGGGCGCCGAGGGCGGCCAGCATCCAGACAGTGGCGGCGGAGGTGACCCCCAGTACCTGGCCATCCCGGGTCATCATCACCCCGGCACCGAGAAAGCCGATGCCGGTGATGAGCTGGCCCAGCACCCGTGCCTGATCGGCGCTCTGGGGGCTGAGGGCGGCGCCGATGGCGAGAAAGCAGTAGGTGCCGAGGATGATGAGCGAGGAGGTGCGGATGCCGACCGGCTTGCCGCGTAGCTGGCGCTCCAGCCCTACCAGAGTGCCGCACACCAGACAGACCAGGATGTTCTCCCAGCCAAGGGGCGCAATGTCCCACCAATCAGTCGTCATCATATCCACCTCTGCAATCGATGCTTGTTGTTATCCGGCCGCGCTCTGCCCCCGGTTCTCCAGCCGCTGGCGGAAGGCGCGAGCGAGGCGCTCGTAGAGGTCCTTTGCCTCTCTGTCCTCAATATCGCCACGTATCCAGGGATTGTCGATGATTTCCAGCAGCACGCAGTCGCGCCCCTGCTGGCGCAGGTCGACCCCGAACAGGCCGTTGCCGAGCTGATGAACGGCGCGGCGGGCAGTTTGCAGCACCCGTTCTGGCACTTCGTTCAGTGGCAGCGCCTCGATCCGGCTCATGTCGAGAGGGTGCTTGCGGCGGCGGATGCGGTTGCCGGGCTCGGGGCGGAAACGGCGGCAGGCAAACAGCGGCGAGCCATCGAGAAAGCCGATGCGCCAGTCGAACTCGGCGGGGATCCGGCTCTGCACCAGCAGCAGGGCGGAGCGGGCCAGCCCCTCGTCCAGCAGGCGAGCCAGCTGCTGCTCGTCGCTGGCCATGGCCAGATCCCGCCCCTGTGCGCCGTCGGGCACCTTCACCATCAGCGGCAGGCCGAGCCGCTGCACCAGCTCGTCAACGTGGTGGCGGCCACGGCGGGTCACCACCATGGTGGGCGGCATGGGCACGCCGCTACGCACCATCAGCTCGTAGAGATAGAGCTTGTTGCTGCAGGCGAGGATGGCGCGGGAGCTGTCGATCACCGGCATCTTGAGCTGCTCGGCGCGGCGGGCAAATTCGAAGGTGTAGTGGCCGACCGCCGTCTCGGAGCGTAGCCAGAGGGTATCGAACTCCGGCAGCCGCTCGATGGCTGACGGCGCCAGGATCTCGGCCCGGATCCCCTGCGCTGCGGCCGCTTTGATAAAGCGCTCCAGCGCCACTGCATCGCTGCTGGCGCGGCCGTCGTTGGGGTCGACCAGAATGGCGAGCTGGTAGAGCGGCGCCGCCTGCTCCTCGTCGCCGGTGCCCACCAGTGCCTGGGCGTGGTGCAGCATCAACTCTTTCTCGCTCGTGCTCAGTTCCAGCGGTGACAGGCTCTGCTGCTGGCGCACCGACCAGCCGTGGCGGCCGCGCTTGAGGGTCAGCTCTTGCAGCGGCAGCTGGCTCAGGCCGTAGTAGTAGCGGGCCAGCCCCGCCAGCTCGCTCTGTTCGCACTGGCCGAAAATGGCGCGTACCCGGATTCGGTCCTCGCTCTGCTGGGCCAGCCAGCCCTGCAATTTTCGCCACAGCTTGGCCGGTGGCTGCTGGGGTTGCAGCTGGCTGATGGCCTGTAAACCCGGTAGACAGTGGTGGCCGCGGGCCTGGGCCAGCAGTGAGCAGTAGTAGCCGGCACTGAGGTGTTCCAGATTGCGGCAGAGGTTGATGATGCGGGGGCGGCCGCCGGTGGTGGGCACTCCGTGTTGCAGGTAGGTGCGGGCGGTCAGCAGATAATCGGCATGGCAGGGCCAGTCGCCCAGCTCTTCGACGATGACGTAGGTACTCATATTTTCGGCTCCACAGATGAAACTGCCTTAAGCGGCAGGATCCCCAGTGGGCTTCGATGCACCGACAAGCACGACAATGGCGCGAGGGGAAACAAGAGGTTACAGTGCCTAATATTCTGCCTTGGTAACTTGTGATACAAGTCGCATTTTTGGTGCTGAGGATAAATAACCGCACAAGGACTCCCCGTGTTGACCGTCCGCGCCGCCCGACCCAGCGATCTGGGCGCCATCGTTAAACTGGAACGCTACTGTTTTCCTCCCGAGGTCGCCTTTGGCCGCAGTCGCTGGCACTATCTGCTCGCCCAGGCCAGAGGCCGCACCCTGCTGGTGCTGGATGAGAAGGAGCAGCTGATGGGCTATCTCTGCCTGCTGGAGCACAAGGGGTGGGATCGCCTCATCGTGCAGACCCTCGCCATCCGCTGGACCATCCGTCGTCAGGGCTGGGCGCGGCGCCTGCTGGAGCAGGTGATCCGCGAAGGGCAGAAGGCTGGCTGGGGGGCGATCCGGCTGGAGGTCGGCGATGCCAACGCCGAGGCGCTGGCGCTCTACCTGGGGCTGGGGTTCAAAGCCACCCAGCGGCTGTCCGACTACTATGGCCCGGGTCAGCATGCCCATCGGCTGGTGCTGAAGCTGGCCGGGGAGAGGAGAGAAGAGGAGAGGGGATGAGCTGCGACAACTGTCTTGCCACCGCCATCAGGGCCAAGCTGGGGCGCTGCCCGGTCTGCGCCGGCCAGACCTTTGCCGTCGGCATGGTCGGCTGGCTGGTATGGTGGTGGTGTGGCGCCGACACCTCGGTCAACGCCCTCACCGGCTTGCTGTTTGCGCTGGGTGGCTCGGCCCTCTTGCTGCTCCATCTGGCGGTATTTGTCTGGCGCAAGGCGACCGGACGTGAATTGAGCGATGAATAAATCAGATTGGTTTCAACAACATAAATAACAATATCGGTTGAGATAATGGAGGTTCAGATGATAGCAATGGTAACGGGCGCCTCGTCCGGTTTTGGGGAGTCCATCAGCCGCCAGCTGGTGCAGGCGGGCTACAAGGTGATCGGTACCGGTCGCCGCGCCGAGCGGCTCGCTGCGCTGGCTGACGAGCTGGGCGAGCAGTTCCTGCCGCTGGCGTTCGACGTGCAGGACAAGGCGGCCACCCGCGCCGCCATCGCCGCTCTGCCAGCCGAGTGGAGCGAGGTGGATCTGCTGGTCAACAACGCAGGTCTGGCGCTGGGGCTGGAGCCGGCCCACAAGGCGGATCTGGAAGATTGGGAGCAGATGATCGCCACCAACATCAGCGGTCTGACCCTGCTCACCCGACTGCTGCTGCCGGGCATGGTGGCGCGCAATCGCGGTCACGTCATCAACATCGGCTCCATCGCCGGCACCTACCCCTATCCGGGCGGCAACGTCTACGGCGCCACCAAGGCGTTCGTGAAGCAGTTCAGCCTCAACCTGCGCGCCGATCTGGCGGGCACCGCCATCCGCGTCACCAACGTGGAGCCGGGCCTGTGTGGCGGCACCGAGTTCTCCAACGTGCGCTTCCACGGTGACGATGCCAAGGCGGCCTCCGTCTATCAGGGTGTGGAGGCGATCCTGCCGGACGATATCGCCAATACCGTGCTCTGGATCAGCCAGCAGCCCGCCCACGTCAACATCAATAGCATCGAGATCATGCCGGTGGCTCAGACCTTCGGCCCGCTCAATATCAGCCGCCGCTGATTGCAGATTTTGATGAAGCCAGCTTGATGAAATGAACAGAGGCACCCCGGGGTGCCTCTGTTCATGCTGTTCTATCAACCGAGCCGGTTACAGGCTCATGATCTTCTTGAACTCCTCCTCCGAGTATTTCTTCTCACTGCTTTTGGTCAGATCCGTCATCAGCTTGTAGCGCAGCGTTTTGGCCATCTGATAGGTCTGCTCCAACTGGCCATAGGAGTAGTCGGCGGCCAGCCCGATGGCGGTAGCCTTGTCGCTGGCGTAGGCCTGCTTCAGGCTCTGGTCGAGCAGTGCTACCTCCTTGTAAAGCTTGCTGCTCTCCTTGCTCCAGACGCCGCGCAGCAGCGGCAGGTACTTGTCCGGATCAGCGCTGGCCAGCGTGGTCAGGCTGCGGAACTGCCAGTAGGCGGAATCATCGGAGTAGCTGTCGCTACCGGTGCGATAGGGCAGGGGGTAGGATTCCAGCGTGTTGTAGAGCGGCACCATCACAGATTCGGCCAGCACGCCGTAGCTCTGCCAGATCAATCCCTGCAGCTCTTTGGGCATCTCCTTGCGCAGCTGGATGACGTGGGATTCCAGCTGGCGATCGATGCGGATCGGCCGCTCCGCCTTGCCCGCCAGCGGCGTGCCCTCATAGGTGGCGCTCAGCAGTTTGGCTACGTCCGGCACGGCGATAGGGGCATCCGGCTTCATAAAGAGCGGATATTGCGCCTGCCGGGTCGGCTGCGGGTGGCTGGCAGTCAGCATTTTCTGGCCGAGCCACTCCCGATCCACGTTGTAGGGGTCAGCGATGACCCCGAACGCCTTGGCGAAGTTGAACTCTTTCGGATCGGCGTTATCCAGCAGTTTGTGTTCGCGTACAAACTCCAGCAGCTTGGGTGAGTGCAGCACATCGGCGCTGTCGAGATTGACGCCGTGGATCCGCAGGCCGTTGGCCACCATGGCGTAGCTGTCGTCCGGCACCCGCACTGCGATCCAGTGGTGGCCGGAGCCAATCTCCATCAGCCAGGCCTCGTTCACATCCGCCAGATAGAGGCTGTTGCCCTCACCGGCGCCATATTGCTCTACATAGCGGCCAAGCAGCTCGACCCCCTCTTTGGCCGTCCTGGCCTGCGGCAGGATCAGGGTGGGGATGATGGCTTCAATCACTCCCTTCTCGATCAGCGGATCGGCTTTCTGGGCCTTGTCGTTGATCTCGGCACTGGTGGTGGCCGAAATGGCGACGTTGAACTCGTTGATGCCGCGCTCCTCGTAATACTTGCCGTCCGGGTCGCTGGCTGTGGCATCCCAGTCACGAATGGCTGAGTAGGCGAAAAACGCCTTTGGCATCGGCACCTCCAGCCCGTTGCCCAGCTTCCAGACCTTGCCCTCGTTCTGCTGGGCGGGCCGGAAGGCCAGGTACTTGTTCCAGTTGTTGACGCCAAAATCCTCGTTTCTGGCGATCATCACGCTGCCATCGGCACTGGCGCCCTTGCCGACGATGAGGCCGGTACAGGCGTCGGCACTGGTGCCAAGCAGGGTGAGCAGGGTGGCGGAGAGAAGACTCAAAGTGTGTTTTTTCATCGTTATGCCCGAAAGGTTGCGGTGAGTGAGAGTCAGACGAGGGGATGAGGTGTGGGGAGGCTGCAACTCCGAACTGGCAGCGGAGCAAGCACGGCAGATTGGTCTGCCTGTTATTGGGTTTACGAACAGATCATCCATGACACGGCTGGCTGGTTGTTATGTGCGCCAAAATTGTATGCCTCGCTGGTTGTTTGTTTTGTGATCGACGGAGCGTTCCTGCGGTTTATAGGGTGCAGTGTTTTTGAGGCAGCGGTATGTGTCGGAAATCGGGGTAAAAGCAGCGGATGAGTCATGATTCTGACGCTGCGTCGGGGCTGTAACCGCTACCAGGCTTGCCAGAGCGGGGATCTCACCCAATCTGACAAGTTGGCCTGTAACTTGCTGGTTTTATTGTCAAAGGTGGGGCCAGACCCCATACCGCCGCATTCAGTCGGCCCGCTCCGGCGGGTCGGCACACAGAACGGGAGTCTTCATGGATATCAAACCCTACAGCCAGCAGCTTGCCCAGAGCGCCTCCAACAACCGCGCCCTCGCCACCCTAAACAGTGCCAGTAGCGGTGGTCAGGGTGGTGGCTGGGAGGAGATGGTCAGCCTCTCCACCCAGCGCATGACCGGTCAGGCCCAGCAGGTGCTCACCTATGAACATCTGGCCAAGAACAGCAAGTTGCCGCCGGCGCTCGACATGAACTCCGACAAGGGGGGCGTGGTGCAACAGCTGGTGGACAAGGCGCTCGGGTTTGATCGCAAGAAATTCAACGAGATAGAAGACAAACTCAAGGCTATTGCCGACAACAAGAAGCTGACGCCGGAAGAGCGGGCTGAGCAGAGCAAGCCGCTCAACGAGCAGAAAGATGCGATGCTGAAAGAGGCAATGGATCGCCTGACCGGCAAGAAGAGCTCATCCAAAGATGAGGCCAAAACCGCCTGATCCCGTCACTGTTGTGTGAGATACCCGGTCGGCACAGATGGGCCAGTGTCGACCGCCGATGGGCAAGCTTCTGCCACCTCTTTTGACCTCACCTCCCCACAGGCGCACAATGTCCGCGCATTGAGCCAGTCGAGGAGTCCGCCGTGTACAACTTCCAATATGCCAATCCGACCCGCATCTGTTTCGGCGAGGGGCAGATCGCCAGCCTGCCCGAACTGATCCCGCCCGGCTGCCGGCTGCTGGTACTCTACGGCGGTGGCAGCATCAAGCAGAACGGGGTGTATGAGCAGCTGACCCGGGCGCTGGAGGGGGTGACGTGGCAGGAGTTTTCCGGCATCGGCGCCAACCCCAGATTCGAGCTGTTGATGGAGGCGGTGGCGCAGGTGAAGCGCGAGCGCATCGACTTCCTGCTGGCGGTCGGTGGCGGCTCGGTAGTCGATGGCACCAAGTTTGTCGCGGCGGCAGCCTGCTACGAGGGGGATGATCCCTGGGATATCTGCGGCAAGCAGGCGAGCGTGCACAAGGCGCTGCCGATGGGCTGCGTGCTGACCCTGCCGGCGACCGGCTCAGAGAGCAATCCCACCTCGGTGGTGAGCCGGAGAGATGTGAAGATCTCCTTCAGAAGCCCGCTGGTGCAGCCGCAGTTTGCGGTGCTCGACCCGACCACCACCTACAGCCTGCCGCCGTGCCAGATCGGCAACGGGGTGGTGGATGCCTTCGTCCATATCGCCGAGCAGTACCTCACCTTCCCGGTGGGGGGCGAGGTGCAGGACAGACTGGCGGAGGGGCTGTTGCAGGTGTTGGTGGAAAACGGCCCCAAGGCGCTGGCGGAGCCAACCAACTATCAGGTGCGGGCCAATCTGATGTGGGCGGCCAGTCTGGCGCTCAACGGCCTTATCGGTTGCGGGGTGCCGCAGGATTGGGCCTCCCACGCCATTGGCCATCAGCTGACGGCGCTTTACGGGCTCGACCACGGCCAGAGTCTGGCGGTGGTGCTTCCCGCCCTGCTGCGGGAGCGGGCAGCGCAGAAGCAGGAGAAGCTGGCCCAGTTTGCCGAGCGGGTGTGGCACTCCAGCCGCGAGGATTATGCCCTGCGCATCGAAGAGGCGATCATCCGTACCGAACAGTTCTTCCAGCAGATGGGGCTAGGCACCCGCCTCTCTGACTATGGCCTCAGCGAAAGTTGCATTCCGGCGGTCTGCTCCAATCTCAAGCGGGTCGGGCGTACCGCACTCGGGGAGCAGCAGGATATCGACCCGGATCAGGTAGCGCGGATCCTCGCCCAGGCGCTTTGAACGGCCAGAAGGGACGATCGGAGGTTTGCTCTCACTCCTCTGCCTGAGTGGCAGGCGTCAGCGCCAAACAAGATTGTTGCAAGAAAAGCTGACTATAAAATTTTTCTGTTGCGCTAGTGAGATAATCGCGCGACCACGCCAGCGGCTTGTTTCATCAGTGCTGGCAAATCCCGCTGGCCGATCTTCCGGTCAATTCTTGCTGACCAGAGGTTATCCCCGGCAATAACAAGGGCCGCTTGCTGCGGCCCTTGGTGTATCTGGCAGATCTGTTACTCGGTGCGTGCCTTGAGGTAGCCGGCGTAGTCCGGGATCTGCACGCTGAACGCCTGCCGCATATGGGGGCTGTCCATGATGAAGTCGGCGGTCGCTTCGTTGGTGGCAACCGGGATGTTCCACACCGCAGCCAGTCGCAGCAGCGCCTTCACATCCGGGTCGTGGGGCACCGCATTGAGGGGATCCCAGAAGAAGATCAGCACGTCGATCTTCCCTTCGGCAATCAGGGCGCCAAGCTGCTGGTCGCCACCCATGGGGCCGGAGAAAAGGCAGGTGATGGGCAACTCGGCCTTTTTGCCGAGCATGGTGCCGGTGGTGCCGGTGGCATAGAGGTGGTGCAGCTTGAGCTCCTCCTTGCGGCGCATGACCCAGTTCAGCAGAGGGGTTTTCATGTTGTCGTGAGCGACCAGTGCCACCCGCTTGTGGGGTGCCATCTCGCGTGCAATCTGTTCCATGAAGGTATCCGTAGCATTGTGATTGGAATTGAGCCGTATCCTAATCGAAAGCCATGACAGATGCTGTGTCGGGCGTATTAACTGTGATCCTGCCGGAAAGTTTTCGGGCAATGGTGGCCCAAATGAAGAGACCCGCCAGCAGCGGGTCTCTTCATTTGAGTTCTTTGGCGGGTCAGGAGCCGTGGTGCAGCTGTGCCTGCTGGTAGTTCTCCAGCCCGATGCGATCGATGAGATCGAGCTGGGTCTCCAGCCAGTCCACATGCTCCTCCTCATCTTCCAGGATCTCCTGAAACAGGTCGCGGCTGATGTAATCCTGCACCGACTCGGCGTAGGCGATGGCCACTTTCAGGTCGGGAATGGCATCCATCTCCAGCGAAAGGTCGCAGCGCAGCATCTCTTCGACGGTCTCGCCGATACGCAGCTTGCCGAGATCCTGCAGGTTGGGCAGCCCTTCGAGAAACAGCACCCGCTTGACCAGCTCGTCGGCGTGCTTCATCTCGTCGATGGATTCGTGGTACTCCTTGTGCCCGAGCGCCTTGAGGCCCCAGTCATCGTAGATGCGGGCGTGCAGGAAGTATTGGTTGATGGCTATCAGCTCATTGGCCAGCACCTTGTTGAGGTGGGCAATGATCTTGGGGTCTCCTTTCATCGACAGTGCTCCTTGGTTCGTGCCTGAGGTGGCAATCATCAGAGCTTAGTCGAGAAACATGACGACTTCGGGATGGCGGCGGATCAGGCCACTTCGTAGTAGAGCGGGGTTTGCTCCTGCTCCAGCTTGTCGAGTTCGGCGGCGATGATCTCCATGGTCATGCGCACGCACTTGCCGCACTGGGCGCCCACCTCGAGCGACTGCTTGAGCTGGCGGAACTCGCTGCTACCTGACTGCACCGCCTTGCGGATCTGGGTATCTGTGATGCCGCGGCACAAACAGACGTACATGGTGGATTACCTCATATGAAATTGAGTGAAATCTAAATGAGAGTGGTTCGCAATGCAAATAACCATTGGTAATAAGATCCCCCGCTTGCCACTTGTCACCCCCTTGGGGAGAATGCCCTGATACAGAGGGAACCATCATGCTCAAGAAACTGTTCAGCGCCCTGTTCGGGGGCGAGCCAGCCAAGGCTGCGGAAGTCACTCCCACCGAATATGCCGGCTATCTCATCTATCCGGAACCCATGGCCGAAGGTGGCCAGTATCGGCTGGCAGGCCGCATCACCAAAGAGGTGGACGGCGTGCTGCAAACCCACCGCTTTATCCGCTCCGATCTGTTTGCCAATCCGGCCGATGCCGAGCGCTTCATGGTGCAGAAGGCCCACACCTTTATCGATCAGATGGGGGATCGCATGTTCGAGCCCCGCAAACCGGCTGACAGCCAGGCTTCATGACCCCGCCTGAGCTCAACAGCCTGCGCGAGGCGCTGGCCCGCGCCGGTGAGCGACGCCTGATCTGGCTGGAGGGGGAGGAGGCCGACTGCATTGCCCGCGCCCAATCCCTGCTCGGCGAGACCGTCTTCTGGCTGGGGGAGGGGCCCGAGTGTTATGCCCCGCAACCCGCAGCCAAGGCACTGCAGCGGCTCGGTCAGGAGTGCGACACGCTGGTGTTCAACGCCTTCAGCGGCTTTCATCCCGACGCCTTCGGGGCGCTGGCAGGCACTCTGCGCGCTGGCGGCTTGCTGTTGCTGCTAACGCCGCCCAGAGCACAGTGGCCTTCATGGCCGGATCCTGATCGGATTCGGCTGGTGGCCCAGCCGGAGGATGCCGGTCGGGCCGGTCACGGCTTTATCGCCCGCCTGGTGCGGTTGCTGGCGGGGGATCCTGCCCGCTCGCTGGAGCCGCCGGTTTGCTCGCAGCCTTGGCAACCACTTGGGCCCGAGCGCAGGCTGAGCTGCGATCAGACACGGGCACTGCCCGCCATCCACAAGGTGTTGCACGGTCATCGCCGCCGGCCGCTGGTGCTGAGTGCCGACCGGGGTCGTGGCAAGAGTGCGCTGCTGGGGCTGGCTGCCGCCGAGCTGCTGCGCCAGCAACCCGGGCTGAACATAGTGGTAACGGCCCCCTCACAGGCGACGGTGGCGACCCTGTTTGCCCACGCCGCTCGCGGGTTAGATACTACGTCGGAACAGCTGATCGGGCTGAGCTACTGCTCGCCGGATCGGCTGGTGCACGAGGCGATGAATCCCGATCTGCTGCTTGTGGATGAGGCTGCCGCCATTCCGACCCCGCTGCTCGAGGCCATGCTGGCCCGCCACAGCCGCATTGTGTTTGCCACCACCGAGCACGGTTACGAGGGGACGGGGCGCGGTTTCCACCTGCGCTTCAAGCGGGTGCTCGATAGCCAGACCCCGGAGTGGCAGGAGATCCACCTCTCTGAGCCCATTCGCTGGAGTGAGCGTGATCCGCTGGAGCCGCTGATCTTCCGTCTGCTGGGGCTTGATGCCGAGGTGGCAACTCCCTTGCCGCCGACCAGCCCGAGCTGGCGTCTGATCAGTCAGGAGGCGCTGGCAAGCGACGAATCGCTGCTCAACCAGCTGTTTGGCTTGCTGGTGCTGGCCCACTACCAGACCACGCCGAGCGATCTCAGATCCCTGCTGGAGAGCCCGGATCTCGACATCCATCTGCTGGAGCAGGATGCGAGCCTGCTGGGTGTGGCCTTGGTTGCGCGGGAAGGGGAAATCGAACCTGAACTGGCCGAGGCGATCTGGGCCGGGCGCCGCCGCCCACGCGGCCATCTGCTGCCCCAGTCGCTGCTGGCTCACGCCGGGTTCAAAACGGCGGGGGCGCGCAGTTACGCCCGGGTGATGCGCATCGCCATCCATCCCGAGCTGCATCGCCACGGGCTGGGCTCGCTGCTGCTTGGCAAGCTTGAGGAGCACTATCGCCAGGCTGGGATCGATTACCTCGGCTCTGCCTTTTCGGCCAGCGCCGACCTGCTCCCCTTCTGGCGCAAGGCCGGGCTGGTGGTGCTGCGCATCGGCCTGCAGCGGGATGCCGCCAGCGGCTGTCACGCTGCCCTGCTGTTAAAAGCCCTTAAACCCGAGCATGCGCCTGAGCTGGCCCGGTGGCAGCAGCGTTTTGTACGCCAGCTGCCGACCTTGCTGGCGGGCGAGCTGAACGTGTTGGAGCCTGAGCTGATATGGCAATGCCTGCAAGGTTCTACCGTCACCACGCCGGAGCTTGGCGAGTTTGAGCGCGATGAGGTTGAGTGTTTTGCCCTGCATCACAAGCCCTTCGAATTGTGCCAATCCAGCTTGCAGCAGTGGCTGGCGCGTCATCTGGCTGTGCTGGCTGCGCTGACCCCAGCCGAGCGCCAGCTGCTGATCGCTACCATTTGGCAATACGCAGACTGGGGCGCGCTGGCCGCGAAGTTGCAGCTGGCGGGCAAGCCAGCCGTTATCAAGGCGTTGCGGGCACTGCTGGCGCGTCTCCTGACCTCCCCTACCACTCGATAGGTTTGCCCTGCCAGTCGAGAAAGCTCAGTTCGCCGTCCGGTTGCAGCCGGTTCATCAGGTTAATCAGATGGCCGGCTACCAGCTCGGGACTCTGCACATTTCCCGCCGGTACGTTGGCGTGAAACGGGCTGGAGAGTGGGGTATCCACGGTGCCGGGATGGAAGGCCAGCAATTTGACACCGAGGGCTCGCCGGGCCAGCTCGATGGCAGCACACTTGAGCAGCATGTTGAGGGCGGCCTTGGATGCGCGATAGCCATACCAGCCGCCCGCCCGGTTGTCGCCAATGCTGCCGACCCGGGCGCTGATAACGGCCAGAGAGCAAGGCTCGCGGCCAAACAACGGTAACAGCTGGCTGATCCAGCGCAGCGGCAGCAAGGCGTTGGTCTGGTAGAGACGGGTCATGGCATCAAGATTGAGTGCTTCCAGCCGCTTCTCCGGCTGAATCTCTCCCTGATGCAGGATGCCGTTGCATATCACTACCCGATGGGGTCTCGGTGCCAACTCCGCGATACAGGCTACCGCAGCTACCATCTGCTCATCGCTGTAATCGCAACATAGCCAGTGCAGACCCGGCGATGAGAGGCCTGCAGGTGCGGGCTGACGACTGATGGCAATCACTGGCCCGACACCCGCCGCCAGCCAGTGTGCGACCAGCGCCGCCCCGATACCGCCAGAAGCGCCAATCACGACGACACCTTCACTCATCTCTGGCTCCTTATCAGCGCATGGATTTGTCCTGATTGGCAGATACGATCGTGCCAGCCTGCGGGATCAAGCGGTTAAGGCTGCAATCTTGCCGAGATCCGAGCCGCAGGGTGAATTCCATTCCTATACTGAGGGAAAACCGCAGCGGAGTGCTGCCTGCGCAACCAGAGCATGAGAGTCACCATGATGGCCAAAGACGGGGAAGAGCGTAAATCCATTCTGACCGAGAGCGGCACCAACGAGCTCGAGATCATCGAATTTCACCTCAAGAAGCAGCTGCCGGACGGGCGCGAGAAGATCGCCTACTACGGGATCAACGTCGCCAAGGTGCGTGAGGTGATCCGGGTGCCAGAAACCACCGACTACCCCAACGCCCAGCGCCATATGGTGGGGGTTTTCTCCCTGCGGGATCGCCTCATCCCGCTGGTGGATCTGGCGGGGTGGCTCGGCATCAAGACCAACCCAGACCCCAGCCACAAGGTGGTGATCGTCACCGACTTCAACAAGATGGCCAACGGCTTTCTGATCGATAGCGTCAGCCGGATTCACCGGGTCTCCTGGGAGGATGTGGAGTCCCCCAGCCAGTTTCTGGAGGCCGGGGAGAACGACTGCGTGGTGGCCGTGGTCAGGCGCGATGGCAACCTCATCATGATCCTCGACTTCGAGAAGATCATCGCCGACATCAACCCCGAGCTCAGCATGGAGAAGTACGACGTCACTCAGGATCGCAAGGTGATCATCGACGATCGCATGATGGCGCTGCGTCAGAGCAAAACCATTCTGGTGGTGGACGACTCGGCTTTTATCCGCAAGATGATCGAAACCACCCTGCGCACCGCCGGTTATAACGTGATCACGGCCAAGGATGGGGGAGAGGGTTTGGAGATGATGACTGATTTCGATCGTCTGGCCCAGGAGGAGAGGATGCCGGTGACCGGCTTCGTCAACGCGGTGATCACCGATGTGGAGATGCCGCGTATGGACGGTATGCACCTGCTCAAGCGGTTGCGGGAGACCCCCTCCTACAAGGAGATGCCCATCGTGATGTTCTCCTCGCTGATGAGCGATGACAACCGCCAGAAGGCGCTGCAACTGGGGGCGAACGATACCATCACCAAACCCGAGATTGGGCGGATGGTGGGGATGATGGATCACATGCTGCTGGGGATAGCACTCCCTTCGCCCGCCAACAATATCTGATAGCGGATTAGCCAAGAGAAAATGGCCACCTTATGGGGTGGCCGTTTTGCTTTGACTTGCTATCCGAAGGTCAGGCAGTTTTTTCCTGATCAAGCGTCACCCTCAGGAGGCAACGCTGGCACTGGCTGCTGAGGGGGCAACCGGCAGTTCGATAGCCGGTTTGGCCGGCTCTTCGGCAGGCTTGGGTGGCTTGATACAGGGCTGCTGGGTGCCGATGGTGCTTAGCGACAGGCAGGGGATCGGCAGACCGATATGGACTGGTTCGCCGAGAAACTTGGGCCCCTTGTCCAGCACGTAGAGATCGACCAGCCCCATCACCCGGGCAAACACCTCGCGGATCCGGGTACGGATGCCCTGATAGGCGCTGGGATCATCGGCGTTGAAGCCGACCGCATCGATGCCAAAGTGACGGGCAATAAAGATGGCCCGCTCGTTGTGAAAGCCCTGGGAGACCACGGTAAAGCGATCCTGACCGAATACCTCTTTGGCTCTGACCACAGAGTCGAGGGTGCGGAAGCCGGCGAAATCCATGTAGATGGCGGAGGCCGGGATCCCCGCCTTGATCAGGGCGCGCCGCATCTGGCGCGGTTCGTTGTACTGCAGGGTGGCGTTGTCGCCGGAGACCAGGATGTAGTCCACCTTGGCATTGTTGTAGAGCTCGGCCGCCGCCTTGATGCGGTATTTGAAGTAGTGGTTGGGGCCACCGCCCGAGAGGTATTTGGAGGTGCCCAGCACCACGGCAACCCGGTTGTATGGCACGTCGCTCACCTTGTCGAAGGTGTAGTGGCGTGCATCCGAGACGATCCACTCGCTATAGGCCAGCACCGAGGCAATCAGGGCCAGCAGTGACAGCAGGCAGGCGAGGAGGATCTTGGCAAACTTCTTCATGCGCGATGCGGTTTGGGTCTGAAATTGGGAATGGCTTCCGGCATTCTATTACAACTCGGCTGTTGGCGTCAGGCTTGATAGCAGTAGCTGGACGCATTGGGGCAGGGCTTGTCGCAGGAAATCACGGATATAAAGAGGGGCTGCGCTGGCAGCCCCTCGACGTTTTCAGGCCCGGGTCAGTGAGCCGAGTCATTGGCCTTGCAGGCTTCCGACTCCTTGTTGGCTTGCCACCAAGGCAGCAGATCCCGGCTCAGCCACTCCTGATAGGCTGCGCTGTCATTTGCGATCAGTTTGTCGAGCTCCGCCTCGAAGTCGCTCAGCGCCAGCTGCCGATCCGGATTGCGCAGTGCCTGCGCCATCGCCAGCCAGCTGGCATTGCGACCGGTATCGTTGAGGAAGCGGTGCACCGTGTAGGACCAGGAGTAGACCATCTCGCCCCCCTGGTCGTAATCAAGGTGCAGGATGGATGCCAGAGTCGGCCGCTGGTTGGCGGGGCGGTTGCTCACATTGTCCAGACCTCTGGCAAAGCACTTGCCATGGGCGATGTACTCCGCTACCCCCTCGGCCCACCAGGTGGTGCGATTGAGGGGATAGTGGCCAAAGCTGCCGTACTGGTTGAAGCGGCCGTCGAGATAGTGAACGTACTCGTGGCGCAGGTTCCACACCTGGAAGGCGGGGCGTTTCCACTCGGCCTCATAGGCAAAGAAGCGTGCCTGATTGCCGGGGCGAGCCGGATCCCCCTCGATGTAGATGCCGCCATTGTCGGTGGAGACGCCAAAGAGGGCGCCGCCGTACCGGCTCCAGTCGGCGGATGAGTTGAAGATCACCAGCTCCAGCGCCTCGTTGTGATCATCCGCCACCGGTTGTTCGCCGGTTTCCATCAGCTGGTGGAAATGCTGCTCTTCCTCACCCAGCTCGCGGCAGATCCCTTCAGCCTGAGCCTGGGTAAGATCTTGGGCGCGCAGGCGCAGGGTCGGTGAACAGGTGTGCTCGAATGGCAGGATATCCTCCATGCGGATTGGGGTGCAGAGCCCGGCAAACTCGCCGCTGACACAGGCTTCGCTGGTGCGATCCGTGTAGGTGAGGTAGTAGCTGGAGAGGGTAAGAGAGACCTCTTCCAGCAGGGCCGCGGGCTGGTTGCCTCCCGGAACCAGCCCGTGCTGGCGCATGATGGCGATGACATCGCGGTCGAGCTGCTGGCGATAGCTGTTTGCCTCGTCCGGTCTGGTGTAGCGCATCATCTGATAGAGGCGGCTGTGGGCATCGAGGATGTTGTTGAAGATAAACAGATCCCGCGAACCGTCACGCTGTTTCCAGAGTGCCAGCTCGCTCATGCCGAGCAGACGCAGGTTCTGGCGGATGGCTGTCTCCTGCGCCAGCATGGTGGCGGTGAAGTCCGCCTGCTGGCCATAGGATGCGCTCTGATCGACCAGATTGAGCAGTTCGAACAGCCCGTCAGCCCAGGGCTTGTGGCCATTGATCTGTGCCGCATGTTGCACGGCATAGCCGAGCGCCTGATTGAGCTGGGCCAGCATGGGGGCAGCGCTTTGCCGGAAGGCTTCCTGTCCCAGCTGTCCCTGGGCGGCCACGCTCCACGCTTCCAGCATGGTTCCGGCCTGATCCTGCGGTTCTGCGCCCAGCAGCAAGGGGTGGTTGAGCAGGTCAATCATGACGCCAGCCAGTGCGCGGGCGACCTGATCGCTCTCCTGCTTGATGCCGCCGTGATAGTTGTGGGCGCGCACATAGTAGAGCAGCTTGTCCATCGCCGGATGGGTCGGCTGATTGGCCGCCAGCAGGGCACGCATGCCACGCACCACCGCCATCAGCTTGGCATCGTCGTGACCATAGTCCGGCTGCCACGCGGGGCTGTTCTGCCCGCTCACATCGGCCACCAGCTTGGCGGCGTCGGCATCGAGCAGATCCGTATCGGGTTGCTCGGGCTCCGAGCAGGGGCGGCCGTTGGCGCGGCGACACTCCAGCTGCTCCTCCTTGCTATCAAGGATGATGGGGCGATTGAGTACCCTGCTCTCCTGCCACTCGTCGGTTTCCGGCAGCGGCTGCCACTCGCCCCCGGCGATCGAGTATTGGTAACCACTGTCCTTGAGGGTTACGGCGACGTTGCTGCCAGCCGGGATGACCTGACGGCAGATGCGATAGCGGATGGTGTTGGTTCCCTCCTTGCGCTCCTGCGGTTCGTCGCACTCCTGCTGTGGCGTGATCTGATCGAGCTGCCACTGATAACGGCGCCAGACGTGGATCTCGCTCACCTGAGCGGCCGCCTGAGAGCCGCTGTTCGGTTGCAGGCGGAAGAAGATCTGCTCCAGCCGGCCATCCCGTTCGCTGGGGCTCTCTTCCAGCACATGCAGTTGTAGCCAATCCTGTGGCTGGTAGTGCCACTCCGGCTCGGCGCAGCGCCCCTGTGCGTTGAGTTCACAGCGGTCCAGTTCGCGCTCGCTTTGCCCCAGGATCACCGCAGAGGGGAGTGGCAGGCGATCCTGGCGGGTGGCGGTCGGCGTGCCGGCCAGCTGCTCCCAGCGGCCCTGTTTCATGCCATAGCCGAAGTCATAGCTGCTGGCGGGGATCAGCTTGCCGGCCGGAACCCGATCTTCGCAGCGGACGAAGCGGATCTGCCAGCCGGATTCCACCCTGAGCTGGGGCTCGCCACACTGCTGCTCAGCGAGGGCCGCGAGGTCGCTCCCCTGCCAGTCAAAGCGGCGATAGACCCTGAGCTGCTGATAGGGAGCGCTGGTGCTGCGAGCCTTGAGCTCGTAGGTGATCTCGGTGATGCGTGCGGCGAGTTGCCGGCTCGACTCTCCGGTCAGCTGATACTGTTGCCAGTCGCTGGGGGTGTAGTTGGCCTGTGTTGAGGAGGCAAAAAGCAGAGGTGCTGCCAATAGCAGCCACCCGGAACCTGAACGATTCATTTTTATCCCTTGTTATTGTCTGCGTTGTAACCGACAGGCAATTTATAGGGATTCAAAAGAATATCAATTGCGATTTAAAAAAGATAAAAATCAATAAGATGTGCTTTATTTTTCGGGCGGGTGGTATGAGGGCGCTTCAGCAGTAGTAAAGGCTCACATGAGACATTCTCATGTATGGAGTGAAATCACGAAAATGGGAGAAACATCACATTCGGTTGCTGAGGCCAGGTCTGTTGACTGAATTAACCACCGCTCTCTCATCCCGGCGTTGGCCGGTTTTAGAGAGCGGCAGACCCGTTGTTAGCCGCAAATCCAGCGACACACCTCTAATGCCGCGAAGGGCCCTCAGAGATAGCTGACAGTCACAATGGTCATGCTGCCACTATCAGCAACTTTATAGCTGATGGTGTTGCTGAGGAGATGGGTTTGACCACTTTGCCACAGTTTATTCAAAGCCATGCTTTGCTGGCTGGCGCCTGAATAGCAGGTCACGCTGCTGTCAGAAAAATTGCAGGGGGTCTCATAGATGGTTCCACTGAAAGTGACAGTGCCATCGTATGCAGATGCAGCCATTGGCATCAGCGATGTGCCAACAAGCAACGCAGAACAAATTGACAATGCGGATTTACGAGCTAAGCGGGAGAGGATGTGTTGAGCTTTCATTTCAATGTCCTTTTCGTCACTGGGTGGTACGAAAAGGGCAACGCAATATGAAGAAGATGCACACAAACAACGACATCAATCTTCTCAGATGGCGGCTCCGCTGTCTTAGGCATGGTAACCCTTAGACCGGTGGCTTTGCGTCCCGACCTTTCGATCGGTTTGCCCTTTACTCTATGTGTAGATGATAACACCCCACTTTGTGAAATCAATCATCCTAAAAAAGTCTGGGATATCAGTCACACATCGTTTGTATTGAGTGCTATGACCATAGTAAATGACTCCCATTCATCCAGACCAAATAGGTTATTCGGTTCATTTTTCGTAACAGGTATTAATGTTTTTTATTTTATAAAAATAACTTGCCATACCCTGAATATATAAAATGATAGATTACCTGATTACCTGATTACCTGATTACCTGATTACCTGATTGGTGGTGGTTCGCAAGGTTGGTGATAACTATTACCAAATAACTTGAAGTTATTTTTGTTTTGCTTTTGTTGTGTGCTTGTTAACCGCTTTAAATTCATGGCCTGACAATATTGAAATAGATGTCTCTTATATGAACTTTATTTATTTCATGAGATTTCCTTATGTTGTGTGGTCGCCATAACCATTTGTTTTAATTGTGTTTATAAAAAAATTTATACAAATCAAAATGTATTTGATGTGCATCAAACGAGTCGTTAATTTGCTCGTCAAGCAAAAGCGGAATGCGGCTTTCTACACAGGAAAAAAGGATGTATGTAGCTGTGCGGTTCAGGGGTAGCGGGAACTACCCCTGATGCGGCGTGCTGCTTTTGCTTATTTAAATAAACCTGAAAAGGCACAGTTTATTATTGGCATGACCTCTCATCGGCTTAATGAGGGGCGAGCACCAACAGTTGCTGTGCAGTATATCGCCGCATCACTAAATATCGTGACTCCAGCATGATGTGAGTGATGCAGTACAACACACGTTAATGTAGGTATAAACGAATGAAAGCTAATAAGATTCTGGTTGCTATGGGTGTTGGTTCCATGCTGCTGTGCGGCTCCGCTTTTGCTGCTGGCGGCGCTGGTTCAGGTAAAGTCACCTTTAACGGTGAAATCATCAACGCCCCTTGCTCTGTAGCCCCTGAGTCTGTTGACCAGGTAGTTGAAATGGGTCAGATCAGCACTAAAGAGCTGGCCAATGGTGGTGAGTCCAGCTCCAAGCCGTTCAGCATCAAGCTGCTGAACTGTGAAATCTCCGACAAGGATGATGCCGTCAAGGTGACCTTCAGCGGTGCCAAAGACCCGGTAGATTCCACCCTGCTGGTTATCGGTGGTGGTGACGCCGCTGGTGCCGGTATCAAGATGACCGCTCCGGGCGGTGCTCCGATTGTTCTGGGTGCCCCGACAGCCGCCTTCGGTCTGGTAAACGGTAACAACGAGCTGCCCTTCAGCGCCGTGCTGAAAGGTTATGCAAGCCAAGACACCAATCCGCTGAAAGCTGGCGCTTTCACTGCAGTGACCAACTTTACTCTCTCTTACGAGTAATAGAGTGCCTTAACGTGTGACAAGGGTTGTGGTGGTGTGAGCCACCACAACTTCACACATTCTGTTTCCTCACATCGAACCTTGATCATGAAAACTTCAATGATGGCAGCCATAGCGCTGCAGCTGGTGATGATGGCGGGATCAGTCCACGCCAATCAACTCACGGATGGACTGGCCGAATCGGGCTGTACGCTTGAGGTGCTGCGCAGCATTCCGCTGCAGGCTCAGCAACCAGGCACGCTGAAAATCAGCGGCTGTCAGGTTGAAGGGGCGACAGAGGCATTACTGCCTTTTATTTCCATGTCCGTGCGCGGTGCCATGAGCGATGAGCTGGGCATTCTCAACAACGGCCAATATCACAAGGTATCCGGCGAGCGTTTTATTGTTTCGGATATCGTCAACAGTGATCTGGAATTCAATTTGGGGCTAACCAGCAGTCAACTGTTTTTTCCGGACAGTACGACGCTGTTGGAACTCAATTATATGTAAGCAAGCCAATTGCTTAGTGTAGATACCTCATTACGTGAGACCGTTATGCAATTCCTAGAGTGAAAATATGAGCGTTTCAACATCAGACTCTGTGAGAAAAAAACATTATTCAAAAATGGCTTTTATGCTATGCGTGCCCGGCCTGATGGCGGTGGCAAATCACGCATGGGCAGAAACGGAGTTTAATATTGATGCGCTCGATCTGGATGAGCGAACCAAGATCGACCTCTCCCAGTTTGCCGACGAAGGCTATATCCTGCCCGGCGACTATTACCTCGAAATCGAGGTCAACAAGAATAAGCTGCCCCTGCAGAAGATCCCTTTCTACGAGACCGACACAGGTAAGGGAAAGGGCGGGGTTGCCTGCTTGCCGCAAGAAGTGATCCCCAAGCTGGCACTGACCGACGAGGCTATCGCCAAGATCGATACCTGGCACGATGGCCAGTGTGCCAACCTGCTGGCACTGGACGGTGTGGTGATCTCCAACGACATCGGTAACGGTTTGCTGCGCATCGCCGTGCCCCAGGCGTGGATGAAATACAGCGATCCGAACTGGATTCCGCCCGAGCAATGGGATGAAGGGATCACGGGGATGATGCTGGATTACAACATCAACGCCCAGGTCAACGAAGGGGATGGTTACTCCAATCGCAATATCAGCAGCTACGGTACTCTGGGGTTCAATTATGGCGCCTGGCGTCTGCGGGGTGACTATCAGGCCAGCTCTTACTGGGGCGACAATGAGCGGACGTCGACCGAGCTAAACCGCATCTATGCCTATCGTCCGCTGCCGAACATGGCCGCCAAGCTGACGGTAGGTGAGCAGCAGCTCAACTCTCAGCTGATCGATGGCTTCCGCTATACCGGCGTCAACCTGGCCAATGATGAGCGCATGCTGCCGCCTAGCCTGCAGGGTTATGCGCCGGAAGTGAGCGGTATTGCCAAGACCAACGCCAAGGTGACCATCTCCCAGTCCGGCCGGGTCATCTATGAGACCAACGTACCGGCTGGTCCGTTTCGCATCCAGGGGCTGGATAGCTCGGTGCGCGGCCGCCTCGACGTGCGGGTAGAGGAGCAGGATGGCAGCGTCAACTCGTTCCAGGTAGACACCGCGACCGTTCCCTACCTGACTCGCCCCGGCTACGTCCGATACAACCTGGCGGTCGGCGCCCCTTCAGAACAGAGTGATTCGGTTCATGATGTGCACGGTCCGGCCTTTGTGACCGGTGATTTCTCCTGGGGGGTGGCAAACTCCTGGTCGCTGTACGGTGGCAGCCTAATCGCCGGTGAATACAATTCCATGGGATTGGGTATCGGTCGCGACCTCTATGCGTTTGGTGCCATCTCGGCTGACCTGACCCAATCCATCTCCAAGCTGCCTGGCCTGTCGACCAAGATTGGCCAGTCGGTGCGGGTGAACTACGCCAAGCAGTTCGATGAATACAACAGCTCGATCACCTTTGCAGGTTATCGCTTCTCCCAACATGACTTCATGACAATGTCGCAGTTCCTCAATAACAAGGAGCGGTTGGAGAAAAACGAGACCACCTCGAGTGATGACTACAACAACTGGGGTGACAAGGAGCTCTATACCATCACCGCCAACAAGACCTTCTGGGCAGATGATGCGTCCAAGGCGCTGACCGTCTACCTGGACTACACCCACAGAACCTACTGGGATCATGATGCCGAGGATCGCTACGGCCTCTCCATCAACAAGAACGTGAACATCGGCAGCTTCAAGGATGTTTCCGTCTACGTATCGGCCTACAAGACCAAGACCGAAAACTACGAGGATGACAAGAGCATCATGCTGACCCTGAGCATGCCGATCGGGGACAGAAAGAGCGCGGGATATAGCGTGCAGTCCTCCAATGGCAAGGTGACCCATCTTGCCACTTATCAGGATTACAGCCGGCCGGATGATACCTATCAGCTGGGGGCGGGTGTGCAGAGCAATGGCCACGCCGTGGCGCGGGGCTACTACAACCACAATAGCGACATCGGGGCGGTCAGTCTCAATGCCTATAGCGTGCAGAGCGAATACACCTCGGTCGGGGCCAGCCTGCGTGGTGGCCTGACGGCGACCGAGCACGGCGCGGCCCTGCACCAGGCGACCCGCCGTGGTGGTACCCGCATGATGGTGGATACCGACAAGACTTCTGGCGTCTCCTTCAACAACGGCCGCGCCGTGACCAACCGTTTTGGTGTCGCGGTGATCAGCGACATGACCGATTATCGCAAGAGCGATACCCGGGTCGATGTGGATCAGCTGAGCGACAACATTGATGCGATGAACGCCATCAAGCAGGGGACCCTGACCGAGGGGGCAATTGGGTATAATGCCTTCGAAATTGCGGAAGGGTTCAAGCTGCTGGCCAATGTCAGGCTGCCCGATGGCTCAGTGCCGCCGTTTGGTGCTACCGTCGTCAAGGATTCCGGCCGGGTGCTCTCGGTGGTGGATGAAGATGGCCTGGTCTATCTGACCGGGGTGAAACCGAATGAAACGTTTGAACTTTCATGGGGCGGGGCCCGCCAGTGCAAGATAGTGGCGCCGCAACAAGTAACCGATCTGTCGATGAAGACTCTCACTTGCAAGTAATGGGATACCGATGAAAAAGCTGCTCTCTTATACCTGTCTGGCTGTGCTGGGCATGACCTCGCTCAACGTCAGCGCCGCCATCGTACTGGACCGTACTCGCGCCGTTTATCCGGGCGGTGCCAAGTCCATCAGCCTAAACATCAAGAACGAGAACCAGAAGCTGCCCTACCTGGCGCAGGCCTGGATTGAAGATGCCCATGGCCAGAAGATCTCTTCTCCTTTCGTGGTGCTGCCGCCGGTACAGCGGGTGGATGCCAACCAGAAGTCCATCGTGCGCATCGCCAGTGTGCCGGCCATAGACAGCCTGCCCAAGGATCGCGAGTCCATCTACTACTTCAACCTGCGCGAGATCCCGCCCAAGAGCGAGAAGAGCAACGTGATGCAGATTGCCGTGCAGTCCAAGATAAAGCTGTTCTACCGCCCCGAGGCCATCCTGCCCGAGCGTGGGGCAGTCTGGCAGGATCAGGTGCTGATCACCAAGCAGGGCAAAGCTCTGAAGGTCAACAACCCGACCCCTTACTACATCACCTACGTGGGCCTCGGCCATCCGCAGGGCAAGGAGCGGACCACCATCAAGGGTTTCTCTGCCTTTATGGTTGCCCCCAAGTCAGAGCAGACGGTCACCATCCCGGAAACACTGGGCAATGAATTTGTGATCAGCTACGTCAATGACTACGGCGGATATATGGACATCAAATACCAGTGCACAGGCAATGCCTGTAAAGCCGTGAAGAGCGAGTAACGTTATGTATCGTTTCATTATCTGTGCAGGGATGATTGCTTTAGCGTCCCCGGCATTGGCAGTCAATGGCGCAGTGGTACCAGATGCAACTCAAACATATAATATAAATCTTGATAAGGCTGACATTGTAAATAAGCCAGGATCGAAGACTAAGCCTTTTAAATGGGAGCTGGGCACAACCTATGGTGGAACAGTCTATTGTCCAACCCAGACAATTCAGACATCTCCTATTTATTACAAAGCGGTGATCAGTGATGGTTTGACACAGGTTGGTGAGGGTTTTGTAAAGCTTAATGAATTTCTGGATATGAAGGTTGAAATATTTATAGCGGGCAATAGAAGAGAACTTGTCACCGCACCATTCAATAATGAAACAAATAAAGGTAGATATGGGCCTTGTTATCAGGGTGGGAAGGTTAGGTTCAACTTTGAGAGTGGCAGCCATGGTCAAGTTACCTTCCGTGTAAGAAAACCCATCATAAATGGGGTGCATATATCTGACCACCAAATAGTGGAAATGTTTGGGCGATTGGGAATGACCGACTCAGACTTCAGTGGCGACGTAATGTCACGAATTGTAATTCAGTCATCTATTCTCTATGTGCCGGAAGAGTGTGTGATAAATGGCGGCCAGACCATCGAGGTTGAATTTGGTGATCTTCCTGCTAATGGATTGGACGGAAATAACTTTGAAAAAATACTTCCATTGACTTTCCAATGTAAAGGGGGGGCATTTGAGGGAAATGCGCTAAAAATCAACCTAGGTATTTCTGGAAGACCAGCATCCTTCAATCAAGACTATTTGAGAACAACCAAAGATGGCTATCAGGGGGGAACAGTTATCCCTGACTTGGGTATCAAGTTTAAGCAGCTGGATGGTTCACCGCTTAATTTGAATACATTCTATCCAGTTTCCATGCAGGGCAATATCGGTGATTGGGGTTTTATCGCTGCGCCAGTAACACCCGCAGGGGCGGATATCCCAGCTGGTGACTTTTACGCCACAGCCACTATCGTTGCAGAGTTCCAATGAGGAGTCATTTTATGCTACGGACATTGTGGATAGGCTTGGCAGTGTGCCCACTGTTGGCGGTAACGGCAGCCCCCCGTGCTAGCAATGACTTGGAATTGTTGGGTAACACAGTTCATCTTCACGGCCGGATCATCGATCAGCCATGTGTTGTTGCCCCGGAATCCGTTGACCAAGAGGTCGACATGGGGGTGGTCGACGTGAAGGAGCTTTATGCCAACGGGGTCGGTGCCCACGTGCCTTTCGTGATCCGGTTGACCAACTGCAAGCCCGGGATCTTCCGTATGGCCAAGGTGACCTTTACCGGCTCGCAGGATACCCAACTCAGCGGCGGGTTGGCATTCACGGCTGGGATTGCCAAGGGGGCTGGTATCCGCCTATATGATGTGACTCAATCACCCCTGAATTTGGGTACTGCCTCTCGCGGCTATCTGCTGGGAGGTACGGCAGATAATCAGCTGCAATTCTTTGCTCGGGTTGAAGGGCATCCGGCGGCTCTGGCGGCCAAGAACATCCAGCCTGGCGACTATTCTGCCGTCGCCAATTTCATCATTGCTTATGAATAAACTCAGAAGTCGTTGCGCTGGATGACTTTTGAGTTACCAAGGCTGGGCCAGGTGATGACGCCCCCCAGATAACTGGAGAGGTAAATTCCGCCAGGCAATTGAATGAACTGGGACTTTTGTTTAGGTGGCGTCAGCGCAGCCACCAAAGTGGCTACCATACCGTTATTGGTCAGTGCCTGCTGATCAATGAAATTGACAATGGTATTTTTTACCTCGACCGAAATATCGCCATTATCCCGCTCCAGATCCCCGACGGAATCCATATTGAACAGTATCTTTCCCTGATTGTCGGTTGCTATCATGGTTGCCACAACTATTTCCCTGTTCATGGTTACAATGAATTTACTCTTTCTGGTTATCTCTACCCAGTTGTCCGGTGCCTGACAATTTCTGTGATATCTGACAGTGGTGTCTGGATTGTTGTAATAGTTGTGGGAAACATTCTCTACCTGTTGGGTCATGGTTGTGATGACGCATTGCACTTCTTCAGCCACCGGATGACCACTGCGCAGTAAAAAAACATTCTCTGATAATTTTCTGCGATTATTATCGATGGAAAAATAGCTGATGGCTTCTTTGCCGACTAAAATGGAAATCTGCTCATCGGCCTTGCGCGAAATACGCGTTATCAAGGGGGCTATTGAATCTATTTTGACATTCAGCGCTTTTTCTGTATCGCTGGTCATATAGAGAGAAATCTGACTGAGATTGATAGCGCGCAGCGTATTCGCCGTCACATAGTTATAAATAAAGATGGCCAGTGAAGTCAGTGAAACTAGCAGCAACACAAACAGCAGAATACGTTTTGGGTTGAAATAGCGGTCATATTTTCGGCGAGTATATTGCCGTCTGGCTTGAGGGGGATGGGAAGTCATCGCCGTTTGAGTTTCTTCATTTGACGTTGCTTCTTCCGTTTCACCTGCTGCTTCAATAGGGGCACAAAAGATATATCCCACTCGCGGAATAGTGTCGATAGCATCCATCAAACTGAATGATTCCAGCTTTCTTCTCAATGAGAGGATCTGCCGGTTCAAATTGGTGTCGGTATTGTCCTGATTGGGCCACAAGGTATCCTGCAGCTTGCTTCTGGGAATGACAGTACCTGCCTCATCACACAGCATTTCGAGCAGCTCGGCTTCCTTGTTGCTGAGCTTGATGTCCTTGTCTCCTTTTGAGAGTCGGAATATTGCAGCGGAGAAAAAGATATCCTCTGCAATTTTATAAATTTTGTTACTCATGTGTGACTCGTCTTACTGCCAAGGAGTGCATTTTACCACCATGCAGTCTTTGTTCAAATAATGATAAATTACTGATTTCCTTTACTATCAACCAGTTACCTCATTGCTTAAACGCATGGCGGGGGATATGGTACTACAGCTCATTAATTTGGTTCAAAAAATGTGCAAAAAAATGGCCGTTTATGTAATCGTTCTCACTTACTCCTGCATGTGCGGGAAATTTTGACGCTGTCAGCATTTTCTTTCGAATAATGTGCGTATTTGGATGACTCTTGCATGCCGGTTTTTGTCGCATGGCCGATTATTGCGCCTTAAAAAAATTCTGATATTGCTTGCGCTGGGGTTTGAGATTACCGCCGAGATCGGGCCAGGGGAGCCAGCGGTCGGGCACCATAAAGCCGGGCAGGGTGGCACGGATCCAGGCTGCCAGTTCGGGGTAGGGGACCGGTTCGCCGTGCCAGTCGATAAAGGCGGCGGGGCGCTGCCCCCACTCGTCGCTTGGTACCGGCACCACCAGTGCCTGGGCGACGGCCGGGTGATCCACCAGCCGCTGCTCTATGGTCTCGGGCTGGATATTTTCGCCCCCCGAGATAAAGAGGTTGTCGAGTCGCCCCTCTACCACCAGTTCGCCGTTCTCGCTGAAGTGGCCCTTGTCGCGGGTATGAAACCAACCGTCAGCATCGAGCGGCAGATCGAGAGTTCCATCGCGGTAGTAACCGGCAAACAGGGTGGCACCGCGCACGCAGATCTCCTGCTCCCTGATGCACACCTCCCGTCCCGGTAGCGGGTGGCCGACCACACCGGCATTGCCGGGGATGGTGGTGCAAACCTGACTGCCCATCTCGGAGAGGCCATAACTCACCTTGGGTTCGAGCCCCATGGCGCAGAGACGGCTCACCAGTGGCTGCGGGATGGCGGCACCACCGAGCAGCAGCTCGCGCAGGCGAGTGCTGGCTGGGTCAAAGCCCTCTGCCAGCAGGCGCCAGAGCTGGGTCGGCACCAGCGAGAGGTGGGTGATCGGTTGCTGTTCAAGCCGCGCCTTGAGCGGCTGACTGCGATCGTCCAGCACCAGAGTGGCGCCCGCCAGAAAGACCCGAAACAGGATGGCGTAACCGCCAACGTGAAACAGCGGCAGGGAGAGCAGCCAGCCGCACCCCTGATCGAGGGGGATCAGAGCGGCTGAACCGCGAGCCGAGGCCAGATGGTTGGCCAGCCGGTGTACCACGGCCTTCGGCGTACCGCTGGAGCCTGAGGTGAGGATCATGTTGTTGAGCCGGGCTGGCACCAGCATACAGTCGTTTTCGTCTGCTGCCTGCTCATGGGAAAAGTTAAGGCGCAAGGGTTGCCAGCTGCCCGTCGGGATCTCGCCAGCCGACCAGAAGGCAGTGGCATCGAGCAGGGTTGCCAGCTCGGCCTGCCGCGCCGGCGGAAAGGCGGGATTGAGCGGACAGAAGATGATGCCGCTGCGCACGCAGGCCCACGCCAGCAGCACATCCTGCTGCGCGCCGCGCACTACCGCTGCAAGGTGATCGCCGCGCTGGAGCCCAGCTTGTGCCAGCTGTTGGCACAGGCTGTTGATGTGGCGATCGAGCTGGCGATAGCTGAGCGGGGTTGGGCCATAAATGGCGATATGGTCGGGCGTGAGCTCTGCCCAGTGGCGTACCGGGCAGGGTTCCTTGCTGTGGGCGGGCTCAATCACGGAGAAACAGCTGGGTCAGTTGGCTCACGTCGGGCTTGCCATCGCTATCGAGCAGATCCCCCGCCATCCAGCGACGGGTATCGAGACCGGGAGCCTGCTCTGGCGCCCACTCACCCGCCAGACGGGCGAGCTGATTCAGCCCGAGACCCGACTCGAAGCAGGAGGAGATGATCACCTTGAGCCGCAGCTCGCGGGCACGGTTGACCAGTGCTTCGATGTTGGCAAGCGAGCCGAGCAGGGTGGGCTTGAGCACCAGCGCCTTCAGCTGCGGGATGGGTTCCCACGGCTTGCCCTGCGCCAGGAGTTCGTCCAGCGCCACCGGCATGCCGGTGCGGTTGGCAACGAAGGCGATATCGGCGAAGTCGGCGCAAGGGTCTTCCAGATACTCGATGCGGTTCGGGTCGAGATGGCCGCAGAAAGTCCAAGCCTCCTCGCGGGTCCAGCCCTGGTTGGCATCCAGCACCAGCTTGAGGGAGGGCACCCGATCGCACAGCAGGCGGATGAGCGCCAGCTCGTCACGCATCGGATAGCGGGCCACCTTCAGCTTGGCCTTGCTGGGGGTGCTGTGGAGCCACTCTTTCCAATTTTTCAGCAGCTCTTGCGGCGAGCCCTGAATAAGGGGGTAAGGCGCGGGCAGCGGGTTGCTCTGCTCCGGCCATTTGCGGCGTGCGCAGTCGAGGCCAAATTGCACCGACGGCAGCACGGGATTCGGGGTATCTCCGGCGGCCAGGGCCGCCAGAGCGGCGAGCGCTTCCTGCTCCGCCTGTTGTAGGCTCTCTTGCGAGAAGCCGGGCAGGGGGGCAATTTCCCCCCAGCCGTCGTTGATGCGCACCAACAGCCCCTCTCGCGCCACCTCCACCTTGCCGTGAAAGGTCAGTGGCTGGGTAAAAGGCAGTTGATAGCGATAGAGGGCTAGTGTCATCAGGGGTTCCGCTTGTATTTGGAGAAGTCGGGACGGCGTTTTTCGTTGAACGCGTTGCGCCCTTCCTGACCCTCTTCGGTCATGTAGAACAGCATGGTGGCATTGCCAGCCAGCTCCTGCAACCCTGCCTGGCCGTCACAGTCGGCATTGAGGGCCGCCTTCAGGCAGCGCAGCGCCATCGGGCTGTTTTGCAGCATCTCGCGGCACCAGCGCACGGTTTCGCGCTCCAGATCTGCCAGCGGCACGACGGTGTTGACCAGACCCATGTCGAGGGCTTGCCGGGCATCGTACATGCGGCAGAGGAACCAGATTTCGCGGGCTTTCTTCTGGCCGACGATGCGGGCCATGTAGGAGGCGCCCCAACCGCCGTCGAAGGAGCCCACTTTCGGGCCGGTCTGGCCAAACTGGGCGTTGTCGGCGGCGATGGTCAGGTCACACATCATGTGCAGCACGTGGCCGCCACCGACCGCATAGCCGGCGACCATGGCCACCACCGGTTTCGGGCAGGTGCGGATGTCGCGCTGGAAGTCGAGCACGTTGAGGTGATGAGTCCCCTCGTCATCACGATAGCCACCGTAGTCGCCACGGATCTTCTGGTCGCCACCGGCGCAGAAGGCCTTCTCGCCGAAGCCGGTCAGGATGATGGTACCGACCTGATCGTCATAACGGGCATCGGCCAGCGCCTGCAGCATCTCTTTGACGGTGCGGGGACGGAAGGCGTTGCGTACCTGGGGGCGGTTGATAGTGATCTTGGCAATGCCATCGCCGGACTTGTGATAGAGGATGTCCTCGTAACCGGCGGAGCAATCACGCCACTCGACAGGTGCGTAGAGTTCCGCTTCAGTCATTGCTTCAATCATGACTCTTCTCTTCTTGTTGTTGGTTGACCCACTCCGCAAGGAGTCGGGCAAAAGCCTCGGGCTGGTGGGCATGCAGGTTATGGCCGCCATCCAGCTCCAAGTGGTTGATTTTGCGATGCTGACTCGCCATCAGGCAAGCCAGCTGATGGAATTTGTGATCCCGCTTGCCGCTGACATAAGTGACTGGCAACTCGCTTTGCGCCAGCCAGGAAGCAAGATCCGGCTGCTGGCCAAGGGAGGTGGCGCGCAGCATGGTGGCCACGGCCTTGCCGTCGTTGCCAAGGCGGCGGGCGATCTGGCGAGCACGGGCTGCCTCGTCGAGATCGGCAAATACCCCCTGCCGATACCAATCTTCCAGCACATCAGCCAGGGGCTCGCGCTCGAAACGCTCTGCCCAGCTCTCATCGTGGGCGATGCGGGCTGCCCGCTCATCGGCTGGCAGCCCCGGGTGGCAGTTCTCCAGCAGCAGTCCCGATAGACCCGCCGGCTCACGGCTGGCGTGGTAGAGGGCCAGTCGCCCGCCCAGGGAGTAGCCGACCAGCAGGTAGCGCTCGATACTGCGACTGGCTAGCTCGCGGCACAGCCACTGGTGACTCTGCTCGAAGTCGTTGACCCGCAGCTCGTGATGCTGGCCGTGACCCGGCAGGTCGAGGGCAATGCAGTGGTGGCCGGGCAGGCGGTCAATGACCGGTTGCCAGTCGTTTGCATCGCCGAGCAGACCGTGCAGCAATACCAGCGGTGTGTCGCTACAGCTCACGGATGGAAGCTCCCAATGCCTTGAGATCATCGGCCACCTGCTCGCTCGGTACCCTGATCTCGATCAGGGTAACGCCACCCTTGAGGGCCAAACCGTACTCCTGCTCGAACTCGGCCAGAGTCGTCGGCGCGCGGTAGGCGAGGCCAAACATGGCGGCGGCATGTGCAAAGCTGAGGCCGTGGGGCAGCCGGTAGTAGCTCTCCAGCAGCTCCCCTTCGGTGGGCACCGGCAACATGCGAAAGATGCTGCCGCCATCGTTGTTGAGCAGGATCACCACCAGCGGCTGGCTCGCCTTGCTGAGCAGGGCCAGGCTGTTGAGATCGTGCAGGGCGCTCAGATCGCCGATCAGCAGGGTGGTGGGTTGGGTGCTGCTTTGCGCAAATCCGTAAGCGGTGGCGATAAGGCCATCGATGCCGGAGGCGCCGCGGTTGGTCATCACCCGGCTCGGCCCCTTGCCCGTTTCGCCGAGCATGTCCATCAACCGGGCCGGCATGCTGTTGCCGACAAAGAGCTGCCCCTCGATAAGGCGATTGATGCGATGGCAGACTCCGAGCTCGGAGAAGCGATCGCAGGCGGCGGCTATTGCCTGACCGACCGGTTGCAGCAGCCCGGCCAGCCGATGCCAGGGAGCCTTGCTGGCGGTGACCGGATGGGCAGAGGCAAAGGCGCCGGCACTGCAGAGCAGGCGGTTGCGCAGCCGGTAGTCGGGGTCGAGCCGCGCCGGCTGCGGGTCCACCAGCCAGTAGTCGTGCCACGTCTGCTGCTTGATGAACTGGCCAAGGCGCTTGGAGACCAGTCGGGCGCCAAATTGCAGCAGCACCTCGGCACAGCCCAGCTCGGCGGCCACGGCTGCATTGTTGAGGGCGAGATCCAGCTCGATCAGATTGCGGCGATCGAAGCGCAGCTGGCTCTGGATATCGGCCAGCAGCGGCCAGCCAAGTCGCTCCGCCAGCTCGGCGGCTGCCTCTGCTTGCTGCGGGTCGGTAATGCGACCGGCTACCACGATGCCGCGCTTTTGCCGAAAATTTTCCCACTCTGCTTGAGGGGGGCAGGTCGCTTCGCTCTGCTGCCACGGGCTCCAGGGTTTGTGTGAGCTGAGCCAGTCACCGAGGGGGGCCAGATAGTCGGAGAAATCCTGATAGTGTTCGCCCGGGTAGAGGGGCTCGGGGTACATGCAGTTGAAGTGCACCACCCCGGGGATGAGCGCCTGCCTGGCCAAGGCTTGATCTACCGAACTCAGCACAAACGCCGCCGGAATGGTCGGGGTGGGGCTTGGCAGGTTCTGCTGATAGACGGGGTAGCGGCCGAAGATCCCCTGCTGGTCGATCGCCTGATTTGCGCCGTTGTCGATAAGCTCGTGGGGACGATCGGCGGAGAGAATAATCAGCGGCACGCCGGTGAGCTGGGCCTCGGCCACCGCAGGCCAGAGGTTGGCCACTGCGGTGCCCGAGGTCATGATCACCGCCACCGGGCGATTGCTCCCCTTGGCCAGCCCGAGCGCCATAAAGCCGAGGCCGCGTTCGTCAAAATGCAGATGGCGGCGAAAACCGGTATGGGCGGCTGCCGCCATGGTCAGCGGCGCGGAGCGGGAGCCGGGAGCCAGCACCAGATCGCGCACGCCGAGGCGAAAGAGCTCCTCCAGCAACAGGGAGGACCAGACATGGTTGAAGGTGGCGTGCTGATTTGAAAACGGGGTGCAGGCAAACACTTCGCTGGCTGGCTCTTTACGGGTGGGCATAGGGGCTCTCGTGGCGTGAAAAGGGTAAATGACTATCCCAGCAGGGAGAGCACATTGGCGATCTTGTTGTCGAGCTCGGCCCACTCTGCGGCAGGCTCGGAACCGGCGACGATGCCGGCACCTGCAAACAGGGTGACGCTGCCGGGCTGGATGCGGGCGCTGCGGATGGCGACTGAAAACTCCGAGGTTTCCCGGCTCAGCATGCCGCAGGCGCCGGCATACCAGCCGCGCTCGTAGGGCTCGAACTCGCGGATAAAGGCGAGCGCCGCCTCGCGCGGGGCACCGCCCACCGCCGGAGTCGGGTGGAGGGCGTCGAGCAGTTGCCAGTCACAGACGCCGGGTTTTAGCTCGGCTTCGATATCGCACTTGAGGTGTTGCAGCAGCCGCAGTTTGAGAATGCGCGGCTCGGTCAGGGTGGCATCGTGGGCCAGTGGCGCCAGTCGACTCAGGATGTCGGCGTGAACCAGCCGGTTCTCCAGCCGGTTTTTGCTGTCGGTGAGCAGCTCGGTGGCCAGCGCTTCATCGGTCGCCTCGTCGCCGGAGCGGCGAATGGTGCCCGCCAGCGCCTCGGTAAAGAGGTGACGCTCCTCGCGGCGGTAGAGCCGCTCGGGGGAGCAGGCGATAAAGGCCTGTTCGGGAGAGAATTGGAAACCGAAGTGGAAGCAATCCTGAGCGTGGTTAGCCCACTGATCCAGCATGGCCCAGGGATTGATCTGGCCAGCGTCGTGCTGGCTGGTCAGCACGCTTTCGCGCGATAGCACCACCTTGGGGGTACTGGCCTGAAAGTCGGGGGCGGTGACTCGCTCCACCAGCGTCTGCCAGCGCTCGGGGCCGGGGCAGTCTTGACGATGCCAGCGCTGCTTTTGCAGCGGGGGCAGCGGCGCTTCCGGTTGCAGCGCATCGAGGGCGGTTTCGGCCGCGTGCAGCTCCTGCTCCAGATTGTCGCTGGTCAGCCAGAGGTTGAGGCAGAGGCTGATGCACTCGCCGCGGCGCACCAGCTCGATGCGCGGCAGTACGAAACGACAGGCGCCAAAGCCCTGCCAGCCTGGCTGGGTCGGGTCGAACGCCAGACCGCCATAGTAGCGGGGGCTGTCATCATGGGGCTCTGCCGTGTTGCTGCACACCTGACGGATATCTTCCGGCGCAGTCAGCTCCTGAATGGCGCCCAGCGCGACATATTCGGGGCTGCTCTGGCCACGGGCATGCCAATAGATACGCGGATAGAGGGTTTGCGCCGCGAGCCAGCCCAGAAAAGAGCGGATCTCGAACGTCACGCGCAGCCGCACGAAGCCGCAGGCCTTGCTGTGACGCAGGGCGTCCAGTTGTTGCTTGATATGGGTCTGAGCCAACATGGATTCTTGTCTGAGCCGGATAGTAACGGCCGATCCCGCAGCGGGATGCCGTAGGTTTATGCCAAAGGCGATGATTTCCTATATATTATCTGCCCATTCGTCCATGTAAATCGCCCGAGGGTGCTGCACTCTCAGGGGCCAAGTATACCCAAATCCGGTTCGATAACCCTTAATCCGATCAATATCCGATAGTTTGGCCATCACAATATGACAAATAACGTATCTGTTTGGTTGCTGGCGGCGCGTTTGCGCACCTTGCCGCTCGCCTGCTCCTCCATCCTGCTGGGCTCCGGGCTGGCTGCCAGCCGCGGTGCCTTCGATGGCACCATCATGGCGCTCTCCCTGCTGACCGCCATCCTGCTGCAGATCCTCTCCAATCTGGCCAACGACTATGGCGATGCGGTCTCCGGTGCCGACAACGGTGAGCGGATCGGGCCACAACGGGCGGTCGTTTCCGGCCTGATTACCCGCAAGCAGATGTGCGTGGCGATGGCGTTGACCGCGCTGGCGGCGGTGGCCAGCGGTCTGCTGCTGCTCGGCTGCGCCTTTGGTGGCCAGTGGTTGCAGATCCTCACCTTCGTGGTGCTGGGTGGTGCGGCCATTGTTGCGGCAGTGACCTATACCGTAGGCAAGACTCCCTATGGCTACCGCGGTTTTGGTGACATCTCTGTGTTCCTCTTCTTTGGTCTGCTTGGGGTGCTCGGCTCCTACTACCTCTTTACCAAGACGCTGGAGCTGGATCTGCTGCTCCCTGCGACAGCCTGTGGCCTGCTGGCGACCGCGGTGCTTAACATCAACAATGTGCGCGATATCGAGACCGATGCCGCCAGCGGCAAGATCACTCTGGCTGTACGCCTTGGCCGCAATCGTGCCATCGCCTATCACTGGGTGTTGCTGGGAGGGGCGCTGCTGGCGACCATCGCCTTTATCCTGACCCAGCCCGCCAGCTTCTGGCCGTGGATCTTCCTGCCTGCTATGAAGCCGCTCACCGATGCCGCCAGAACCCTGCGCGAAAGCTTCGATGGCGAGGTGCTGACCGGTGCCCTCAAGAAGACTGCCATCAGTGCATTTCTGTTCAGCCTGCTGCTCTCCATCGGGTTGGCGCTCTCCTGACCTGCTGGATGGAACGGCGATAAATGAAAAGGGCTCCCGAACGGGAGCCCTTTTTGGTCGTTATCGAGGCAGCTCAGCTGGCCTTGGCCAGCGCCGGAGTCCGGCGGGAGAAGAGCAGGGTATCCAGCAGCCAGATGGCGACCAGCGAGGCACCCACCAGCGGGAAGGCAATGCCCAGCAGGATCAGCAGGGCGATGGCGCCACGCATAGGCGGAAGTTTGGCGGGCAGTGGCGGTGCGGCGAGACGCCCCTGCGGGCGGCGGCACCACCAGATCCAGAGGCCGCTCACGGCGCTGGCCAGCACCATCAGGCAGATGAGCAGCATGGCAAGCTGGTGGGGCCAGCCGTAGAGCTTGCCCATGTGCAGCATGACGCCACTCTCCACCGTTTTGGCGACCGGGCCGTAATCCTGCCAGCGCACATCGGCCAGCACCTTGCCGCTGTATTGATCGATATGCAGGGTAGCGTCGTTGCGCGGATCATCGGCAAAGATCGCGAGGGTATAGACACCTGTGGTGCCGACCGGCGGGGTGATGCTGTACCCCGGACTCACCTTCCTGGCTGTGGCGATATCCACTACCTGTTGCAGCGGGATCCGCTGGCTGGCCATCACCATTCCCTCGTGCTCGCCATGGTTCATGGCGCCGTGATCGTGCCCCTCATCGACCGGCTGCGAGCTGGGCATGGGGGTGTTCTCCACCGCCCAGGGGACGGTCTGCTCATGGGCCTGATTCAGGCTGCGGGCCAGCGGTGCCGATTTGGGCACCTCGTTCCACATGGCGGCCGGGAAGCGGTTCCAGACCGCGGCAAACTGATCGCCCCAGAAGCCGGTCCAGGTCATGCCACTCAAGAGCAGCAGCAGCAGGAAACCTGCGCCCCAGAAGCCGATAACGGCGTGCAAATCGCGCCACCAGAGGCGGCCACGCTGGCTCACTCTGGGCCAGAGGATGCCGCCCACACCGGGCCCCTTGCGGGGCCACCAGAGATAGAGTCCGCTCAGCAGCAACACTATGCCCCAGCCGGCTGCCAGCTCGATCAGCCGATCTCCGGTGGTGCCGAGCAGCAGCTCGGCGTGCAGAGCGCGAGCGACTGCCTGCAGATTCCACTTGTTATCCATGGTACCGAGCAGGGCGCCGCTGGCGGGATCGAGAAACAGGGTCAGCTCGCGATCCCCCTGATTGACGATGAACTGGGCGCTCTGGTCTGCTGCCGCAGGCGGCAGATATTTGCGCAGGCTGGCGTCCGGCATGGCGATCATGGCCTTGGCCAGCAGCTGGTCGGCACTCAGGGTTTGACTGGCGGGGGTGACCTTCATCAGCTCGGGATACATCAGGTTGTCGAGCTGGGGTTTGAACAGATAGACGATCCCGGTTAGTGACAGCAGGATCAGAAAGGGGGCGACAAAGAGCCCTGCATAGAAGTGCCAGCGCCAGATCCGCTGGTAGTGGTTAGAATCCCTGCTTTTCATTGCCCGTCCTTGTTGAGTGTTCAAACATTTCTGTAGGTGGAAGGTTTGTGGTGGCGCGGATAATAGCAGCAACGTTTCGTTAACTGCAATCACACATTTTGGCTATTCATCTGACCATGCGAGACGGTGCCGCCAGCGGGATATTCGAGGCATAACCCGCTCTGGAAGGGCTGGAGGGAGACCGGATTTATCTGGACTTTTTCATATAAATTATTACGTTATGGTAACAATCAGATTTCGGATGCCAATAAAAAGAGGGACGCAAGGATGCAGCCGCACGGTCAATTCGAGATGGAACGCAGGGGACAGATGATGATCTGTCGGCCGAGCGGCCCCTTCAATCTGGCGGGGGCAGCCGCCTATGAAGCGCACTTTGCCCGTGAGCTGACCGGGTTGGCGGCGCATCCCTGGGGAATCGTCGAGGTGGCGACCGAGTTTGAAGCGGCCGGGCCCGAGGTACTGACCCGTTTTCGCCGCCAGTTTGGCTGGTGTGCCGAGAACGGCTGTCTCTTTCTGGCGGTTGTGCTGTCGGGGGGATTCAAGCGCTATCTGGCCGATCAAATCTTCAAAGGCTTGCCGTTTCGGGCTGTGCGCTATTTCGAGCAGGAGGGGGCCGCCATTCGCTGGCTGGAGCAGGAGCTATCACTCTGCGCAGTGAACAGCCGAGCCACTCACGTCAGCTGAGGTTGATAAACCACTTGTCCCGCTCGTCGATGCAGTCGGGTTCCCCCATCTCGAAATCGCGGCAGATCAGCGGTCTGACTTCATAGATGCGGCACATCATGGTGTTGCGGTCGAGCGCCGCGCACCAGCCATCTTCCAGCCGATGCATAACCGGCACCTCGCCTTCCCGCTCCTCGATATAGCGATCCGGCACGCCGGTATCGGTAATGATCATCACTTCGAGACGGCAGCAGCAGGCTTCGCAATTCTGGCAGCTGACGGCTGGCTGGGTTGTCCGGGGCATGTTGTCTCTCTGGCCGGATAGCGGCATTGATGGATATGAAACAGGCGCCGTGACGGCGCCTGTGTCCGGGCAGGATGAACCTTAGCCCAGTTTGCGGGCGCGGTAGCTGCGGCCCTTGATCTTGCCTTCCTGCAGCCGCTTGAGTGCAGCCTTGGCCACGCTCTGTTTGACCGCGACGTAGGAGTACTGCTCGGAGATCTGGATCTTGCCGACGTCGGCGCCGGCAATGCCGCCTTCACCGGTCAGGGCACCCAGGATATCGCCAGCGCGCACCTTGGTCTTGCGGCCCGCATCGATGGAGAGGGTCACCATCTGCGGCGCCAGCGGCTTGATGGCACGGCCGATGGCATCGAGATCCCCCAGCGGCATAGGTGCCTGCTGGTACTCCTCGATGAGGTTTACCCGCTGCGCTTCATTCGGCTGATAGAGGCTCAGGGCCAGACCCTGCTGACCGGCGCGGCCGGTACGACCGATGCGGTGTACGTGCACTTCCGGGTCATAGGTGAGCTCGTAGTTGATGACGGCGCCCAGCTCCTTGATGTCGAGGCCGCGAGCCGCCACGTCGGTGGCGACCAGAATGGTGGCGCTGCCGTTGGCAAAACGCACCAGCACCTGATCCCGCTCGCGCTGCTCCAGATCGCCGTTCAGCGCCAGTGCCGAGAAGCCCTTGGCGGCCAGGTGATCGGCCACGTCATTGCAGGCCCGCTTGGTGTTGCAGAACACCACGCAGGAGCTTGGCTGATAGTGGCTCAGCAGCCAGGTGAGCGCGTCGAGGCGCTGACCGGCCGGTACTTCATAGAGCTTCTGTTCGATGGCGCTCTCTTCATGGAGTGCCTCTACGCTTACCTCGACCGGATTGCGCTGCACGCCGCGGCTCATCTGGGCAATCCCCTCTGGATAGGTGGCGGAGAAGAGCAGAGTCTGACGGTCGCGCGGGGCATGGCTGATGACCCGGTTGATGTCTTCGCCAAAGCCCATGTCCAGCATGCGGTCTGCTTCATCCAGCACCAGCGTCTTGAGGCTATCCAGCTCCAGAGTGCCCTGCTCCAGATGCTTGAGAATGCGGCCCGGGGTGCCGACGGCGATGTGGGCGCCAAAGCTCAGGGTGGCCGATTGCGGTGCGGTCGGGGTGCCGCCGCACAGGGTCACCAGCTTGACGTTGGGCAGGGTGCGGGCGAGACGACGGATCTCGGTCGCCACCTGATCCGCCAGTTCGCGAGTCGGGCAGAGTACCAGCGCCTGTACCTCGAGCCGGTTGACGTCGAGGCTGGAGAGCAGGCCGAGGCCGAAGGCTGCGGTCTTGCCGCTGCCGGTTTTTGCCTTGGCGATCAAGTCTTTGCCGTCGAGTACCAGAGGCAGGCTTTGAGCCTGGATCGGGGTCATCTGCAGATAACCCAGAGTGGTGAGGTTCTCGAGCAGGGCGGGGGAGAGGTTCAGGCTGCTAAATTCGCTGTTGTTCACAAAAAGGCTCTATTTCGGAGAAAAACGGGCAGCGCCATGGCGCCAGGGGCGCGCATCATACCAGAATCCGGCGCAGGATGTGGCGGAAATTTGAACGACTGGTCCGCATCGGGTCATCTCGGGGTCATTTGTCGCCAAAGTAACAAACACGAGAGACCGGGAATAAATAGCAGGCATTTTTTAAACGTGTTTTTAATTATTCATCGCAGATAAACGTTTTTCGCTTAGATCGATTAAATTATCGGGTGAAAAAACGGCGCAAATGGGGGTAGAGCAATTAACTGGCTGTTATGAAAATGATATGAAAATATCGGTCGGTATCGTTGCTTACATCCGTTTATTTTCTATCGCTATGTTTTATATGAAGTTTGTTGGTGATGATGTTGCATGATTAATATGGTTTTATTGCTTAATTAATTTAAAAACGTTTGTATTATCTAGCATGCATATTATTGAGCAGGATTGTGATGGCTATCTGATTTTTAAATATGCAAATGTCTATGATGGCGCCGTCAAAAAATACAATTTACTCAGGTGCTACTGGTATGGAATACGTTCACTTTGTGCTCGGACTGGTAATGGTCCTTGCCCTCTCTCTGCTGGCTAACCGCCACAACTGGAAACAGATCAAGCTGCGTTATATCGGCCAACTGTTGGTGGTCGAACTGGCGCTGGCCTGGTTCATGCTGAACTCCGAAGTGGGTCTGGCAGTCGTGGGTGGCTTTGCCGCCGGCTTCACCAAGTTGATGGAGTTTGCCAAACAGGGTACCGACTTTGTGTTCGGTGGTCTGGTCAACGAAGGGGCCTTCTCCTTCTTCCTGATGGTGCTGATGCCTATCGTCTTTATCTCCGTGCTGATCGGTATTCTGCAGTACATCCGTCTGCTGCCGCTGGTGATCCGTGGCATCGGTACTGTGCTGGCCAAGATCAACGGCATGGGTAAGCTGGAGTCCTTCAACGCCATCAGCTCCATGATCGTCGGTCAGTCCGAGAACTTCATCGCGCTCAAGAACATTCTGCCGCACCTGAACGAGAAGCAGATGTACACCCTGGCCGCCACAGCCATGTCCACCGTTTCCATGTCCATCGTCGGTGCCTACATGCAGCTGATCGAGCCGCGCTACGTGGTCGCCGCGCTGGTGCTCAACATGTTCAGTACCTTCGTCGTGCTGTCGCTGATCAACCCCTACGAGCCGGACAATACCGTGACTGACGCCAAGGCGCTGTCCGAGGGTGACGAGCACCATACTCCGAAGAAAGAGAACTTCTTCGAGATGCTGGGCGAGTACATCATGGCCGGTTTCTCCGTCGCCGTTATCGTGGCTGCCATGCTGGTCGGTTTCATCGCCCTGATCGCGCTGGTCAACTACCTGTTCGAGATGGCATTTGGCGTCAACTTCCAGTATGTCATGGGTTACATCTTCTATCCGATCGCCTGGATCCTGGGTATCCCGAGTGGTGAAGCGCTGCAAGCGGGCTCCATCATGGCGACCAAGCTGGTGACCAACGAGTTCGTGGCCATGATGGATCTGGGCAAGGTTGCTGCTCAGCTCTCTCCGCGCACCGTCGGCATCCTCTCCATCTTCATGGTCTCCTTCGCCAACTTCAGCTCCATCGGCATCATCGCCGGTGCGGTAAAAGCGCTGAACGAAGAGAAGGGCAACATGGTCTCCCGCTTCGGTCTGAAGCTGGTATACGGTTCTACGCTGGTCAGCCTGCTCTCCGCAGTTATCGCAGGCATCATGCTCTGATCCTCTAGTGGCACTTGCCACTGTTTAGGCCCCTGACTTCGGTCAGGGGCCTTTTTTGTTTCTGGCTTACAGGTGCCAGCCACACCACCAGCCCGCGACCAGCAGGGTGAGGGTGCAAAAGCCGGTTTCGATGGTGCCACCGCTTTTGAGCGGCCAGCCCGGCAGGCGGTAGCGGCGCTTGATGGGCCAGAAGAGCGGAATGCCTGCCGGGGTGAGCCAGTCCCCCAGCAGATGACTCAAGTAGCCGACGATAAGGGCATCCTTGACCCCGACCGGCAAGGTATCGGGCGGCAGCTGCTGGTTGAGCCCCCAGATGGCAGCAGCGACCGCCAGCAGGCTGTGGGTGAAGCCGCGATGGCCAAAGAGGCGCGACAGGGGCTTGGAGATCCACGGCAGTTGCTGCCCCAGCAGCGATTTGGGGTGGTCGAGATCCGGCAGCAGGGCGCTGGCCAGCGCGATCGGGATGCTCTGCCACAGGCTGGCATCGGCCAGGGCCGGTGTCAGCTGCAGTTTGTGGGCGATCAGGGTACAGGTAACGGAGAAGAGCAGGTGCCCTTGGGCGGTCATGGTGGCTACAACATGGGAAAATGGCGGCGCATCTTACCAGTGTTGTAGCCCGTTGCAGCAAAAAAGCGGGGCTGGCGGGTCGACCCGCTCAATCGTTGCGCGGGTCTTCCACTCTGGCGTCGGCAGGCACCCGTTTTTTGCCCACTATCATGGCGCGCAGCAGGTCGCTGCGAGTGAGGCGGTCGGTCAGGATCACTACGGCGGCGTGGACGCCGACGGCTGCCAGCAGGGCGTTGGCGATGGTGCCGTGCAGCTCTTCCAGCCAATCTTCACCCCAGAAGGCATCCCAGGTGGTGAGCCAGCCGGTGGTGATGGTGCTCACCAGCAGCAGGATCAGCAGCCAGATCATCAGGGCTCCCATCGGGTTGTGGCCCAGATAGTAGGGGTGACGGCCTTTTAGCAGCTGCTGGAGGTAGCTTCGCACCTTGCCCGGGGTTGGCCACCACTGGCCGAAGCGGGCGTAGTAGGAGCCGGCAAAGCCCCATACCACTCTCACCAGTAGCAGGAGGGCCAGGATATAACCGACGTAGCGGTGGGGCTTGCTCCCCTCTTCCAGCACGAAGAAGTTGAGCAGGCAAAGGGTGACGGTGGCCCAGTGAAACAGCCGGATGAGGGGATCCCACACTTTCACTTCAGATGAGGTTGTCATGGCAAGACTCCATGGAGGGGCCGCCAGCGCGGCCCGTTACTGCGCTATTCGTCGATCTCTTCCTTCACTTTCTTCAGGTCGGTCGGATCAAAGTAGATTTCGACTTTGCGCTTCTCCTTGTCCCAGCCGTAGATCTCGTAGCAGTTGGTCTTGGTGACCTTGAACTTCTTGATGTCGTAGCCCATCGCCTTGATCTGCTGTTGGGCATCGGCCTCGCTCAGCCATTTGCTCTTGTCGGTCCGGGTACATTGGGGATCGGCCAGGGCTGCGCCGCTCAACAGGGGGATCAGTAACAACAGGGGGGTCAGTTTCATTGCTTGCTCCTTGCGGTTGATGTTGCAACAGCGACAAGGTTAGGCGGCAAGACTTAAGACAACGTTAAGAGGGGGAGGATATTTTCCCCGGCTTGCACCGGGGCTGTGTTTAGTCCAGCTTGCCCTTGACCAGCCACTTGTCGAGGGCATTGGCAAAACGCTGCTTGTCGGCGGCGTTGAAGGGGGCGGGGCCGCCGGTTTGTACTCCGGCTGAGCGCAGCTCCTCCATGAAGTTGCGCATGCCAAGACGCGCCTTGATGGTCTCGCGGGTGTAGATCTCGCCGCGGGGATTGAGCGCCTCGCCACCAGCATCGATCACCCAGGAGGCGAGGGGAATGTCGCCGGTGATCACCAGATCGCCGGGTTTGACCTGCTGGGCGATGACATGATCTGCCACATCGAAGCCTTTCTCCACCTGCTGGGTTTTGATGAAAGGCGAGGGGGGCACCCGCAGTCCCTGATTGGCCACCAGGGTGGTCACCACCTGGGCGCGGTGGGCGGCGCGGTAGAGGATCTCCTTGACCGGAATGGGGCAGGCATCGGCATCAACCCAGATAGGCATGGCATGGTTTCCTGTAGTCAAACGGACGACAAAATGGCAGCGCGCATGGTAGCACAAATCCCCCCGAGGCTGGCTCGGGGCTGAGTCGGCCCCGCCTTTCGTGTAAGCTGGGGGCTGCATGTGACACGAGAAGGAGACGAGATGGATCGGGTGCCCAGTGATGTAATTTATGCCCTGACCCTGGATGGCAAGGGCGGCATGACGCCGCTGGCGGCGGGAAGCGAGATTCCGGAGCAGCAGCCGGGCTGGCTGCATCTGGACTACGGCAATCCGGAGGCGGCACGCTGGCTGCTGCAGACGCCGCTACTCAACGAGGCTGCAAAAGAGTCGCTGCTCGGCCAGAGCAATCGACCCAAGTTGGTCCGGATGGGGGAGACTGTGCTGCTGATCCTGCGCGGCATCAACCGCAACAAGGATCACCGACCGGAAGAGATGGTGGCGCTGCGCATCTACATCACCCCGGATCTCATCATCAGCAGCCGGCGCCGGCCGCTGCTCTCCGAACAGGATGTCTTCAACCAGCTCAAGCTGGGCGGCGGCGCAGATAGCCCGGCTGACTGGCTGGTGGAGATCTGCGATGCCCTGACCGATCGCGCCGGCGAATTTGTCGAGGAGCTGCACGACCAGATCCTCGAACTGGAAGAGATGGTGCTGATGCGTGACATGCCGGCCAATGGCCGACTGGCGCTAATCCGCAAGCAGCTCATCATGATCCGCCGCTACCTCTCGCCCCAGCGGGATCTGGTGGCGCGCCTCGCCAATGAGAAGATCAGCTGGCTGGATGAGGATGACCGCCGTCGTCTGCTCGACATCGCCGACCGCTTGCGGCGCTGGCTCGACGACCTCGATGCCGGGGTAGCGCGTACTGCCGTGCTGGCGGACGAGATCAACAACCTGATGGCAGAGGCGACCAACCGCCGTGCCTACCAGATGTCGGTGATGGCGCTGCTGTTTCTGCCCGCCAGCTTCCTGACCGGCCTGTTTGGCATCAACCTCGGTGGAATGCCGGGGGCCGAGAGCCCGACCGCCTTCTGGGTTTTCTGCTGCTCTCTGGTGGTGATGGCGGTAGGGCTGGCGTTCTGGCTCAAACATAGACGCTGGTGGTAGGGAGGAGCGAACCATGTGGCAATCCATCGGTTTGACCCTGCTGCTGTTGCTGGGTCACACCCTGATCCGGCGACTCATCCATAAGAGCCTGATGGCCCTTGGCCAGAGCCGGCAGGTAAGCGAGAACCGGGTCATTTACGTGGCCCACGTTTTCCACTTCCTGCTCGGCTGCGCCACCCTGCTGATACTGGCCGGGGTGTGGGGGCTCGACTTCTCGCGGCTGGTGGTGCTCGCCTCCTCCTTCTTCGCGGTATTGGGCGTGGCCATGGTGGCGCAGTGGTCGATCCTCTCCAACATCACCGCCAGCATCACCATCTTCTTCGCCTTTCCCTACAAGATTGGCGACCGGATCCGCATCCTCGACAAGGATGATTCGGTCACCGGCGTCATCACCGAGATTGGTCTCTTCTATGTGCGGGTGCGCGATGACAACGGCGATCTGGTCACCTATCCGGCCAACCTGATCCTGCAAAAGCCAGTCAGAAAGCTGGAGTCCAAAGCGCCGGAACCGTTGCAACCGGAATAAGCGGAATGGAACACAACCGGAACAGAAAAGGCTCCCTCGGGAGCCTTTTTAACGATGGAACTGGTTAGCGTTCGAAGAAGCGGTAGAGGTGCTCCACCTGCACCGGGCAGTCCGCCACCAGATGCACATGTTCGCGCGCCTGATCGACCGTGCCGAAGCTGACCGGGCAGCCGAGGGTATCGGTCAGTTCATACAGGGTGCCCTTTTTGTCGCGAAATTCGATGAGCCAGCCGGGAATGGCAACGTCGTGGAGGATTTCGGCTTCTTGCAGGATATGTTGCTGATAGAGCTTACGAAGTTCACTGACTGTCATGATGCTCTCCTGTGAGGGGATATCCGGTTCCAGTCTATGCCTGTCACCCCGCGGGCGGCAACCGGATCATCCGCGCAGGCACTCCCAGCCCCAGCGGATGCGAATAAAGGTCTCGGCATCGCCCCCCCGATCCGGGTGATGCGCAAGGGCCAGCTCCCGCCAGCGGCGACGGATGGCCTCTGGCGTGGCATCCATCGCCAGCCCGAACAGGGCCAGCGCCTCCTCTCGTTGTCCCGCACCATCGCAGGTGCGCCAGAAGCTTGCAAGCAGGGCTTCCACCTCCTCCCGGCCGGTCTGCCAGAACACCTGCCAGTCGAGGTAGTAGCTGCGCAGCGCCTCGCCCCGGACGAGTGCACTCCCCGCATCAGCGTTGGAAGCAAGCGGTTCGAGGCGGATATCCAGCGTGCTTATCACCAGCCACCAACCCTCCTCATAAAGCTCGGCCTGCAGTTGGTAGAGGGCGTTCATGATGAGGAAGTTGAGCCGAAACAGCTGGATCTGCTCATCGTCAGCCAGCTGCGGAATCGCCCCCTGCAGGCGCAGTGCCGCCATCAGCTCGTGCACCTTGTAGCTGCCATCAGCCCGTTGCAGCAGTGCCAGCAGCGGGGCGATCAGCGGGTTGGCGCTCTGGTCGCTCATGGGGTGCGATTCCTCCGGATGAGAGTTGTTGTGACAGCTGGGGCCACCGTACAGGCGAGGGGGTGATGAGCCAGAGTGACATCAGTCAGAGGGTGGGGCAAGACGCAGTGGCAAGGTAGGCGCAGAAAAAGACCGCCAGCAGGCGGTCATGTCATTTCATGTGGCCGGATTAGATGGGGCTCTCCTTGTGGAGTTCGCCGACACAGTCGGCCAGCGCCAGTACCAGTGCGGAGCGCACCATCTGATCGAGCCGGTTGAGCTGCATCTGGTAGAAGGCCCAATCCTCTTCGCTGGCGGGGGGCTCCAGCTTCATCATGCCGCCCTGATTGACCCCGTGCAGGCGGTCGAGCAGATCGCGGATCGGCTTGTCGCTGAAGCGGTAATCCTTGGGGTCGCGCACCAGAAAGTCGCGGATCTTGAGATAGGCTTCCAGATCCTGATAGCGCTCAAGGGAGATGAGGCCGAGGGCGAAGATGAGCTTGAGGCGCACCTCCAGCTGGCCGAGGGGGCCGCTCTGGTTGAGCAGGGGTTCGATGGCGTATTTGACGGCATACTCCTCCTGACGAAAGGCGCGTCGCATCAGGGAGTCGACCGCTTCTTCCAGGATGGTCACGGCTTCGAGAAAGAAGCCGCGAGGGCCATCCTGCTCGTTCAGTCGTTCCAGTACTTCATCTTCCTGGTGTGTGGTCATAGGTGCATTGGGTCCAGCTGACAGGGAGAGAGTCAGCCTCTCTCCCGGTTTTTATCATATGGGGCGCATTTCCTTGCGATTCAATCAATTGGAGCATCCGGTCATGCGCCGCCAGCAGGGTATTACAAGGTCTCGTAACGAGCCACTATGGTGCGGACGATTTCGCTCTCTGCATCCAGTCCGGTGACGCGGGCCAACGCTTTGGCCGGGCCAAACTCCGCCAGCAGCTGTTGCAGCTCGACCGCCTGCGGATCATCGGCATTGCGATAGTGGAGCGCCGCGGCGATCCCCTCCTGCAACTGCTCGTTGGGCAGGCCGTACTCCAGGGTGCCGAGCAGCGGTTTCACCAGTCGATCCCCCGCCGCCAGCTTGCGCAGTGGCTGACGGCCGACCCGGTCAATCTCGTCCACCAGATAGGGGTTGGCGAAGCGGGCCAGGATCTTCTCGATATAGGCGGCGTGCAGGCGCGGGTCGAAGCCATAGCGTTTTACCAGCACGGCACCGCTCTCCTCCATGGCGCGGCGCACCTTGCTGCGGATCACCGGATCTTCGATCGCCTCGCGCACTGTGCGATAGCCCCGCAGCTTGCCGAGATAGGCGGTGACGATGTGGCCGGTGTTGAGGGTGAACAGCTTGCGCTCGACGAAGGCCATCAGGTTGTCGGTGGGCTCCATGCCCGCCACCTGTGGCAGCTCTCCCTTGAACTGGGTCTGGTCGACGATCCACTCGCTGAAGCTCTCGACCGTCACTTCCAGCGGGTCATCGTTGGCAGCTGCGGCGGGCGGCACGATGCGATCCACCGCCGAGTCGACGAAGCCGATGCAGGATTCGAGCGTGGCATGATACGCGACCGGCAGGTACTTGAGTACCTCCTGCTTGAGGTGGCTGGTGCCGCGTACCATGTTTTCGCAGGCGATGACATTGAGCGGTGTCAGGTTGCCGGCATCGAAGCGAGCCTGCAGCCCCTTGGCCAGGGTGCTGGCAATCTTGTCGAGAATGTTGGGGCCGACCGCGGTGGTGACCAGATCGGCGGTGATGATACGGGCGATCACCTCGTGACCGGCGGAGCTCACCGCCGCCACGTTGCGCACCACGTCCAGTTTCTGATCCGCCCCTACCACATGAACCTTGTACTCCTGACGGTGGTTGAGCTGGTCGATCAGGGTGTCGTTGACGTCGGCGAAGGTGACCTGATGGCTGGCATCCGCCAGCACTTTGCCGATAAAGCCGCGACCGATGTTACCAGCACCAAAATGCAATGTTTTCATGATATTAACCTCTTGAACCAAAGACGATGAAAGATGATTACGCAGCCTGTTCGGCACCCAGCAGATCCAGGAAGGCCTGGGGATCCGTGGTGCTGGCCAGCCGGTCGATGAGACCGGGTTCATCCAGTGCATTGGTCAGGCGGGTTATCACCTGCATGTGTGCGTCGTTGCGAGCGGCGATACCGATCACCAGCCGCGCCACCTCATCGGCAGCTTCGCCAAAGGCGACCCCGGCCGGGTACTGGCAGATGACGATGCCGGTACGCTTCACAAACTCCTTGGCGGCGATGGTGCCGTGGGGCACGGCGATGGATTCGCCGAGGTAGGTAGAGACCAGCTGTTCACGCTCCAGCATGGCGTTGACGTAGTCGGGTGCCACATAGCCGCGCTCGGCCAGCAGCCGGCCTGCGGTCAGGATGGCGGCCTCCTTGTTGTCGGCTTTCAGTCCCAGATGCACGTCATGACGGCTCAGGGTAAAGACTTCGGCCGCTTGCGGCTCATAGCTGTCGTCGTTGGCCGCCACCAGCAGTTGCGGGTTGGCGACGTCATCGTTGGCGGCCTGAGTCAGGCTCTGTACCAGCTCCTGATAGAGACCGTTGTCGAGGAAGTTGGTCAGCGAAATATGGTGGGCATGCGGCGCATGGCGACGGGCCCGCTCGGTCAGATCCTTGTGGGTGATGACCCAGTCCACCTGATCGTCGAGCTGATCGATGGCGCGGTTGGTGACGCTGATGTCGAGGCCAGCGGCCTGTACCCGCTTGCGCAGCATGCCGGCGCCCATGGCGCTGGAACCCATGCCCGCATCACAGGCGACCACAATATTGCGCACTGCCATCAGTTCACCGCCCGGCTTCTTGGCCGCTGCGGTTTCGGGCTTGCCGCCCTTCATGGCTTTCATCTTGCGGGTAGCTTCACCGAGGGCATCGGCCTCGTCGGCTTCCGGCTGCTGGGCGCGGACGAACACGGCAGCAACCAGGAAGGAGACCAGAGTGGCGGCTGTGATGGAGAGCAGCACCCCGATCAGGGAGGCCTTCGGCGTCATCAGCAGCACGGCGAAGATGGAACCCGGTGAGGCCGGGGAGACCAGACCTGCGTTGAACAGGGTCAGGGTAAAGACCCCGGTCATGCCGCCGGCGATCACCGCCAGAATGAGACGCGGGTTCATCAGCACGTACGGGAAGTAGATCTCGTGGATGCCGCCGAAGAAGTGAATGATGGAGGCACCTGCAGCGGACTGCTTGGCGGCGCCACGACCGAACACCATGTAGGCCAGCAGTACGCCCATGCCCGGGCCCGGGTTTGCTTCAATCAGGAAGAATATAGAGCTGCCGTGCTCGGTCGCCTGCTGGATCCCCAGCGGCGAGAAGATGCCGTGGTTGATGGCGTTGTTGAGGAACAGGATCTTGGCCGGTTCAACGAAGATGGAGGTGAGCGGCAGCATGTGGTTATCCACCAGGAAGCCGACGCCACCGGCCAGCACGCCGGAGAGCACCTTGACGAAGGGGCCGATCACGAAGAAGGCGAGGATTGCCAGCAGCATGCCGATAAGGCCGGCGGAGAAGTTGTTGACCAGCATCTCGAAGCCGCTCTTGACGCGACCGTCCATCGCCTTGTCGAAGCGCTTGATGGCCCAGCCACCGAGCGGGCCGACCATCATGGCGCCCATGAACATCGGGATGTCGGTCCCCACGATGACGCCCATGGTGGTGATGGCACCAACCACGCCGCCACGATCACCGCCCATCAGCTTGCCGCCGGTGTAGCCAATCAGCAGCGGCAGCAGGTAGGTGATCATGGGGCCGACCAGCTTGGCCAAGGTTTCATTGGGCAGCCAGCCGGTGGGGATAAAGAGGGCGGTAATAAAGCCCCAGGCGATAAAGGCGCCTATGTTGGGCATGACCATATTGGACAGGAAGCGTCCAAAATTCTGTATCTTGACTTTGGTATCCGGTGATAACATGTTGGGACCCCGTTTTAAGCCTGTTTGATTAAAAGTGGTAGTTCGGGATGGCCGGTTTTGCCGAACCTCCATCCCTGTCGTCTAAGCAACTTCAATCTACCAGCTTGCGATCAAATTAGGCTGAAAACGGGGTGTCTTGTGATCCATCTCTCAGATACCCCGTCATACCCCCTCTCCAACCAGTGATGAAGATCACATTCGTTCGCTGTAATTCGGCTACATTTCGATCTTTTCTATTTTTAATGACCGTTTTTTGTGATTTAGATCACCAACTCAGCTTTGCCGTGCCTTTGCGTAAAAGTGATTTACTTCACAAATTCAGTTTTTGTATTCGAATGGGGCAAATCACTCAATAACTCATCAGCGGGTAGTGACGATGGATCTATCGAAATCTCTCTCTACTCACCAATGAGTCAATAGTTTTGTAACCCTCTTTCAGTTTTTGCAGGCAGTGATGATGGCTCTTTTGTGGCCGGTTGACGGAAATGGTCGGCAGAATGCAGGAGGTCGTGCAGCAGGTTATGGTGCGGTTGACGCAGGCGGATCTTTCTTGCCGCACAGGGCTGACAGCAGATAAAAACAAACCGCCAGCAGGCGGTTTGTCGGTTTTGGCGATCTGGCCCCAGTCGGGGGCTGCGGCTTAGTAGAAACCCGCATCCTCGGGGGAGGGGCGGGTCTTGAAGCGGCGATGGAGCCACATGTACTGCTCCGGCGCCTTGCGCACCGCGGCTTCAATCTCGCGGTTGGCGCGAGCCGCATCGACCATGTCATCACCGCTCGGGTAGTCGGCGAGGGGCGCTCCGATATGGAGGGTGTAACCCTCGCTGGTGCGGATGTTGTAGCAGGGCAGGGTGACGGTGTTCTTCACCCTCGCCAGAGTGGCGGTGCCGGTGATGGTGGCCGCCTGCTCCACCGCGAAGTAGGGCACGAACACGCTGGCGTGGGAGCCATAGTCGTGATCTGGCGCGTACCAGAGGGCGTCACCGTTGCGCAGCGCCTTGATCATCCCCTTCACGTCCATCCGGTCTACCAGATATTTGTTGGAGGCGCAGCGACCGTGATACTGGGCATACTCCAGCACCGGGTTGGTGTTGGGGCGATAAACCCCGACCCCTGGCCGTACCAGACCGAAACAGCGGGCGTTGAGTTCAAGCGTCAGGAAGTGGCAGGAGAGCAGCAGCATGCCCTGCCCCTTTTCCATGGCGGCAATGACATGCTCTTCCCCTTCCACCTTCATCAGGTTGCGCATCCGCCAGTCCGGCCAGAACCAGGCGATACCCACCTCGAATACGGCGCAGCCCACGCTCTCGAAGTTTTGCTTGAGCAGCTTCTCGCGCTCGGCCAGAGTCAACTCCGGCAGCGCCAGCTCCAGATTGCGACGGGCAATCTTCACCCGTGATTTGAGCACTTTGGCGGCAAGATGACCGAGCTGACGACCCAGCCACATCTGGCAGCGCCACGGCAGCAGAGTCAGCAGCCAGAGCAGGCCGAGGCCAAACCAGCTGGCCCAGTAACGGGGATGAAACAGGCGGGGCTCGAGGCGGGGAGCGTTGTCATGGGCCATGGAGAATCTCTTTGCTTGCGAAAACAATCGGGGGATTCTAGCCGAAAAGGGGGGGCGGGGGCGAATGGCTATCTGCTGGTCAGAGGGGCTGCTTGCATCTTGTCCGTGTGGCGCGAAGAGTAACTATGGGTTTCCTTCCACATTCTTAATGGCAACCACAAGTTTGCTTTTTCTCCCTCAAATAAAAGAGTGTGATAAAATCGGCGGCTGATTTTTCAGGTTTTGAGAGTCGATACAGATGAAGATCACCCTGCCCGAGTTTGAAAAAGCCCGCGTCCTGGTCGTTGGCGATGTCATGTTGGACCGTTATTGGCATGGTCCCACCGGCCGGATCTCGCCCGAGGCACCGGTGCCCGTGGTCAAGGTTGAACACATTGAGGAGCGTCCGGGCGGTGCCGCCAACGTTGCCCTCAACTCCGCCGCCCTTGGCGCTCATGCCGTGCTGCTTGGCCTGACCGGTCAGGATGAAGCGGCCGATGCGCTGGCTGGCCAGATGGCTGGCGTCAAGGTCGCCTGTGACTTCGTTCGTCTGGCCGACTTCCCGACCATCACCAAGCTGCGCGTGCTGTCCCGCAACCAGCAGCTGCTGCGTCTGGACTTTGAAGAGCCCTTCCACTCCGTCGATGCCACCCTGCTGATGAGCAAGGTCGAGCAGGCACTGCCAAACAGTGACGTGATGATCCTCTCCGACTACGGCAAGGGTGCCCTCAACGATGTGCCCGGCATGATCCAGCGTGCCCGCGCCGCCGGCATTCCGGTGCTGGTCGATCCCAAGGGAACCGACTTCGAGAAGTATCGCGGCGCCACTCTGCTGACCCCTAACATGTCCGAGTTCGAGGCTGTAGTGGGCAAGGTGAAGAGCGAGGAGGAGCTGGTCGCCAAGGGGCTGGATCTGGTCAAGCGCTTCGAGCTGGATGCCCTGCTGGTCACCCGTTCCGAGAACGGCATGACCCTGATCCGCGAAGGCCAGCCGGAGCTGCATCTGCCGGCTCAGGCCCACGAGGTTTACGATGTGACCGGTGCCGGTGATACCGTCATCTCCACCCTGGCCACCTCGCTGGCCGCTGGCAAGAGCCTGGACGAAGCCTGTGCGCTGGCCAATACCGCCGCCGGTATCGTGGTCGGCAAGCTGGGTACCTCTACCGTCAGTCCGGTCGAGCTGGCCAATGCCCTCTATACCGAGCAGGAGACCGGCTTTGGCGTCATGTCCGAAGCCCAGCTGAAAGTGGCAGTTCGTGCCGCCCGTCTGCGCGGTGAGAAAGTGGTGATGACCAACGGTTGCTTCGACATCCTGCATGCCGGCCATGTCTCCTATTTGGCCAACGCCGGCAAGCTGGGGGAGCGCCTGATAGTGGCGGTCAACACCGACGAGTCTGTCCGCCGTCTGAAAGGGCCGGGTCGTCCGGTCAACCCGACCGAGCGTCGCATGGCCGTACTGGCTGCGTTGGGCGCGGTGGATTGGGTTGTGCCCTTCTCCGAGGATACTCCGCAGCGCCTGATCGCCGAGATCCTGCCGGATCTGCTGGTCAAGGGCGGTGATTACAAGCCGGAAGATATTGCCGGTTACGCCGAAGTGACCGCCAATGGCGGCGAGGTGCGCGTGCTCAACTTTGAAGATGGCTGCTCCACCACCGATATCATCAAGACGATTCGCGAGCGCAGCTAACCGCTCCACTGGCCCAGTAATCTGGCGGGGCTCACTATCAGCGGGAGCAAGCCGATAGAAACACGGATAAAAAAGGCGACCTTGCGGCCGCCTTTTTCATTCCCGATAACGGCTATCAGGCTTTGGTCTTGGCTTTTGCGGTAGCCGGCATCAGACCCTGGTTTACTTCCACCAGATCCTGCGCTTCCAGCACACCGGCAGCCTGCTTCAGGCTCAGGATGTTGAGGATGTAATTGTAACGGGCCTCGGAGAGCTTCTGCTTCGCTTCGTAGAGCTTGCGGGTGGAGTCCAGCACGTCGACGATGGTGCGGGTACCCACCTCGTAACCGGCCTCGGTTGCCTTCAGTGCGCTGTCGGCAGAGACCACGGACTGGCTGTAGGCGCGTACCGAGCCGATGCTGGCGTTCACGTTGTTGTAGGAGGAACGCACTGTGCTCTGCACCGAGCGGAAGTTCTTCTCCAACAGCTCGCTGGCTGCCACGTAGTTGAACTGGGCCTGTTTCACCTGGGAAGTGGTGGCGCCACCGCTGTAGAGCGGCAGTTTGAAGGTCAGCCCGATATTGGCCTGGTTGTCGTTGCCACCCGGAATGCTGTCCAGCTTGTAGTCGGTATTGCTGGTTTGCAGGCCGGCACCCAGATCCAGAGTCGGTTCGTGGCCGGTCTTGGCCAGATCGATCTGCTGCTTGGCGATGTCCTTGGCGATGCGGGCATTGTGCAGTTGCAGGTTCTTGTCCAGCGCCAGCTCCAGCCACTTGTCAGAACCGAAAGCGGTCTTCTGCGGGCTGAAACGCTCGGTGTTGAGGATGTCCAGATTGCGGTGATCGACACCGGTCAGCTCGCGCAGGGCTTCGTAGCTGTTGTCGAGGGTGTTCTCGGCATTGATCTCGTCAGCCAGCGCCTGGTCGCGGGAGGCCTCGGCTTCATGGACGTCGGTGATGGCGGTCAGACCCACCTCAAAACGCTGCTGGGTTTGTTCCAGCTGACGCTCCACGGCAACCTTGTTGGCGCGAACAAATTCCAGGGTATCCATCGCCTTGAGCACGTTGAAATAGGCGGTGGCGCTGCGCACCATCAGGTTCTGGACTTCGAGGTTGTAGGCGACATCGGACTGGGTAGCGCCCTTCTCGGTCAGATCCAGATTGACCCAGTTGCTGCGACGATAGATGGATTGATCCAGCGAAATAGAACCGGAGGCTTTGTTGTTGGTCTGGGTATCATTCTTGTTCTGCAGGTAGTTCAGACCGGCACCCAGGTTGATTTGGGGCAAGAGCGCAGCGCGAGATTCGTTGATCTTCTCGAAGGCCTGGTCGCGAACCGCTTTGGATTGCAGCAACTGCGGATCTTTGATCTGTGCTTGCTGGTAGATATCGAGCAGGTTTTCGGCGTGGGCACCGGCACTGACGCCCAGCAACACCATGACGGACAAAAGTGTTCTTTTCATAGATCGTTTTAACCTTATGTAGTAACCCAAAACGGTTGCTGGAGAGGGCAAATATTGTCATCAACCAAGCTTGATTGCAGCTTAATCACTCTACTATAAGCAAAATTTAATGCTAAGAGTCTTCGGTCCGGTAACGGGAACGTCAAGAACCAGCGGCAGTTTTCTCCCCGCGCGCCTAGCCAAATGGTCTGTGGCTGCTAAAATCCACCCCTCATTGCCATGGCACGCCGAGTGAATGAACGTTCATTCATGTTCCTCGGATTTTATGGTCAAACTGATACAAGTCAAGCTGACGGGAGCCCCGGATGTCGCAGCAACCCTTGCCACAAGATCGGCACTATGCCGCTGATGATGTGAAAATCATTGAAAAATCAGCTGGATATAACGGCTTCTTCAAGGTGAACGTCTATCGCCTGCAACACAGGTTATTTGCAGGTGGCTGGAATCAGCCCATCGTCCGCGAGCTGTTCGAGCGGGGCCATGCGGCCGCGCTGCTGCCCTACGATCCGGTGCGCGACCAGATAGTGCTGGTAGAGCAGTTCCGTATCGGTGCCATGGAGACCTGTTCCACCCCCTGGCTGCTGGAGCTGGTAGCCGGCATCATCGACGAAGGGGAAACCGCCGAGGCGGTGGTGCGCCGCGAAGCGGTGGAAGAGGCCGGGATCGAGGTTGCCCGCTGTGAACATGCCATCAGCTATCTGGTGAGCCCGGGTGGCAGCACCGAGCGGATCGAGGTTTATGTGGGCGAGGTGGATGCCAGCAAGGCGAGTGGTCTGCACGGTCTGGCTGATGAGGGCGAGGATATCCGGGTGCACGTGGTGAGCCGTGAGCAGGCCTATGCCTGGCTCAAAGAGGGACGTATCGACAACGCCGCCTCGGTCATTGCCCTGCAGTGGCTGGCCCTCAACCATGGCGAGCTGCGTGCCCGCTGGCTGGCGGATCGCTGAGGTGGCGCTGACCCTGCAACAGAGCAGGCGCTATGTGCCTGACCTGATGTCCTTGCAGCGTACCTGCGAGGTCAACTATATGGCGCTGATGAAGCTGCTGCCTCCGCAGGGGGAGGTGGGAGCCGAGCGCCGCTATCGGGTCGGCAACGATCTGCAGTTCCAGCTCACCATTTGTGGTGAGAGCCGCTTCACAACTCAGGTTCTTTTGAGTCAGCACAACCCCGAATTGCCCGAATATTTACAGGCTCAAATAGAGATTCGTTTGTATCATGATGTGCGGATGGCGGAAGTGTGTGCAGCGCAACAGATTTCCCGTTTGCAACCACGTTATGATTATCCCAATAAAAAGATGCACCAGCGGGATGAAAAGGAGCAGGTAAATCTGTTTCTGGCCGAGTGGCTAAAATTTTGTCTCAGACATGGTACCAGCCCGATCAATATCTCCAGTTGAACAAATATAAAGAAGCGTGATTTTGGAAACAGAGCTCCCCCAGGCGCAGGACGGCAGTGTGCGCCTGTTGCAAATTACTGATACCCATCTTTTTGCCAGTGCCGAGGGTCGGCTGCTGGCTGTGCGTACCGCCGAGAGTCTGGCTGCGGTGCTGGAGCGGGTGCAGGCCAACGACCATCCCTACGAGGTGATTCTGGCGACTGGCGACCTGTCGCAGGATCACAGCCCGGAGTCCTATCAGCGCTTCGCCTCCATGATGGCGCCTCTTGGCCGCCCCATCTACTGGTTGCCCGGCAACCATGATGACAGTCCCCTGATGACCGAGCAGCTCCATGCCGCCGGGATCAGCGAATCCAAGCAGCTGGTGGGCGACCACTGGCAGGTGATCCTGCTCGACACCCAGGTGCGCGGCAAACCCCACGGCATGATCGGCGATCACCAGCTGGAGTCGCTCGACCGCGCCCTGCGTCAGTATCCGGATCGCCATGCCCTTATCGCCCTGCACCATCAGGCGGTGCCGGTGGGTTGTGCCTGGCTGGATCAGCACAATCTCAAGAATGCCGACGATCTGTTTGCCGTGCTGGCGCGTCACCCGCAGCAGAAGACCATCCTGTTTGGCCACGTCCATCAGGAGTTTGACGAGGTGCACCGCGGCGTGCGGCTGATCGCCAGCCCATCGACCTGCATCCAGTTCAAACCGCTCTCTGATGGCTTCGCGCTAGACGAGTCCGGCCCGGGCTGGCGCTATCTCACCCTCTACCCGGATGGTCGTATCGCCAGCCAGGTGTGGCGTCTGCCGGTGGGGCAGTTTGTGCCCGACCCCAATGCCACCGGTTATTGAGGAGTCGCCATGAAGCCCGTTCTCCTCTACTTGCACGGTTTCAACTCCTCGCCCGGTTCAGCCAAGGCGCAGCAGATGGCTGCCTGGGTGGCAGAGCACAGACCCGATATCGAGGTGGTGATCCCAGCCCAGCCCAACACCCCTGCGGCGGCCTGGGCGGCCATCGAGCAGACCATCGCCAATTTGCAGAGCCGCTATGGCAGCGAGTTCAAACTCGGCGCCGTGGGCAGCTCCCTCGGCGGCTTTATGGCGACCCGGGTAAGCGAGCAGTACTGCTGCCGCGCGGCACTGATCAATCCGGCGGTGCGCCCCCACGAGCTGCTTTGTGACTACCTCGGCCCCCAGACCAATCCCTATACGGGTGAGCAGTATGTACTGCTGCCTGAACATATGGACGAGCTGCGGGCACTGGCGGTAGCGGTGACGGCGCCGGAGCGACTCTGGATCCTGCAGCAGCAGGGAGATGAGGTGCTCGACTATCGCAAGGCGTTGGACGAATACCGCTTTGCACGCCTCTCGCTGGAGTGCGGCGGCGACCACGCCTTCGTGGCGTTCGAGCGCTACCCCGCCCAGATCATCCGTTTCCTCGGGCTTTAATCATGCAACCGCCGTTGGCCGCCTATCTGGAACAGGTACTGGCCACGGCGCAAGCTGGCCTCACCTACTCCAAAGACCCCTTCGATATCGGCCGTTTCGAGGCGCTGCGAGCGGCCACCGTGGCCCTTATCGCCAGCCAGAGCGAGCTGGCGCCGGAAGCCATTAGAGACTGGATTGCCCTCGACAGCGATTATCCCACCCCCAAGCTCGATGTGCGGGCCTTCATTCAGAACGATGCGGGCCATATTCTGCTGGTGCAGGAGCGCAGCGACGACTGCTGGACTCTGCCCGGTGGCTGGTGCGATATCGGCGACTCGCCGGCGGATGCCGTGGTGCGTGAAGTGGTGGAGGAGACCGGCCTTGAGTGCCGTGCGGTGCAACTGCTGGCGCTGTTCGACAAGCTAAAACACCCTCATCCACCCCAGTTGCCCCACGCTCACAAGGCGTTCTTCCTGTGCGAGGTGATCGGCGGCCAGCTGCTGGGCGAAACCGATGAAACCAAAGGGGCGGGTTACTTCCCCATCGACGATTTGCCCCCGCTCTCCTGCCATCGGGTGGTGGCCTCCCAGTTGCGCACCCTCCATGAGCACTTGCAGCAGGGGCGGCGCGATACCCTGTTTGATTGACATCTGAGGAAGTGAACCCGTCTGCAAGGAGGCAGGATGATCAAGCGCATCGGCAATACCCCGATTCAAGAGAAGCACAAGGCCAGCTGCCACTGCGGCGCCGTGGTGCTGGAGCTGACCCTGCCGGATGGGGTGGTTGATCCGCGTCGCTGCGACTGCTCGTTATGCCGACGTCGGGGCGCCATCGTCGCCTCGGTGTCGCTGTCCGGCATCCGCATTCTGCAAGGGGAGGAGGTGCTGCGCAGCTACCAGTTCAATACCCGCACCGCCAAACACTACTTCTGCAGTATCTGCGGCATCTATACCCACCATCAGCGCCGCTCCAACCCGGCCGAGTATGGCTACAACCTCGCCTGTCTCGAGGGGGTCAACCCGTTCGAGCTGGGGGAGGTGCCGACGCGCGATGGTGTGCATCACCCAGCGGATCGACAGGTCTGAACAAAAAGGGGCTCATATGTTCCTGTTGCGCCCTGCGGGGCAGTGTTAATCTTTAGCGGCCTGTTTACTTTGCCTCGCCCGGGGCAGGGGATGGCCGAACTCTTCTGAACTTCACTGCCAACAGGGAGCACGTTTGTGACAACTCCTTCTGCGCTGCCGGATCTGGTACTGGGCGCCTCTCTCTACTTTCCGCCGCTGTTCAAGGCGGTGCTGCTCGGCCTGCTCTGCTGGCTGCCGGTGCACCATCTGCTGCGTGACTGGCTCTATGGCGGGGATGTCTGGCACCCCTTGCTGATGGATCTCTCCCTCTTTATCCTCGCCGTCAGCGGCGCTCTATGGATGCTGTTACATGGCTAAATCACCTCTCGCGACCCTCAAATACTTCTCCACCCTGCTGGTCTGCGCGCTGGCGCTGGCGGCGGGCTGGTGGCTGTGGAACTACTACATGCAGGGGCCCTGGACCCGGGATGGCAAGGTGCGCGCCGAGCTGGTCAGCATTACCCCCGAGGTGTCGGGCAAGATCATCAAGATAGCGGTGAAGGACAACCAGCTGGTCAAGGCGGGGGAGGAGATCTTTACGCTCGACCCCGAGCCCTACCGGATCGCCCTCGATAATGCCCGGGCGGCGCTGGCCAAGGCGAAATCGGATCTCGACAAGGCCGAGCATGAGGCGAACCGCCGTAGCGGCCTGTCGCGCAGCGTCATCTCAGCCGAGACGATGGACGAAGCGCGCCTCAATGCCCAGGCGATGCAAGCGGCCTATCAGGTGGCACAGGCCAATCTGGAGAAGGCGGAGTGGTCGCTGGCCAAGACCCGGGTGCATGCCGCGAGCGATGGCTACATCACCAACCTGCAGACCCGGGTCGGCAACTATGCCAGCGCCGGCGTGCCGCTGGTGGCGCTGGTGGATACTCACTCCTTCTATGTACAGGGTTACTTTGAAGAGACCAAGCTTGGCCACATAGCGCCGGGCAAACCGGCCGAAGTGGTGCTCTACAGCGGTGAGCAGCGGTTGCGCGGCGAGGTGGAGAGCATAGGGCGCGCCATCCACGATCAGAGCGTCGATGGCGGCAAAGGTCTGCTGATCGACGTCAAACCCAACGTGCCCTGGGTGCGGCTGGCCCAGCGGGTGCCGGTGCGGATCAAGCTGCTGGATGTGCCGGCGGACGTGACGCTGATCGCCGGCACCACCTGCACCATCACCATTGGCGAGTAGGGTGAGCGAGTCGTTCTGGTTGCGCACCCCCTGGGGGAAGGCGACAGGGGGGCAGTGGCGTTATGCCCTGCGCAATGCCCTGGCAATGTGCCTGTCGCTCTGGCTAGCCTTCGTGCTGCAGCTCGACTCCCCCTACTGGGCGATGAGTTCGGCCGCGGTGGTGAGTTTTCCCACCGTGGGCGGGGTGATCAGCAAGAGTCTGGGGCGGGTGGTTGGCAGCCTGATGGGGGCGATGGCTGCGGTGGTGATCACCGGTCTTGGCATCAGTGATCCCTGGCTGTTCAGCTTCCTTATCGCCCTCTGGCTGGGCTTGTGTACCTACATCTCCAACCACTATCAGAACAACGTCTCCTACGCCTTCGCCCTCGGCGGTTACACTGCCGCCATCATCGCCTTCTCCTGCGTCAATGTGGCGGATCCCCACCACATCTTCGATATTGCCCAGGCGCGGGTGAGCGAGGTGATCATCGGTATCCTCTGCGGCGGCCTGATGATGATGATCCTGCCCAGCACCTCGGACAGCGAAACCCTGCTGGAATCCCTGCGCAAGAGCCAAGCCCGCCTGCTGGAGCATGCCCAGCTGCTCTGGCTGGGGGAGATGACGCCCGAGGTGCGCAGCTCCCACGAAGGGCTGATCGGCCAGATCCTCACCATGAACGTGCTGCGCATACAGGCGGTCTGGAGCCATCACCGGCTGCGGCGCCACAACCGGCTGCTCAACTTCCTGCTCCATCGCCAGCTGCGCCTGATCAGCCTTATCTCGAGCCAGCGCCGCATGCTGCACAACTGGCCGGAACAACCGGAAGGCATTCAGGCGCTGCTCGCCACCTTGCTGACCGAGCTTGGCAAGCCGGGGTGCGACAAGTATCGGGTCGCGAGGTTGCTGGCTCCCCTGATGCCGACCAGCGAGCATGATTACCGGCTGCGCACCTTTTTGCTGCGGCTGCGCCACTTCTGCTGGAGCTATCTGGAGTGCCAGCGCTGGCTTGACCGGTTGACCCGTTACGACGATCAGGAGTGGCCGGCGCCGCCCCGTCACACCTCTCTCACCAGCCATACCGACACGCTGGAGGCCGCCTACAACGGCGGGCGCACCTTCCTCTGCGTGCTGCTCGGTTGCACCTTCTGGATCAACAGTCAGTGGGATGCGGGCAGCTCGGCGCTCACCATGCTCTCCATCTGCTGCGTGCTCTACTCGGCGACCCCGGCCCCGGCTCAGGGGGCCAACACCATGCTCAGGGCGATCCTGCTGCTCAGCCTCATCTGCTTTGCGGTCAAGTTTGGCCTGATGATCCGCATCGACGACTTCTGGATCTTCTGCCTCTTGCTCTTTCCGACGCTGCTCACCATGCAGCTCTGCAAACAGCAGCAGGTGCGGCAGGCGGGCCTCTGGGGCCAGATGATCGTGCTGCTCGGCTCGTTTCTCGCCATCACCAATCCGCCCAGCTACGACTATCAGCAGTTCATCAACAGCAGCCTCGCCCAGATGCTGGGGGTGATGAGCGCCGCGCTGGCGTTTCAGCTGCTGCGACCCAGCTCGGATCGGCGCAAGAGCCGCAGGATTATCCGCTCCCTGCGCCGCCACTTCATGGAGCAACTGGAGCCAGCCCCGCGCCAGAGCGAGAGCCAGTTCGAGTCGCTGATCTACCACTGCATCAGCCAGCTCGGCCAGAGTCAGGATCAGACCGCCCGCCTCTGGGTGCTGCGCTGGGGCGTGGTGCTGCTCAACTGCAGCCATATCGTCTGGCAGCTGCGCCAGTGGCGCGGTGACGAGCACCTCCTCTATCTGGTGCGCGACAACTGTATCCGCAGCCTGAAGGGGATCCTCACCGAGCAGGGGGTGCAGCACGCCTCCCTCGACCGCACGCTGGCCGAGCTGCAGCGGATCAGTCAGGGCCTGGCCAACCATGGCGATGGCACGGCGCGAGAGCTGGCAGGCATGGTGTGGCGGCTGCAAAGCTCGCTCTCCCAGCTGCAACAGGCGCTGCCGGGCCCTGCCGAGGGGAGCTGAAATAGCCTCCGGAGGGGCACAATCCCCTCCGGATCACCCTTTCCCGCAGCCAAGTTTGTCCAATACCCTCCCAACGAGTAAGATTCTCCCCAAACGTCAATTCGCAAGGCCCTCCATGTCTACTCAATACAATGCGGATGCCATTGAGGTCCTCAATGGCCTTGAACCGGTGCGTCGCCGCCCCGGCATGTATACCGACACCACCCGGCCCAATCACCTCGGCCAGGAGGTCATCGACAACAGCGTCGATGAAGCGCTGGCAGGTCACGCCCGCAATCTGGAGGTGATCCTGCATGAAGACCAGTCCCTCGAAGTGATCGACGACGGCCGCGGCATGCCGGTCGATATCCACCCGGAAGAGGGTGTCAGCGGGGTGGAGTTGATCCTCTGCAAGCTGCACGCGGGCGGCAAATTCTCCAACAAGAACTACCAGTTCTCCGGCGGTCTGCACGGGGTGGGTATTTCGGTCGTAAACGCCCTCTCCGATCGGGTTGAGGTGACGGTGCGCCGCGACGGTCAGGTCTACGACATCGCCTTCGAGCGCGGCGAGAAAGTGCAGGAGCTGACCATCACCGGCACCTGCGGTCGTCGCAACACCGGCACCCGGGTGCGCTTCTGGCCGCAGGCGAGCTACTTCGATTCGCCCAAATTCTCGGTCACCAAGCTGGAGCACCTGCTCAAAGCCAAGGCCGTACTCTGCCCCGGCCTCACCATCAAGTTCCTCGACAAGAACACTGGCATCAAGCTGGAGTGGTGCTACGAAGATGGTCTCAAGGATTACCTGATCGACGCGGTCAAGCAGTTCACCTGCCTGCCGGAGCAGCCCTTTATCGGCTCGTTCAGCTCCGAACAGTCGGCGGTGGACTGGGCGCTCTGCTGGTTGCCGGAAGGGGGCGAATGCCTCGCCGAATCCTATGTGAACCTCATTCCCACTGCGCAGGGCGGTACTCACGTCAACGGTCTGCGTCAGGGCTTGCTCGACGCCATGCGCGAGTTCTGCGAGTTCCGCAACCTGCTGCCGCGCGGGGTCAAGCTGACTCCGGAAGATATCTGGGATCGCTGCGCCTACATCCTCTCCATCAAGATGCAGGATCCGCAGTTCGCCGGTCAGACCAAGGAGCGCCTCTCCTCCCGTCAGAGCTCGGCGTTCGTCTCCGGCGTGGTGAAGGATGCCTTCAGCCTCTATCTGAACAGCAACACCGAGCTGGCGGAGCAGATCGCCGAGCTCTGCATCTCCAGCGCCCAGCGCCGGATGCGCGCCGCCAAGACGGTGGTGCGCAAGAAGATTACCCAGGGCCCGGCGCTGCCCGGCAAGCTGACCGACTGTGGCTGCGCCGACCCCATGCAGGGTGAGCTGTTCCTGGTGGAGGGTGACTCCGCGGGCGGCAGTGCCAAGCAGGCGCGGGATCGCGAGTTTCAGGCCATCATGCCGCTGCGCGGCAAGATCCTGAACACCTGGGAGGTGGAGGCCGGTCAGGTGCTCGCCTCGCAGGAGGTGCACGACATCTCGGTCGCCATCGGCCTCGACCCCGACTCCAACGACCTCAGCGGCCTGCGCTACGGCAAGGTGTGCATCCTCGCGGATGCGGACTCGGACGGTCTGCACATCGCTACTCTGCTCTGCGCCCTGTTCGTAAAACACTTCCGTGCGCTGGTGGAGAAGGGCCATGTGTATGTCGCCATGCCGCCGCTTTACCGGATCGATATCGGCAAGGAGGTCTACTACGCCCTCGATGAGGACGAGAAGAACGGCGTGTTGCAGCGGGTCGAAGCAGAGAAGAAGAAAGGCAAGGTGATGGTGACCCGATTCAAGGGCCTGGGCGAAATGAACCCGAAACAGCTGCGGGAAACCACCATGGATCCCAACACCCGCCGTCTGGTGCAGCTCACCATGGATCCGGCAGGGGAGAGTGAAGGGGATGCGGCTGACGAGACCCTGCAGCTGATGGACATGCTACTGGCCAAGAAGCGGGCGAGCGATCGCCGTGAGTGGCTCGAAGAGAAGGGCAACCTCGCCATCATCTAAGCCGTCGGTCACCTGCCGACCCGCATTTCAGGCGTACCCTTCAGGGGCGCGCCATAGCAAGAGAAAAACATATGAGTGATGCTATCGAGCTCAGTCTGGACGGGGTAGAGCGCCAGCCAATGCGCACCTTTACCGAGCAGGCTTACTTGAACTACTCCATGTACGTCATCATGGATCGGGCCTTGCCGCATATCGGCGACGGCCTCAAACCGGTGCAGCGGCGCATCATCTACGCCATGAGCGAGCTGGGGCTGTCGGCCCTCTCCAAGCACAAGAAGTCCGCCCGTACCGTGGGTGACGTGCTGGGTAAGTACCACCCCCACGGCGACAGCGCCTGTTATGAAGCCATGGTGCTGATGGCCCAGCCTTTCTCCTACCGCTACCCGCTGGTGGATGGTCAGGGTAACTGGGGTGCGCCGGACGATCCCAAATCCTTCGCCGCCATGCGTTATACCGAGGCGCGGCTGTCGCGCTTCTCCGAGCTGCTGCTCTCCGAGCTGGGTCAGGGCACGGTGGAGTGGACGCCGAACTTCGACGGCACCATGAAGGAGCCGGTGGTGCTGCCTGCCCGTCTGCCGCACATCCTGCTCAACGGGGTGACCGGCATCGCGGTGGGGATGGCGACCGACATCCCGCCCCACAACGCGCGGGAAGTGGCCTACGCCTGTGCCGAGCTGCTCGACAACCCCAATGCGGGGCTCGATGTGTTGATGCAGCACATTCAGGGGCCGGACTACCCGACCAACGCCGAGATCATCACCCCGCGCGACGATATCCGCAAAATCTACGAGACCGGCAAGGGCTCCATCAAGCAGCGTGCTGTCTGGAGCGAGGAGGATGGCGACATCGTCATCACCGCGCTGCCCCATCAGGCCTCCGGCGCCAAGATCATGGAGCAGATCGCCGCCCAGATGGTGGCGAAAAAGCTGCCGATGGTGACCGATCTGCGCGATGAATCGGACCACGAGAACCCGACCCGTCTGGTGATCGTGCCGCGTTCCAACCGGGTGGATGTGGAGGGGCTGATGGCCCACCTGTTCGCCACCACGGATCTGGAGAAGAACTACCGGGTCAACCTCAACATCCTCGGCCTCGACAACCGGCCGCAGGTGAAGTGCCTCAAGACCATCCTCAGCGAGTGGATCCAGTTCCGCCGCGAGACCGTGCGTCGCCGTCTGCAGTTCCGCCTCGACAAGGTGCTGGCTCGCCTGCACATCCTCGAAGGCTTGCTGATCGCCTACCTCAACATCGACGAGGTGATCGAGATCATCCGTACCGAGGATGAGCCTGGCAAGGTGATGGTGGAGCGCTTCAACATTACCGAGACCCAGGCCGAAGCAATCCTCGAGCTGAAACTGCGCCATCTGGCCAAGCTCGAAGAGTTCAAGCTGCGCGCCGAACAGAACGAACTGGCCGAAGAGCGCGACAAGCTGGAACTCATTCTGGGCTCCGAGCGCCGCCTCAACACCCTGCTCAAGAAAGAGCTGCTGGCCGATGCCGAGAAGTACGGCGACGATCGCCGCACCCCGCTGGTGGAGCGGGCCACCGCCGTGGCGCTGACCGAGAAAGAGCTGGTGCCGAGCGAGCCGGTCACCGTCATCCTCTCCGACAAGGGCTGGGTGCGCGCCGCCAAGGGCCACGACGTGGATGTCGAGGGACTCTCCTACAAGGCGGGGGACAACTACCTCACCCACGCCTTTGGCCGCAGCAACCAGCAGGCGGTGTTCCTGTCGAGCTTTGGTCGCACCTACTCGCTGGAGGCGCACACCCTGCCCTCTGCCCGCAGTCAGGGCGAGCCGCTCACCGGCCGCTTTGCGCTGGGTGCCGGTGAAGAGGTGCGTCATCTGGTGATGGGCAACGAAGGCGAGCCGTATCTGATCGCCAGCGACGCCGGTTACGGCTTTGTCTGCACCTATGACGATCTCATCGGCAAAAACAAGAACGGCAAGGCGCTGCTCACCGTGCCGGAAGGGGGTCTGGTGATGGCACCCCAGAAGATTGGCTCGCCGGAGACCGATCTCTGCATGGCCATCTCCAACGAGGGGCGCATGCTGCTGTTCCCGATGAACACCCTGCCGGTGCTCGGCAAGGGCAAGGGCAACAAGCTCATCAGCATCCCCTCTGCTCGCGTCAAGGCGCGGGAGGAGTTTGTGGTGATGGCTGCCGTGATCCCGCAGGGGCAGTCGGTCACCCTGTTTGCCGGCAAGCGCAAGCTGACCCTGAAACCTTCGGATCTCGATTACTACCGCGGCGAGCGCGGCCGCCGTGGCGCCAAGTTGCCCCGCGGTTTGCAGCGGGTCGATCGCATCGAGATTGAACCCGCCGCCGGTGCCGAACCGGTAGCCGGGGAAAATCAGGAAGGGTAATTAAATATAGAAGGGCGCGAAAGCGCCCTTCTATATTATGTCATTGCGTCAAGTGGTTGTTTATTTTTGGTTATTCTGTATTTAAGTTTTTTATTAATTTTTGATATGGGTTTGATATGTATCAAGAGGCACTTGAGCAATTAAAGTGGATTTACTCTGGCCTTGCTGGAATTTGTTTGGCTGTAATCTTAACTACATTAACTTTAGATGGTGAGGTTATTGGTAAAAGTTATTCACTAATGCTTTCCATTTCATTATTCACAATTTCATTCGTGATGTATACATGTTTTACAATAGTACATATCTCTATATCTGAGGCAAAAATTAATTTTGCTATTATCAATGAAGAACTTTCAAAGAAATGGGTTCGTACATTAACGTACGTATCATTTTATTTATTGTATTTTGCTTTCTTTTTTCTGTTATGTCATATAAGTATTTTGTTTGGAATGGTGTATGCCTTATCATCGCTAATTTTATTTCCGCTGACAAAGTATTTTTTGGGTGAAATTGGTATCAATATAGGTATTTAAGGTTACTTTAAGTGTATTTGTGACCATGTGATATGGCGGCTATTTTTAACATGTTATGGGGAATGCAAATTATTTGGCCGATAATGTTTTTAAATTCGGCCAATACTAGGTTATTTATGCTTATGTATCCTGTGGTGGGTTATATTTCATCTTCACACATAGCTTTTAAAATAGATGGGTTTATTGAATTTGATATGTGCTTATTTGATGAGAGATATCCAATTATATTGTTATCTTTGACTATCATTGGAGGAGTTGTCGACATATTGTTAAAGGGTGAGTGTGAACTATACTTTCCGCCAAAACTTCCATAATCATTCCAAATTGATTCGGAAGAATATTTGCTGCCATAATTACCAAACTCATTAAATATTGATTTGGCATTAAATTTATTATCTATTGTGCCTAAAAAAGTATTGCTACTATCTTGGGCTAGCACATATGAACCACGAACTATATTACATATGTTTGATGAAATCGCTTGGTTAGACCATAAACATACCAAAAATAATGTGAGTGAAAGTGTTTTTTTATGCTTTTTCATATATATCTCGTTATGTTTTTGTGTTGTGTGTAAATATTAAAAATAAATATCTATTAGGTCATTCCATATTGGTTTATGTAGAGTTGATATATTGTCATTTTTATAGCGTAAAAATATTGATGCATATCACACCGTGAGTATCTCATAATAGGGCCGTAGGTCTGATTAGCGCAGCGTAATCAGACGATCGCGAAAACAGGTTGCCGTAATTCTGCTGGTGCTCCAGCTGATCTCTTCTCTATGTCCATCGCCACCGAGATTGCGGTGCGGACGATTACGCTTCGCTAATCGACCCTACGTGCTCCTGCTTGATTTAACGCTCTGCGGCTTGTCGGTGGCTTCTGTTGTGATGGTTTGTTCCCCCTCATCCCCGACCCTTCTCCCCTTATCTGTGGCAAAGAGTGGGAGAAGGGAGCAGAGATCGCAGCCATTGATAGTGACCGTGGTATGGCGTGATAGCTAAGCCTGACAGCTACGGCTACAGAGTGGCAGGTGCAGATCCCCTCTCCCCTTGGGAGAGGGTCAGGGTGAGGGGAGGTAACCGTAGGGTGCAATGAAATAGCACCGCTATTGAATCCGCGAGGTTGCCGATGCAATGGGCCGGGTTTATTGCGCCTTTCGGCAATATAGGGCGGCAATAAAAGGTGGCGGACTGGCCGCCACCTTGAGGGGGATTAACGCAGGCTCAGCAGCTCATAGATGACGGGATTATCGGCGCACTGTCCCGCGCCGCACTCCAGCACGGTAGAGATCAGGTTTGCCGCAATCAGCAAGACAAACAGCAGGGAGGCGATACGCCCCCAGCGCGCCAGATCCAGCTTGGGCAGCGCAATAGCGAGCCCGTCCCGCACCATCAATATCAGGGCGACAGCCAGGATGATCAGCAGGGCGCTGACCAGCGACCAGCTATAAAAGTGCAGCCCGAGAAAGGTGGAACCATAGCCGGGATCGCCGGGCAGAATATGCAGCAGCACCTGTCTGGCGCCGATCATGGCGGTGGTCAGGGCGCCGACAATCACGATGCCGTAGTGGGCCCCTTTTGCGCCAAATTGCAGGTTGAACATAAAGCCGAAACCGGCGACGACCAGGCCGACCCGCTGCAATAAACACAAGGGGCAGGGGAGTTCGGCCAGATAGAGCTGGTAATAGAAGGCGACGATCAGGGTCAGGCAGATGCCCGCCAGCCCCAGCGTGTCGAGCAGCTGTGGCAGATCACTCTTCGCGGCGGTGGCAGAGGTCGAAAGGCTCATGGCGGGCTCCTAGAACGAGAGGGTGAGCGGGTCGGTCACATGGTGCATAAAGGAGAGCAGGGTCACCACCAGCAACAGAGCCCAGAGCAGATAGGAGGCGCCACGCTTGTTCAGCAAGATGCTGATCCCCGTTATCAGCGCCAGCAGGAAGGGTAAAAACATATACATCTCATCTCTCCTTATCGTGGTGAGCCGGGCTCACAAGGCTTTGAGTATATGGCGGGCGGCACAGGGCGACTCCGATAACTGCGGTCGCTATATGGCTCCGACTTCACTCATCCTACCCCTGTCGGCGGGAAATACCTACCGGGCGGCTGACGCTGTGCTGATTCCCCTTACATCCCGATCTGCGTGATTGTTTCATCAGTGCGACAGTAAAAAATAGATTGGTTTTTTTGGTGCAAAAATAACCATATGCATCGCACCGCCAGCCAGAAACGAACCCGCCATGCCGCCAAAAGCAGAGGCCCCGCAATCCATGATTGCGGGGCCATTTTCGAGGCGATCAGCAGGCGCAGACGTGGCGCCAGCGCTGCTCATAATCGAACTGTTGAAACTCCTCCTTGATAAATTCGATAAACACCCTGGTCTTGGACGGAATAAAGTTTCTGTTCGCGTAGGCCATGCCGATGGAGAGATCGGGCAGTGTCCAGTCGGTGAGTACAGGTTTAAGGCGCTGGCTGCGCAATTCGTCATAAATGGCATAAACGGGCTGCGCCAGGATCCCCATGCCGTTTTTGGCATTGGCGAGCAGGATCTGGGCGTCGTTGGACTCAATGGTGGGAGTGGTTGGCACCCGTAATTTTATCGAGCCCTTCATCATGGTCAGCTCTCCGGGATTGTGATAGCTGTAGAGCAACAGTTGGTGTTTTTTCAGATCGTGTGGCGTTTCCGGTTCGCCATAATGCTTAATATATTCCGGAGAGGCCGCCAGAATACGCGGTGCAGTGGCCAGAGGTTGAATAATAAGGCTGGAGTCTGGCTCAGACTCTCTTGAGCGAATGCTGATATCGATATTGTTTTCGATAATATCCAGATAGCGATTATTGGCAATCAACTCGACCTGAATGCCGGGATATTTTGCCATGAATTTCGGTATCAAGGGGGAGATGACATTCAGCATCAGTGACAGCGAAGCCGTCAATTTCAAGACCCCGGTTGGCATTCCCGTTTTGATACTGACTTCATCGATGGCTTCTCGCATCTCATTCAGCGCTGTTTTGCAGCGGGCATAGAAGTGTTCACCGATTTCAGTGACAAACAGGCGCCGGGTCGTTCGCTCGACGAGCCGTGCATTGAGTCGCTGCTCCAGTGCGGCCAGATGCCTGCTGGCTGCGGGGTTGGACAAGCCCAGTGCATCTGCGGCCTTGCTGAGACTCCCCAATTCGACCACCTGCACAAAGACTTCATATTCAGTCCATCTATCCATGGATTCTTCCTGATTTTATAAAAGAGATTTCCTGTTATTGCATTTATCATCTCCTGCCGGATTTGTACTATGGCCTCGTCTGGCAGTAACAGATATTCCATGCATCATATTTTCTAGTTAAATTGGATGTCAATTAATAAAACGGGAGTCGCCTGTGAGCAATAACGTCGATACAGTCATTAATTACTTTAAATATTGCGTAGATGGCAAGGATGTTGAACGGGTGAGTGAATATTTCTCGGAGGATCTTTGTATATTCAGACCTGACTGCGCAGAGCCTATTACCACCCTTGAGCAATTTAAAACGTCATTGTCAGCCTGTGTGGTCGATCGTTATGAGTCTATTGAAACCTCCTTTCAGAAAATAATGAGCTCGGAAGACGAGGTATTCGTTGCATTGACCCACGTCGCCAAAGGCTCAAATACCTGGAAAGGATTCGATGTCACTGGCAAGGATGTGACCTGGAGTGCCTTGACCTATTTCAGATTCAACGCCGAGGGCAAGGTGGTGGAGGAGATCGTCGAGCGCAACGAGCTGGCCATGGCCAAGCAGCTGGGGATCGTTGACTTCGCCTGAAACAGGGGTGACTACTGATTTCAGGTCTGAACTATCAGAGGAAAGCCAAGGCAGTGCTACGGCTCGGTCTATTGCCTGACGGTCAGTAAAAAGAGGGCCCCGCAACCGGAGTTGCGGGGCCCTTGCTCTTGCCTGTTGATCACGCCGCCATTATTGCAGGTGGTGCAAGCCCATCAGACGGGGATAGCTGTCGCCGCCGGAGGCGGGGTGATTTTCGAGGCGATCAGCAGGCGCAGACGGGGCACCAGCAACAGCAGGATGATCCCGCCCGCCATCGAGCCCCAGCCCAGCATGTTGAACACCGAGCTGTAGCCCGGGTTGGTGGCCACCGGAGAGCTGCCGATATTCTGCGGCATGGCGCTGGAGACATAGCCCGCCAGCACGGAGGCAACGCCGGTCACCATCATCCAGCAGCCCATCATCAAGCCTTGCAGGCTGGCGGGGGCCAGCTTGCCAATCATGGCGTAACCGATGGGGGAGATGAGCAGCTCGCCGAAACTCTGCAGCACATAGCTGATGGCGATCCACTTGAAGGCGACCAGCCCGTCGGCCCCCGCCAGATGGATGCCGAGCGGCAGCACCAGCATGCCGAGCCCCATGCAGAACAGGGAGGCGGCAAACTGGGAGGGGATGTCGATATTCCAGCCCTGTTCGCGCAGTCGCTTGAACAGCAGCGCCATCAGGGGGCCACCGATGACGATGACGAGGGTGTTGATGTTCTGGATCCACTGGGGGGCGACCCGCAGCCCGAACACGTTGAGGTTGATGTTGTGCTCGGAGAAGAGCATCAGCCCCATGGGCGCCAGCTGGTAGAGCGACCAGAAGATGAGGGAGCCAAGGGCGAGGATCAGGTAGGCCACCATGCGGCTGCGCTCGGCGGCGTCCGGGTGGCGGGCGGTCATCACGCAGAGCAGCACCAGCACCACGGCGCCCAGGATCAGCACGAAGCTGCCGCTGAAACTGGCGTGGGTCAGTAGCAGGCGCAGCGCCGGCACCAGCATGGCCAGAATGGCGATACCGGCCAGCATGCGGCGGTAGAAGCCGCTCCCTTTGACATGGCGCAGCGGGGTGCTGATATCCGCCAGAATGGGCCAGCAGGCGAAGGTCGCGATGATGGCAATGATGTTGCCCAGCGTCGCAAACAGGAACAGGGTGCGGTAATCCTCGGTGAGCTGGAAGTAGCCCGCCACCGTGAAGCCGATAAAGAAGCCCAGATTCATCCCGGCGTAGTTCCACAGGAAGGCGCTCTCGCGGCGGTGATCATCCGGGGCGAAGCGCTGGGTCAGCATCATGTTGAGGCAGGTGACGTTGAGGCCGCTGCCGGTAAGGAACATGGCGAGCCCCCAGTAGAGGCCGGTGATCCCCATCTCGGCGATGAAGTAGCAGCCGATCACCTGCAGCACCATCCCCATCACGAACAGGTTGCGGTTACTGAGGTAGCGCCCGCCGAGATAACCGCCAAACAGGTGCAGGCCATAGTTGAAGGCCCCGAAGACCCCCATCATGGCGTTGGCCTGGGATTCGCTAAAGCCGAGCCGCTTGGTGGCGTAGAGCACCAGCGTGGAGTAGAGCACGGCAAACCCCAGGGTCGAGAAGGTCTGGATAAAGAACAGCGCCCCGGAGCCGGGGGGAATGGTGGGGTGTTGATTCGAAGCGCTCACGGTCTGTCTCCTGTGAGAGAAGAAAGTCATTACTCGTCCTGAGAGCGTACCGGTCTGCTGCCGGCTAGCCTTGTGCGCTTCCATGCTGGTCTGAAGGCCGGTCTGTCATTTAGCGGCCAAGCGGTGCAAATAGCCATACCTGAAATTTAATCTGGCGAGATTAATTGTCTTTTATTGATCTATTCCGGTTTTTTATGCGGTTTTGACTGCTGAGAAGCTGGCGCTGGCCGGGTAGGTATCAGAGTAGCTGGGGTTTAATGGAGCCTGTTTTGGCCTGAACTGATTTGATAGTGAGATCGTCATCCCGCTTTTGGCTGCTCTTTCGCCATCGCCGCCAGAATGTTGAGTGGCAGCTTATTTATTCAGTTTCCCCCTTTGAGTGAATAATTATCCGGGATTGGCGTATGGCCCTGCGCAGTGACAAGAGCCACAGAGGGCAATGAACAGAGTGAATTGCACCACAGGTCTGTTCCCGTAGTTACCTGTGCAATGCGCGGTGCTTGGTGCACCCCATGTGTTGCTCGGCAGCCCGAGGGAGTTTGCGTTTTTTCCCCTCTCACTTTGGCAGAGGGTCAGGGTGAGGGGGACATCCCGGATAGAACAACGCCCGGCGGACCGGGCGTTGGGTTATCCCACATTGGAGGCAAAAAAGAGGCGGCGAAGCGCGCCCTAGAAGTTGTGGTAGAGCGGCCAGCCGAGCAGCGGGTGCTTGAGACCGGCACGCATCTCGATGTTGTCGAGCTTCTCCGGCGAGGCGTTCTCTTTTTGCAGCAGCTGGTACTGGCGCACAAAGCCGAGGGTGTGCAGCAGGTTCGGCACAAAGCCCGGGCTCAGCTCCTGACGCAGGGCGGCGGCCATGTCGGCGGGCAGCGCATGCAGCATCAGGGCGAGCTGGGCGGCGAGGTAGTCGGTGTCATACCAGACCTCGTCGAGTTCAATCTCCCGCGCCAGTTTGCGCTTGAGATCCTGCTTCACCTTGAGCGGGGCGGCGCCACTGCCCTTGCCGCAGAGGATGCGGTAGAGCAGCGCTTCGGCCAGCTTGTCCTCCATGGTGGGGTGGTCGCTCTCGCAGGCGAAGAAGTGCTGGTCGATGAGTGCCATCAGGCGGCTCTTGTTGTGTTCGGTCAGCGCCTTCTCGTACTCCTGCCACCCTTGCCACTCCTCCACATCGGGCGGGCTCGAGATCTTGTCCAGCAGGCGCGCATCCACGTCACCGTAGAGGCTGTTGCCAGCCTGCTTGGGGCTGACGGTGATGAGCATCGACCAGCCCTTCTGGAACGGCTTGATGGGGCCTTCCGGCGCCTGCAGCAGCGCCAGTGCCTTGGCCGGATCCCGCGCCGAGAGCTCCTGCAGGCCGAGGCTCACCACGCCGATGACGTCGTGGGCCGCCTGCTCCAGCAGGTGCATCTTGTACTTGTTGTAGTACTTGTCGGCGAATTTGAGGCTCATCAGCACCGCCTTGCCCTTGATGGCGGCCAGCTGTTGCTCGCTCAAACGTTCATTGTCGCGGCCAAAGCGCAGCACCTGGGTCAGAAAGGGGCCCTGGTTGGCATCGCGAATGACTAACTGCATGAATGGGCTCCTTAATCCAGAAAGCTGAACATGTCGTCGACGTCGCCGTACTCGTCTTCCTCGACCTTGTTCTTCTCTTTGGCCTGCATCACCAGCTCGGCGGCAAACTTGTTGATGATGCCGTCCCAAGTGGAGTGCTCGTTGCGCAGCAGCGCCTTGATGGCTTTCTCCACCTCGGGGGCCAGCTCGCGAATGAGCATCAAGAGGCTGCGCGGGTCATCCAGCGCGTAGTCGTGGACATCCTCGCTCTGCTGGCGCTCGCTGTAGCGCAGGGACTCTTCAAGATCTTCCTCTTCGGCATGCAGCACGTCGCGATAGCCTTCGTCCTCTTCATAGCGATCGCCGCGATAGAACTCGATAAAGGGGATGGCGAGGTAGAAGAGACCGGCCGGATCTTCGGCCACGCACTCGAGGATCTCGCGCTGCTTGGCTTCGCTATCCTGGGTGCGGATCAGGTAGTTGAGGAAGTCGAAGGTATGCTGTTGCAGCTCATCGGCGTTGTTCTTGATCGCCTCTTCCCAGTAGAGCGGCTGCTGGCAGACGATGTCGCGGATCCGCTCCGGGGTCATCAGCTCGGAGATGATGGAGGGGAAGGAGATATCGTGCTGGCCGTTAATCTGGGTCAGGGTAACGATATCAATGTTTTCAATCACTTCTGCCAGCTGGTCGTCAGACATGGTCTTGGCGATCAGCTCGAACTTCTCGCTGGCCTGCTTCGGCTCGATAACGGCCAGCTCTTTGATCTCGATGGCGGTAATTTCTATCAGACTGTTGCTCATGCCTTGCCCCAATTAGAAACGGACTTCGTCGTACATATCCTGATCGCCGTCGTCATCACCATAGCGGTCACTGCCGCCATGGTAGTCGGCGTCGGCATCTTCCCCGTCTTCATCTTCTTCGTCGCGCAGCTCATAGTCGTCATCGCCGCGGTGGCTGCCGCGCGGCAGCGGGTTGTCGAGCAGAAACAGCACGGCGCAGGCTTCCATCAGCTGATCTTCGTTCTGGGCCCGCACCGCCTTGACCAGCGGCAGGGCGGCGTTGTTGAAGCCGACGCTCACCTTGAACTCGTCCCAGCTCGGCTGCTCGCCGCTGGTGAGCCACTTGTTCCACTGCGACTTGGCCTTGGCCGGGAACTGCACCCGGCCATAGAGGGCCAGCGGCAGATACTCGGGCATAAACTCCAGCATGCTCATATCGGCCAGCAGCAGGCTCTTCATCTGATCGGTGAACTGTTCCAGCCCCTTGGGGTCGTCCTGATCCCGGTAGGATTCGATGTTTTCGCTGGCATCGCTTTGCAGCGACTTGAGCCGCGCCTGGTCCCATCTCTTTTGCATAGTTGCTCTTTCTGCCTGCTGTTTCAGGGGTAGAACTGATCCCACATCTCCTGCATGGCGGAGGCGGGGTCGGTCACGATGACGTTGTTGAAATCCTTGATAAAGGCGGCCCGCTGTTTCGGATCGGACAGCACTTCATAGGCCTGCTTTACCTGGTGCAGCTTGATGGCTGCCTGCTCTTTCTCTTCTTCACTGGCCCCGTGCAGCTTGTCGGGGTGGTACTGGTTCGACAGCCGACGATAGGCTTTCTTGATGTCGTTTTCGCTGGCGTTGGACTTGACGCCCAGCACCCGAAAGTAGTTGTTCATGGCAGATCCTGCATCACTGGCATCATAGGATTCACGCTGCGAGTGCCTGATGGTGGGGATTGGCAAACCAGGCACGGCAAAAACCCGTCATTTTAACGGAAACAGCCCGCCAACGCGATGAGTTGGGCGATCAATTAACGGGCTAGATGAAGAGGGGTCAGTTGAGTGCCTATTGTTGCCAGTCGGTCAGGGCAGTGCAAGGGCGGCGGGGCAAAAGCGATGAAAAAACGGGCAGGAAAGGGGCGGGCGGCAGGCCGGGGCGAGGCTGCCGCCGCAGGGGTTACTCCTCCCAGAAGGAGGCGGAGGTGTGGTAGATCATCTTCTTGCTCATCCCGCCATCGACCACCAGATTGGCACCGTTGATAAAGTCGTTGCGAGGATCGGCCAGAAAGAGGCAGGCGCGGGTGATGTCGTCGGGGCGCCCGACCCGGCCACTCGGGTGCTGGCGGTGATCCGCCTCGGTCAGGGTGTGGTAATCCTCCGCCTGGATCCAGCCCGGACTGATGGCATTGACCGTGATGGGATGGTCGGCCAGCGAGTTGGCGAGGGACTGGGTGAGGGCGACCAGCGCCCCCTTGGAGGCGCCATAGGCATCCCAACCCGGCTCGTTCTGCTGCCAGCGGGTGGAGGCGATATTGATGATGCGGCCATAGGGCAGATCGCGGTTGGCCTGCACAAAGGCGCGGGCGCAGAGCATGGCGCCGCGCACATTGACCGTCATCACCTGATCGAACTGGGCTGCGCTCAGCTCCTCGAAGCGGGTGTGGAACTTGCTGATGGCGCCGTTGTTGATCAGCAGATGGATGCCGCCATGTTGCGCGCGAACCTCGGCAAAGAGCCGCGCGATGGCCTGCTCGTCTCGCAAATCGAGCGGCTGAAAGTGGATTTCGGGATGGTCAAAAGCGTGAGGGGCCAGATCGGTGGCGATCACCCGATAGCCCGCCTCGGCCAGCCCGATGCAGAGCTGGCGGCCAATCCCGCCAGCGGCGCCGGTGACCAGTGCAATTTGGGGTTGGTTGGTCAGCTTGTTCATTGTGCCGCTCCATTGCGTGCCCGCAGCACCTTGATGAGGGCCGACACCTCCTGCTGGCCAAACCCTTGCGCCACCCCTTCCTCAAACAGATCGGCGGCAAAACGCGGGAAGCGGTTGTCGATCCCGGCATCGGTGGCATGACCGGCGAGGCGGCTGATAGCGGCGCTCCAGGTTTTCAGGCTGGCGTAGGGGTGATCGAAATCGCCGTTCGCCAGCGTCTTGCCAAGGTGGGCAACATCGCCACCGAGAATGGGGGAGAGCTCGCTGAACTGGGCGCACACCTTGGCTACCGGCAACCCTTCCGCTTCGCAAATGAGCGCGCCGTGCAGAGCACCGAGCAGACCACCGGCAAAGTAGGCGGCGACGGCACAATCTTGCGCCGCGGCGGCACCCACCGCCTCGGCCACATGGTCGAGGGTGGGGGCGAGCAGGCGCAGCACCGGCTCGGCCTCGCTAAAGGCATCGCTGGCCCCCGAGCAGATGATGCTGGCATCAGTGGTGCCGATCTGATCCGGGAAGCAGAGGATGGCGCCATCGAGGTAACGGGCGCCGCGGGCGTGGCTCCAGCTCTCCAGCGCTCTGGCCCCCTGCGGGCTGCCGGTGGAGAGCTGCACCAGCAGCTTGCCCGCCACGGCGTCGCTCGCCTCATCCAGCAACTGCTGGCTGACGGCGTAGTTATCGACGCAGACAAGGGTGATATCGCTTGCGGCGATGGCCGCGCCAACCGAGGGGGCGAGTGTTGCACCCAGCGCTTGCAGCGGGGCGGCCTTGGCGGCGCTGCGATTCCAGACGGTGACCGGATGGCCCGCCTTGAGCAAGGTGGTGGCGAGGGCGGAGCCCATGGCCCCGAGGCCGATGACAGAGAGATGGCGCATGATGGCTCCTAGCTGTGTTGATGGACGTTGATATAGAAAATTGGGATGCCTTGTGGCAGGTGAACCACTATATTTGCCCAGTGTCGCCGTGAAAAATGGCTTTTATGACTGTATGGTATAGGTGAATTCTATGGATGTGCGAACCCTGCGTGCGTTTGTGGCTGTCTTCGAGGAGCGCAACATCACGGCGGCGGCCACCCGCCTCTTCATTACCCAACCCACCCTCTCCACCACTATCAAGGCGCTGGAGGATGAGCTGGGGGTGACCCTGTTTGTGCGGCAGGCGCGCGGGGTGGAAGGGACTGAAGCTGCCCACCGGCTCTATCCCCGCGCCAAGCGGCTGATCGCCGACACCGACTCCCTCGCCCGCGAGTTTCGTGAAACCTCCCCCTGTCTCGAGGTGACGGTGGGGATTGAGGCAGATCTGGGTGATGGCGTGGTGGGGGCGCTGGTGCAAGGGGCGCTTGCCCACGAGGAGATCCTGCTGACTCTGGAGGAGGGCTGCTGTGGCGATGTGCGGCTGGGCTGCGAATCCCTGCGCTGTGGTGACGAGCTCTTTATCCCCCTGCTGGAGGAGGAGTTTGTACTGGTGCTGCCACCGGCTCACCCGCTGGCAGGCAAGGGGGGGCTCACCCCGGCAGCGTTGGCGGATGAACCCTGGGTCACCTGCCCGCGCCACGACTCCCACTTGCGGCTGATCGCCATCCTCGGCAATCAGGCGCCCCTCTATCCACGGCGGGCGGGGTCGCTGCGACTGGCGGCGACTATGGTGGCCGCCGGGGCGGGCATTGCCTGGTTGCCCCGTTCGCTTTGTTTGCCCGGTTGTGCGGTCGCCGAGCTGGCGGCCTCTTCCTTCAAGCGGCGGGTGGGGCTCTGCTACGCCCCCGATGCGTTACGCTCGGCGGCGGTAACTGCCCTGCTGGAGCAGGTACGCGGGATGCAGCTCCCCGCCTGATGTCGGGATAATAATGTCGGGCATAAAAAAGGGCCATCCGGTGGGATGGCCCTGTTGCAGGCAACGATGCCGCGTGGCTAGAGCGACGCCCACCAGAGCCGCAGTTGCAGGCCCCACTTCGAGCTCCAGCCGGTGGTGCTGCTCACAAGCATCCCATCCTTGATGACGAGGAACGTCGGGGTGACGCCCACCTGCCACTGGGCAGCCAGCGCTCCCGACTCGTCGTTGTGGGTCGGGAAGGTGAGCCCCTTCTTGCTCATCCCCTTGCCTAACTGCTCGGAATTGCCGGAGCGCAGCGCCACCGTCAGCACGTTTTCCCCCTCCTGCCAGAGCTGCTGCACGGCCGGGGTGGTGAAACGGCACACCCCGCACCAGCTGGCCCAGTAGTAAACCAGCAGCGGCTTGCCGCGGCTCAGGGTGGCGAGATCCGTGTTGCTGCCATCCTGCAGGGTGACGGGGGCGCTCATCGCTCCCTCTGGCAGGGTCGGGCTGCGCCACAGATCGAGCAGGGTCGAGATGACCAGTGCCAGCAACAGCAGCCAGATCGCCTCCTTGCTCCAGCGTCGCCAGCGGGGTTGAGGGTTGGTGCTTGCCATCCCTTACCCCAGCTTGGCCAGTTCGGCCTTCACCAGCTGCTCCAGCTCCTCATAGGGAACGGCGCCCGGCACCAGCTGGTTGCCAATCAGGGTCGCCGGTGTGCCCTGCACCCCCAGAATGGTGCCGATACGCAGGCTGTTGCGCAGCTCTTCGGTCGCCTTGGGCGCGGGCTTGAGCGCCACGTTGCCGGTGGCCGCCAGCGCCTTGTTGATATCCGCCTCGGTCAGCATCCCCTGCTTGCTCATCAGCTTGTCATGCAGGGCGAGGAAGCGGGCCGGATCCTGCTGCCACAGGGTCAGGCTGTACTGGGCCGCCTTGGCAGAGCTCTGCCCCTTGAACGGCAGCAACTTGATCACCAGCCCCAGATCGTCCGGATAGGCCTTGAGCAGCTTGGTCAGCCGGGGATCGAACTGCTTGCAGTAGGCGCAGTTGTAGTCGGTGAACAGCACCAGCGTCAGCTTGGGGTTCTTGGCGCCGAGGCGCGGGCTGGTTGGGCTGTTGAACAGCACATCCTTGTTGCCCTTGATGAAGTTGCCAAGCTGCGCCTGTTGGGCTGCCGCGTTCTGCTTCTCCCAGGATTCGGCCGCCTCGTCGAGGATCTTGGGGTTGGCGATCAGGGTCTCGCGGATCAGCTCCTTGATGCGGGCCTCCTGCTCCGGGGTGAAGGGGGCGGCGTGCAGGGCTGGAGCAGTCAGCGAGCCGGCAAACAGGGCGGTGAACAGGGCGATGGAGCGCAGGTTCATGGAGTTCTCCTTAAAAATGGGTGGCGTTGGTCTGGATCAGACCGGCCTGATTCAAGAGGGAAAGCAGATCGGCCTTGTCCAGCAGGGGGGAGAGGGTCTCTCCCTGTGGCAGGCCGGGGCCGTAGATCTGGTTGAAGGGGACGGCTGCCGCCCCGCGCTGGCGCAGGAAGGCGGCGATGGTGTCGTCCGGTTTGCTCCAGTCGCCGCGCAGGGCCACCACATCGGGGGCCGAGAGTGCGGTTTGCACCTCATCGCGCAGCAATACGTTGTATTTGTTTGCCTTGCAGGTGACGCACCAGTCAGCTGTGACATCGACGAAGACCCGCTTGTTCTGGGCAAGCGCATCGGTGATGGCTCGTTCCGAGAGCGGCTGCCAGACCACCCGGTCGACGTTGCCAGTCCCCTGCGCCGTAAATGCTCCCCCCAGCAGCAGGGCAGCGCCGACAAGCGTCGAGAGGGAGAGGGCCAGCGTGAAGCCGCGCATGCCATAACGCCAGATGATGCCAATCAGCAGTGCCAGCAGCATGGCAACCATCAGCCAGTAAACCTGCATGTTGCCCAGATGGCTGCCAAGCAGGCTCGCCAGCCAGAGGCTGGAGCCCAGCATCAGCAAGCCGAGCAGGATGCGCAGGCGCCCCATCCAGCGACCCGGCTTGGGCAGCCAGAGGGCGAGCCGCGGCAGGGCCGCCACCAGCAGCCAGGGCAGGCTCATACCAATCCCCAAAGCTGTGAAGATAAGCCAGAGCTGGCCGAGCGGCGCAGCCAGCGCAAACGCCACCGCGGTGCCGAGGAAGGGGGCCGAGCAGGGAGTCGCCAGCAGGGTGGCGAAACTTCCCTGCAGAAAGTGACCGCCGAGGCCATTGCCGCCGCTGGTGGCGAGGTGGGTGTTGAGGTTGCTCGGCAGACGAATTTCGAACAGCCCCAGCAGGTTGGCGCAAAACAGCAGGGTGACCAGCACCATAAAGCCGATAAAACCGGCGCTCTGGAACTGGATGCCCCAGCCGACGACCCCTTGCGTGGCGCGCAGCAGACTGCTCATGGCCGCCAGCACCCAGAAGGAGGCGATGATCCCGGCGCTGGCGGCGAGGAACTGCTTGCGCACGGTTCCCTGTTCACGCTCCTGATGTTGCAGCACAGACCCCAACTTGAGCGCCAGCACCGGCAGCACGCAGGGCATCAGGTTGAGGATAAGGCCGCCGAGCAGCGCCGCCCCCAGCAACCAGAAGAGGGGTTGGCTCGGCGCTGGCAATACGAGCGCTTCGCCAATCGAGCCTTTGGTCTGCCACGCCTGCTCGCCACTGGTAAGCAGCAGGCCGAGGGATTGGCCGCGCAGATCCGGCGCATCTCCCTGCCAGCCATCGCTCACCGGAACCCGGGCGATCAGGGTGTTGCCCTCGACCTCGAGCACCGGCTTGCCAAACTCGGCCCCTTCCAGCGCATCGATAAAGAGGGCCGGTGATTGCCAACCCTCCGCCCGCTCGGCGCGCAGTTGCAGCTGGTTGTGCTGATAACCGAGCTCGACCCGGGTGTCGGCAGGCAGCGGCTGGGGCAGGTTGCTGATGGCCTTGGCCCAGCCGAAGTCGAAACCGGCTGGGGCCTGACCATCCACCGCGAGGGTGAAGGGGAAGTCGGTCAAGATGCAGACGTTGCTGCAGGTGGAGAGGCGCAAGGTGCCCTTGAGCGATTGGCCAGCGAGGTAGTTGAGGCTCAGGGGGAAGCGCACCTCACCCTGATAACCCTGGGTACTGAGTCCGGCCACCTCGAAGTGGCGCGGAGCGGGCCAGCGCCACTGAAAGTCTCCTACCGGCTCATCCCACAGGATCTGGGGGGCAATGCCCCCTTCGCCCGGGCTGTGCCAGTAGGTCTTCCAGCCGGACTCGAGGGCTACGTCGAGCAGGATGCGGGTGTGGTCAGGGGCGCTGCGGTCGGCCTGCAGTCGCACCCTGGCGTGATCATTCTGTGGGCTGGTGAGCCAGCCCGTATCGCTGGCCAATCCCGTGGATTGCCACAGCAGACAGGCCATAAGCAGGGCTGCCTTGAAAAAGTTTGTCATCTGTCTGGTCTCGCAAAAAATGAGTAACGGCGAATGGAAAAAGGCCGGAATCATTCCCGCCAGACGCAGAGCGTGAGGTGAAGTCGCCGCTCGGGTGGTGAGATAACCCTTGGCGGTGGTAAGGGAGGGGTATAGCGCCAGAGTGGCGCCAGCAGGGCAATCAGCAGGGCGACGGCAAAGAAGAGTTGTTCGACGCAGAGCAGGCTGGCGGCGCTCAGCCATTTGCCATTGAGCTGGCAGCTGGTGGGCTGCGGGCTGACAGGCTTGCCGTCGTTCTGCTCATCATCGATGCTCTGAGCGGGCAGGGCCTGACAGGTGAGGGCATGATCGAGCAGTGCCAGCCTGGCCAGCGGCTGGGCCGCGCAATTGAGCACCAGCAGGCAGACCAGCAGCAGGAGTCGTTTCGCCACGCGTTGTTGGTGAATCATGCTCGCCCCGTTCATCAAGATGGCCACATCCTAACGGCCAATGGCGGGTGGGGCAAGTTGCCGGCCGTTTTATGAGCGCTGAGGCTGGCACCGTGTGGTCGGTTCTGTTTGGCGAACGCTTGTTCGCTAAAAGGGGGATCAGTATACTGCGCCGAGTTAAAATTCGAGGTGTTCGATGCTCAAAATTGCCCGTGTGCTGCTGCTTGGTCTGCTGCTCATCTTCTGGTTCCTGTTCGGCCTGCTGCTCTGTCTGGTTCGTCCGCGCCACCCCAACAACGTCTATGTCTTCGCCCGCATGTATCATGCGGTCTGCCCGCTGATCGGGGTCCGGGTCAAGGTGACGGTGGCCGACGAGGTGAAATCGGTCGGGCCTGCGGTCTATGTCTGCAACCACCAGAGCAACTATGACATCTTCACTGTGACCGGTGCCGTGCAGCCCGGCGTGGTTGCGGTGGGCAAGAAGAGCCTGCTGTGGCTCCCCTTCTTCGGCCTCATCTTCTGGCTCTCCGGCAACGTGTTGATCGACCGCTCCAACCGCTCTCGCGCCATTGGCACCATTGGTCAGGTGGTGGATCGCATCAAGGCGCGCGGCACCTCCATCTGGATGTTCCCGGAAGGGACCCGCTCGCAGGGGCGTGGTCTGCTGCCGTTCAAGGCGGGCGCTTTCCATACCGCCGTACAGGCTGAAGTGCCGGTTGTGCCCATCGTCTGCTCCAGTTACTTCGGCCAGATTGACCTCAACCGCTGGGATAACGGCGAGGTGCTGCTGGAGGTGATGGCCCCGGTCTGCAGCAAGGAGCACGGTGCTGCCGGCATTCGCGAGCTCTCCGAGGTGTGCCGTGCCCGGATGGAGGCAAAACTGGCCGAACTGGATGGCAAGCTGGGTCGCCATCACGCCGCCTGAACGCCATCATAAGTGCATTGAAAAGGGAGCCACGGGCTCCCTTTTTTGTTGGTAAAAATAACCACGCCATTGGTTTTTTTCACCAACAAACCGTTATTGGATTCCCTCGTTAAATTCCCATCTATCTGTAAAGAAACAATAATTTTTCTTGGCACGGCTCTTGTAATGCAATGGGAAGAGATAGCCATCCCATCCACAAGGAGCCAGACCATGAGCGTGTTCAGCCGCCTGACCGACGTAATAAATGCCAACCTGCACAGCCTGCTCGACAAGAGTGAAGAGCCCGAGAAGATGCTGCGCCTGATGATCGAGGAGATGGAGCAGGTGCAGGTCGATATGCGCACCCAGGCCGCTCGCGTCATCGCCGAGCAAAAACAGCTGGAGCGCCATCAGCAGGCGTTGCAGGTGCAGATCCAGGAGTGGTCGGCCAAGGCCGAGCTCGCCATCCAGAAGGGACGTGAGGATCTGGCCCGCGCCGCCCTAACCGAGAAGCTGGCGGAGGTCAAAAAATGTGAACAGCTGGAGCAGGACAAGGCCCGGGTCGCCGAAGTGCTGGCCCAGCTTACCGCCGACAGCGAACGGTTGGCCTCCAAGCTGACCGAGGCGCGGGAGAAGCAGAAACTGCTGACCCTGCGCGAGCAGACCGCCCATAGCCGTATTCGTGCCCGCGCTCAGGTGGACAACCAGCGTATGCATGAGCTGATGGCCCGCTTCGAAGGCTTTCAGGGGCGGGTCGATCAGCTGGAAGCCCAGCTGGAGGCGGCCACTTTGGGGCAGAATCCCTCGCTGGAGGCGCAGTTCCGCGAGCTGGAACTCAATGACGAGATAGAGCGCGAGCTGGCCCGTCTCAAGGGTCAGAAGGTGGAGGCATAACCATGACTCCCTGGCCCAAGGATCTTGTCCATCGCAAGCTGACCGGCGTCTGCGCCGGCATTGCCAAACGGCTGGGGATATCCAGAGTGACGGTGCGAGTGGTGGCCCTGCTCGCCCTGATCCTGGTGCCGCCGCTGGCTCTGGCTGCCTATCTGCTGGCGGTGCTGGTGATGCCGCCCCGTTATGAATTGAAACGCTGGCTGGATTGACCGCAAGGCAGCCCGGCGGCACAGAGTGCCTGTAAGGAGCAAGTTATGCTGGAATTTTTCATATTGCTGGGAGTGTTGCTGGTGATGGCGCTGACCGGTTTTACCCTGGTGGCGATGCTGCTGGTGAGCGGCGTGTTTGTGCTGCTGGGGGTGCTGAGCGGCATGCTTGCCCTGATCATCAAGCTGGCTCCCTGGTTGCTGCTGGTGCTGGTGGTCTGCTGGCTTATCAGCCACGGCAGCAGGCGGTCCAATACCTACCTGTAATCGCCGCAAGTCGTGTCGTTATCCCTGAACTCCCTTTTGTCGGCCACCCGTGAGGTGGCCTTTTTTATGGCCCGGCTTTGCCTTTATGGTTCTGCGTTGCCGGGAGCGAGCCAGCGCAGGCTCCACGGCAGCCAGAGATCGGGGCAGGTGATGAGCTGCTCCTTGAACGCCTTGGGCTGCTGCTTGAGGCGATATTCGAGGCGCAGGGCCGCTCCTTTGTCGCCTACCTCCTGCTGCCACACCAGGGTGAGTGGCCCCTTGCCGCGCAGGGCGCGAGAGCCTTTGCCGCTCTGGTGCTGGCGCAGGCGGCGCTCCGGCGCCGTGCTGATCCCGGTATAGAGCAGGCCGGCCGTGGTGCGCACCATATAGATTGACCAGCAGGAGGGTGGGGTGGATGGCGATGCCGGAGCCCCGGTCGGGGGTTTTCTCATTCATGTTCTCTGTGCCAAACTCAAAAGCAGCTCAAGGAGGTGCGATGAGAGTCTGGTTCTGGTTGTGGTTGCTGTTGTCGGTTCCGGCTCTGGGGGAGACGATCCGTCTCTATGATTACCACCAGCATCCCCCTTTCAATACCGGGGTGAATGCCGGCTTGAGCAGCGAGCTGGTGAAGTATCTCAATGAAAGGCTGGGAGGTGAACCCAGGATCGAGCTCTGGCTGGTCAATCGCGCCAGACTGGCGCTGGAGATGTCGGATCCTGCCTTCAACGGTCTGGTCGCCTGGGTCAACCCGGCCTGGGTCGGGGATCCCCAGCGCGAGCTATACCTCTGGACTTTCCCCATCATGCGCGACACCAACGAGCTCATCTCAAGTCGCCAGCATCCGGTTACCTATCGTGGCCCTGACTCCCTCAAGGGGATGGTATTTGGCGGTGTCGAGGGGTATCGCTATCTGGGGATCGATGATGCTGCGGCCCGGGGCGAACTGGAGCGCCACGATGCCAAGAAGGTGAAGACCAATCTCGATCTGCTGGTACGCGGCCGCATCGATGTCACCCTAGTGCCCGGTTCGGCCCTCGCATTTTTCACCCACGTCCCTGACTATGAGGGCAAGCTGTTCGTCTCGCCCTTTGCCCAGTCCAGCTATACCCGCCACATTCTGGTGCCCAAGTCCCGCCCCGAACTTCATGCCCGGCTCAACGACATTGCCGAGCAGATGGATCGGGACCCCGCCTGGCACAAGATCCTCGAGTCCTATCGCGGCGCCCCTTGAGGCTGACGCTTGAGGCGGTGCAGCGGCACCAGACTCACCAGCAAACCAGCCCAGACGAAGGCGAAGCCGACCGTCTTGATGGGATCCGGCGTTTCACCAAACCAGTAGATGGCGAGCAGGAAGGCGAGACTGGGCTCGATATATTGCAGCAGTCCCACCGTGCTCATCCGGGTTCTCGCCACCGCGTAGCAGAAGAGCCCCACCGGCAACAGGGTCGCGGGCGCACTGCCCATCAGCAGCAGTTTGTCGGCCAGATCCCCGTTCACGAATGCCCCTTCCCCGTGCCACGCCAGCGTGCCGATGATGATCAGCGCGACGGGCAGTTGCACCATGGCTTCCAGATAGAGGCTGGTGCCGGTGTCGTAGTGGATCTTCTTCTTGATAAGGCCGTAGCAGGCGAAGTTGGCCCCCATGATGAGGGAGAACCAGGGGAGTTGGCCGTAGCAGAAGAGCATGTAGGCGAGACCCGCCAGTGCCAGGGCGACAGCCAGATGCTTTTGCGGGGTGAGCCGCTCTTTCAGGAAGAGGACGGCGAATACGATATTGAACAGCGGCGTCATGAAGAAGGCGAGACTGGTGGTCAGTACCTGCCCTGTGGTGAGGCACCAGGTGAACATGCACCAGCTGATCGACATGACCGGGCCGGCCAGCAGGATTAGGCCGAGCTGGCGCGGCTCGCTGCGCAGCCGTGCCCAGGGAACCTTGTGGCCAAGCAGCAGAAACAGGCCGCCAAGCAGGATAACCGACCAGAGCACGCGGTGGGAGATGAGCTCCCACATGTTGACCTCGGGCATGAACTGATAATAGAGCGGCAGCATCCCCCAGAGGATGAAGGAGAGGGTCGCCGTGCCCGTGCCTAGCCAGTTTTTCATCTCTACCTGTTTATTAAATTAAACATTTATCAGTGAATAATAAATAGAGGCCACCCCTTTCACAAGCGAGATCTGGTGGAAAACTCTGTTACTATCGCGCTCATGAGTCGACTGGATAGCCTGTTTGAAGAGATCCGTGCCTGCCGTCTGTGCGAGGCGCATCTGCCGCTCGGGCCGCGGCCGGTAATCCGCGGGGCCGAGAGTGCCCGCCTGCTGATCATCGGTCAGGCGCCGGGCACTCGTGTGCATGCCAGTGGTATCCCGTGGGATGACCCCTCCGGCGATCGCTTGCGTCAGTGGCTCGGGGTCGATAAACCCACCTTCTACGACGAATCACGCATTGCGATTATGCCGATGGGGCTCTGTTATCCCGGCAAGGGCAAGTCGGGCGACCTGCCGCCCAGACCCGAGTGCGCGCCCACTTGGCATGATAAGGTGTTGATGCTGCTGCCCAATATCGAGTTGACCCTGCTGATCGGTCAATATGCCCAGCATCGCTATCTGGGCAAGGCGGCCAGGGGATCGCTCACCGACACGGTGCGCAACTGGGCCGGCTATAGCCCTGGCTGGTTGCCGCTGCCGCATCCCTCCCCGCGCAACACCCTCTGGCTCAAAAAGAATCCCTGGTTCGAGCAGGAGGTCATCCCTCATCTGCAACTAAGGGTCGCTCCTTTGCTGAAATGACCCTGAGTATTAGACCGCTGGCTCGGCCAGCGGTTTTGGTTTGCTGCGCGCCATGGCGATGAGCGGCAGGACGATGCAGATACAGCCCAGCAGCAGCGGCAGACCCGGCTGCTCGTCAAACAGCCATACCCCGATGGCGACGGCCATCAGCAGACCGGTATATTCCGCAGAGGCGATCTTGCTCGCTTCCGCCTTGCGATAGGCCACCACGCACAATCCCGCATAGACCATGATCAGCGCCGAGGAGCCAAAGGCGGGCCACCACATCTGCCACTGCCAGTCGCCCCCTTCCCACCAGGCCAGCGCGAGAATGAAGGGCATGCTCAGCACGTTGGTGAAAAACAGGGTCTGGGCGATGGGCTGCTTGAGCGGGATGCGCTTGATCAACAGATTGTTGAGCGCCATCGACAGCGCCACTCCGAGCGCCGCCAGTGCGGCCCAGTTCACTTCGGTCGGGCGCAGCACGATCAGTACCCCGATAAACCCGATGACTGCGGTCAGCACCTTCTGGCGCGAGATCGCCTCTCCTGCCATCCACACTGCCAGCGGCACCATCATCAGCGGCGCGGCATAGAAGAGGGCGTTGGCAGTGGCGAGCGGCAAGCGGGTGAGGGCGACCACCATCAGGCAGACACCGACCGCCCAGATATGGGCCCGCAGCAGGTGCCACTTGATGGCCACCGGCGGGTTGCGGCGCCACGACCAGAGCAGCCAGGGCATCAGCAGGAGGGCTGCAGAAACCTGGCGGAAAAAGACAAACTGGAAGATGGGCTGATCCGGCTCCAGCACCTTGACCAGCGCATCGGAAAAAACCGCCACCATATTGCCCAGCACCAGATAAAGGATGCCGATCCCCACTGCATTCATACCACCTCCCACTTCAGATGAGGGGGAGGGTAGCGTGCCGGTTGATATTCAGTAAAATGATAAAAAATGACCACCCATGAGATATTTAGATAATGAAACTTCCTCCCCTGCGTGCGGTGCAATATTTCGAGGTGGTGGCCCGGCTACTCAGCTTTTCCCGTGCCGCCCTTGAACTGAACGTCAGCCAGAGTGCGGTCAGCCACCAGATCCGCCTTCTGGAGGATTTTCTGGGGGAGCGATTGCTGCTGCGTCAGGGGCGGCTGCTCTCGTTGACGACGCAGGGCGAGAGCTATTTCGAGGGGATTGCTGCCGGGCTCGGCCAGATTGCCCAGAGCAGCGAGCAACTGCGCGGGGGCGGCGAGATGCGGCTGCGCCTCGCGGTCTACAGCTCGTTTGCGGTGAAGTGGTTGATCCCGCGGTTGGCCGGATTGCGCCAGCTCTATCCCGAGCTGGATTTGAGTCTGGAGATGGTGGCGGAAGATCCCGAGCTCTCCGATCGGGTGGCCGACTGTTTTATCACAGTCTCACCCCACGGGCGGGGTTACTGCCACGACCTTATCTATCAGGAGCGACTCTTTCCGGTCTGCAGCCGCCGTTTGTTGCAGCAGGTGGAGGGGGAGTGGCCAGATGCCATCTGGCAACTGCCGCTGCTCTCGGTGCAATCCATCTACAAGGCGCGAGGGGAGGATTGGCAGCGCTGGGCCAAGGCGGGTGGGCTTGTGATTCCGGACGAGGCGAGGATGCACCACTTCAGCCATGTGTTGCTGGCGATGGAGGCGGCGGCCTGGGATCAGGGGGTGGCGTTCGTGAATGACTACATGCTGCGGCCCGATGATCCCCAGCTGGTGGCCTTGCCGGTACACCAGCTGGAGACGGGGGATGCCTTCTATTTCACCTGCAAGCGCTCACGGGCCCATGAGCCCGCCATCTGCCGGTTACGCCAGTGGCTGATGATGGAGACACGCCAGAGCATGCCGCTCTAGCGCGATATCAAGCCTTCTTGAACTGGCTTAGGACAAACAGGCTGGTGGCACAGACCACCACCGAGGGGCCCGCCGGAGTATCCTGATACCAGGAGAGGGTCAATCCACCCAGCACGGCGAGGCAGCCGATCAGCGCGGCAAAGCCGGCCATCTGCTCCGGCGTCTGACTGAAACGGCGGGCGGTAGCGGCGGGGATGATCAGCAGGGAGGTGATGATCAGCGCCCCGACAAACTTCATCGCTACGGCGATCACCAGCCCGATCAGCAGCATCAGCACGCAGCGCAGCACATCGACCCGGATCCCTTCTACCCGTGCCAGCTCTTCCGAGATGGTCATGGAGAGCAGGGGATCCCACAGTCGCCACAGGGTGAGCAGTACCAGTGCGCCACCGCCGTAGATCCAGAGCAGATCCATCGGTTGTACCGAGAGCAGGTCGCCAAACAGGTAGGCCATCAGATCCACCCGCACGTTATCCATAAAACTCAAGGTAACCAGACCGAGGGACAGGGCGCTGTGTGCCAAAATGCCGAGCAGGGTATCGGTTGCTACTTGCTGGTTGCGGCTCATGACCACCAGCAGCATCGCCATGGCAAGGCAGCAGACCACTACCGCCAGGGTGAGATCGACCTGCAGCAGGATGCCCAGCGCGATGCCGAACAGGCAGGCGTGAGAGAGGGTATCGCCAAAATAGGCCATCTTGCGCCATACCACGAAGCTGCCGAGGGGGCCGGCCAGCAGGGCGATGCCGAGACCGGCCGCGAGGGCGTATAACAGAAAGCTGTCCACTTGAATGTCCTGTTGCTTGCGCTATTTGCTGTGAGCGTTGTTGCGAGAAGGCAGGCGGATGACGGGAGCCTGCGGTTCATGATGATGGTGTTCGCCGTCGCAGTGGTGATGGTGGGTATAGACCGCCAGCACCTCCTGCTCCGGTCGCCCGAACAGGCGGGCAAATTCGGGGTGGCGCGCCACGCTCTCCGGCTCGCCATGACAGCAGACGTGGCGATTGAGGCAGATCACCTCGTGGGTGCTGGCCATCACCAGATGCAGGTCGTGGGATACCATCAGCACGGCGCAGTTGAATTCGGCAGCAAGCTTGCCGATCAGGGCGTAGAGCTCGATCTGACCGTTGATATCCACCCCCTGCACCGGCTCATCCAGCACCAGCAGTTCGGGTTTGACCAGCAGAGCGCGCGCCAGCAGTACCCGCTGCATCTCGCCACCGGAGAGCTTCTGCATCCGGTTGTCCAGCAGCCCTTCGGCGCCGACTCTGGTCAGCGCCTCTTCGATGGAGATCCGCCCCTTCTTGCCCAGTTGCAGAAAGCGGCGCACGGTGAGCGGCAGGGTGGGATCCAGATAGAGGCGTTGCGGTACATAGCCGACTCTCAGATCGCGGTTGCGGATGATCTGGCCGGAATCCGGGGTGAGCAGACCCAATACCAGTTTGCTCAGGGTGCTCTTGCCCGCCCCGTTGGGGCCGACCAGGGTGGTGATTTTGCCTTTATTGAGGGTAAAGGAGACCTTGTCGAGCACTGAGCGTCCATCGAACGAAAGACAGACCTCTTTCAGCTCTACCAGTTGGGTCATGACAGCTCCGGGGTTTACAGCCAGTGAGAGTTATAATATAACAAAAAACAGAAGCTGTTATATTATCACACAATCACCCGCTGACGAGATTCACCAATGAGAATTATTGCTTTTTTCACTGCCCTGCTGGCGGTGAGTTTGCCTGTTCGTGCCGTGGAGGTACTGACCACTATCAAGCCCTTGGGCTTTATTGCCGCGGCGATCACGGAAGGTGTGAGTGAGCCGGAAGTCCTGCTGCCAACCGGCGCTTCTCCCCACGACTTCTCTCTGCGTCCCTCCGATGTACGCAAGATCGGGGAGGCGGACTTGGTGGTCTGGGTCGGCCCCGAGCTGGAGGGTTTCATGAGCAAACCTCTGGCCAATCACCCCCATGTCTTGACCCTGACCCAGGTGCCGGGCATGCCGCTGTTCAACTACGCGACCAAGGATAGCCATGATGGCCATCAGCACGATGACCATGCAGCTCATGACCACGACGATGAAGGGCATGAAGGTCATCATCATGAAGGGATCGACCCCCATATCTGGCTTGGACCGATGCAGGCCAAGGTGATCGCCGGCGCTATCGCCAGCGAGCTGGGCAAGCAGGATCCGGCCAACAAGGCGCGCTACGAGGCCAATCTGGCCGCGTTTACCGCCAAGGTCGATGCCAGAGACAAGGTGATCGCTGGGCAGATGAAAGCGGTGAACCAGAAGGGGTACTTCGTATTCCACGAAGCGTATGGCTACTGGGAGCGCCACTACGGCATGAGTTCCAAGGGCCACTTTACCGTCAGTCCGGAGCGTCGTCCGGGAGCAAAAACACTGGTCGAGATCCGTAAGGCGCTGGAGGAGAAGCAGGCAAGCTGCATCTATGCCGAGCCGCAATTCTCGCCGGCGGTGATCGAGTCGGTTGCCCGCAATACCGGCGCCAGAGTGCTGCTGCTGGATGAGGTAGGTGAGCAGGTTCCGCTCGGTCCGGAAGGTTATCCCCAGTTCATGGATCAGTTGGCCAACGCTTTTGCCCAGTGTCGTTGACACTGGGCCCGAAGAGCCTGCTCTCTGTTGTCTGGGACTATACTGACCTCCAGCATCTGACATGGAGTGTCCGGTATGAAATGGCTGTTAATCCCCACCTGCATGCTGGCACTAGGTTGTGCCGGCGTGCAGGCTTCCCGCCTGTCGGAATATATCGCCAGCCCCGAGCTGCGGGAGAAGTTGCAGGAGGTCTACGGCGGGCGCGCAATTCAGCGCGCCGAGGCGTTTTCCCGCTTGCTGACGCCCAGAGCCGGCACCACGGATCAGCAGAAGATCGAGCTGGTAAATCACTACTTCAATAACCTGACCTACAGCGATGATCCCAGATTGTGGGGAGAAGCGGACTACTGGGCCAATCCATTGGAGTTTATCGGCGCTCGCGGTGGCGACTGCGAGGATTACAGCATCTCCAAGTACTACACCCTGATGGAGCTGGGGGTGGACGAGAAGAAGCTGCGGCTGGCTTACGTCAAGGCGGTGCGTTACAACCAGTTCCACATGGTGACGCTCTATTTCGCGACCCCCAAATCAGATCCGCTGGTGCTCGACAACATCAACAGCCGCATTCTGCCCGGAAGTCAGCGCACTGACCTTATCCCTGTCTACAGCTTCGATGCCAAGAGCATCTGGATCATGAAGTCCCGCCGTGAGGGAACGCTGGCAGGCAGTGCCGACAGGCTGGCGCAGTGGACGTCGATGAAGACCCGGTTCTCCAGCGAGCAGCTGCGCTCCCCCCGCCGCCAGCTATAGCTTCCCGGCGGCTTTCAACTCGGCAAAATAACGTGCTGCGCCCGGATGCTGCTGAATGCTCAGCACCGGGCCGGTTTTGTTGCGCGCCTGATGGAACATGTTGGCGTAGCCATAAGTCTGTTCGTTGAACTTGGTCTGCTGTGCCAGCATGGCACGAGTCAGGTTATAGACCTCTTCTTCGGGAGTGGTTGCATTGGTCACCAGAGTGGCCGCGATGGCAAAGGTGGGGGTGGCTTTCAGATTGCCCAGATAGATTCGCGCGGGCACCTGGCTGCGCTGGTAATACCTGACCCCCTTGATCAGCTGGTCACGCAGAGCGCCGTCGACCGGCAGAAATCGGATGGCACACCGCTTGGCGGTATCGAGCACAATCCGGTTGGGGTGTCCCATCACCAGTCCATAGGCATCGATCTGTTTGCTGCAGAGCGCCTCGGCTGCATTGGCCATGCTTTTCAGATCGAGATCCTGCTCCTTGGCGCCCAGCAAGTTGAAAAGAGCCAGCGCAGTCTGGCGGGTACCGGAGCCCTTCAGCCCCATATCGATGGGGGCGAGCTTGAGCTGCTCCAGCGAGGTAATGTCGCCGTCGGCCCGGATCACTATGGTAAAGGGTTCGGCGTGGGTCGCAAACAGCGCGCGCAGGCCGGTTTGTGCGGCGTTGGCAAAGGGGCCGCTACCCTGACTGGCCTGATAGAGCCAGTCAGACTGCACCATGGCGTAGCGGCTTTGACCGCTCCGCAGTCGCTGCAGGTTCTCCATCGAACCGGAAGTTGCTTGCAGCGCACAGCTGATCTGCGAGTCAGTCTTGTGTGCGAGCCGGCAGAATTCGCTGGTGACCTGATAGTAGATCCCCTGTTCACCCCCTGTTGCTATGGTGGCCGGTGCGGCCATTGCTCCGGCTTGGCCGAACAACATCAGCAAGATAGCCAGCTTTTTCATGATTGTGCCTCCCTGGCATAACCATCAATCCCCCAGGTACGCAGCTTGTCGATGTCGCTGCCACTGCCCGCCTCGGCCAACAGGGTGTAACCAGCAGCATGCATGGTTTGCGAGAGAAGATGCCAGTAGAGCGGCTCCTCGCTCAGCTGACAGCAGACAAAGACAGGATTGAGGGGATCGAGTTGATTGAAGGTCTCCGTATTGAGCGGAATAGCGCTAAACGCCAGCTCGACCCCCTGTTCCTGCAAGCGGGTCAATATCGACTCACCCTCAGCCGGGAAGGAGGTCACATCCCAGCGCCAGTCGAGTGTCTTTCCTCTTCCCCGGGTCAGCAGCGGTGCTATGGCTTGCCACTGCGGGTGGTGGAGCAGGGAGAGCGGTAGCGAGATACCTTCAACATGGTGTTGCAACCACTGTTCCAGAACCGCTTGAATGGTGGCCAGCTCGCTGTCGGCGGTGAGTGCCGGGTGTGGCAGGAAGCGCTGGTAGAGGGTTATCTCGCCCTGTGTCGAGTCGAAGGTTTGCAGGTGGCCGCCACGGGTGTCGGTTAGCCCTTGTAGGGGCTGCGCTGTGGATGGGCGCAGTTGCTTGCCCATCTGGGTGATTTTGAGGCGTTGCTGCAACAGGTCGCGCTTGCGCTCGGAGACCAGCTGGTTGATGGAGAGCGCCACCTCTTTGAGATCCAGCAGCCAGGGGGTGGGGAGGGCGCTGTTGAACTGGTGCTTGCGGACCCGGATTAGCTGCTGGTTGATCTGTTCCAGCGGCTTTAGCAGCCGTTGGCTGACCAGGGAGATCACCAAAGTAAAGACAACCAGCCCACCCAGCAGTGCAAGTCCGATACGGCTGATGGCATTCCACAGGTGCTGGTAGGCGTAGCCGCTGTGACCTTCCAGCGTCAGAGTGCCGAGCATGCGCCAGCCGTCGGTCAGTTCTTGCTCAATCTTGACCGGTGGCATGCCGATAACCGAGGGAAGCCAGCCAGGCACGTTTTGCTGGGTGGCCTGGAACACCTTCTGGAACAGCAGTTGTCCGTCCGGGTCGATCAACCTGACCGAGCTGACGAAGCCGCCATCGAACATGGCATTGACGATGGTTTCGGCCAGCACCTTGTCATCGTTGAGCAAAGTACCTTGCAGCACTAGGCCCAGAGCGGTGACGGCAGTCTCCAGATTGGCAGACATCTGGTCGATGATGGATTGGCGGACAGTGGTGATTTCCAGCACAAACAGCAGGATGGCACCGATCAGAAACAGGATGAGGATTATCCTGCTCAATAGTTTTGATAACGTCATCTCCACTCCATGGAAAAGTTATTGCAACATTTGCGGTTTTTATTCTGGCGCTATGGCGAGCCGGTTCTTAAAAATAGGAAAAAATGGTTAAAAAAGACGATCATTTCTGCCCATCTGGGCTGGTTATGCATAAAATGTGAAGTTCATGCAGATTGCGATGAACTATTTGTATCGTTTTTTGTCAAACAGACAGTTTTATGCGGATTTGGTACTACCACATCGCAACTCACACTCTTCAGATATAAAGACAGGATAGCGGATGAAACGTCTCCGTCCCTTGGTAGCACAGGCTGCCAATTGGGAACCACCGGTTCCCCGCAAACACTTTTACGCAATGGTGATGCTGACGGCGATGACCCTGTCGGCAGTGGCATTGCTGCCGGCTCCGGGTGACATTCTGGAGCGGCCCCTGCGTTTGGAGTTGCCGATTGATACCGCGGGTACGGCAACCAACGAAAACAACACCGACTTTAACGAAATCCCCGATCACGAACTGGTTGATCCCGCCACGCCGGACGATGATATTCCGGTCGATACCGCGCCGCAGTGGCAGGATTACCGGGTGCGCAATGGCGAGAATCTGACCGCCATCTTCAACAATCTGGGGCTCTCGACCACCACCCTCTACAAGGTGCTGGATGCGGACAACAAGAATTATCTGGCGCGGCTCAAACCGGGCCAGACCATCGAGCTGCTGATTGATCAGGACAACATCCTGCAACAGCTCAAGATCCGCCTGAACATCAAACAGACGCTGGTGATGGCGCGCACCGACGACACCTATACCGCCTCGATGATCAACGAGAAGGTGGACTGGCAGCCGCAGCGCTACGATGGCGTGATCAATGGCAGCTTCTATGTCAGCGCCCGTAATGCCGGTATTCCGGCCAACCATATCCAGAAGATTGCCAACCTGTTCCAGTGGCGGATGAACTTTGCTCAGGACCTGAAAAAGGGTGACAAATTCAAAGTGCTGGTACGTCAGGAGACCGTCGAGGGCAAGAGCACAGGCAACAGCCAGCTGCTGGGTGTGGAAGTGACCAGCCAGGGCAAGACGGTATCGGCCTGGCTCTCCGATGACGGCAACTATTACGACGGTCAGGGCAACAGTCTGGAGCGTGGCTTCCGTCGCTATCCGACCCACAGCCGCTACCGGATCAGCTCCAACTTCAACCCGGCGCGTAAACATCCGGTAACCGGTATGGTGCGTCCTCACGAGGGCACCGACTTTGCAGTGCCGGTTGGCACTCCGGTGCTGGCGACCGGTGACGGTGTCGTCCAGAAGGCAACCAGCCACCCGCTGGCAGGTACCTATGTCGTCATCAAGCATGGCCGTACCCTGTCGACCCGTTATCTGCACCTGAGCAAGCTGCTGGTCAAACCGGGTCAGCGGGTCAAAATGGGTGACAAGATTGGCCTCTCCGGCAACACGGGGCGCTCGACCGGTGCTCACCTCCACTACGAGCTGCGCATCAACAACCGACCGGTCAACGCCATGACTGCCAAGCTGCCGATGGCCGAACCGCTCAGCGGCAAGGAGCGTCGCCAGTTCCTGGCCAAGGTGAAAGGCTACCGCAAGGAGCTGGCCGCAGGTTGATACCTCTCCCCGCTTGAAATGAAAAGGCCCCGCCAGATTGGCGGGGCCTTTTTGCATGAGCAATCAGTGGTCAGTATCCCTTGTCGAAGTCTATTTTGCCGTCGAGGGGCTGGCCGTCGATGAAGCGGATATAGTTGCGCACGAAGATTTGGGCCACATCCTCGGGGAAGCTGTAGGCGCTGTTGTGAGGGGTAACGATGAGGTTGGGTTGCCCCCACAATGGGCTGTCGGCGGGCAGTGGCTCCTGCTCGAACACATCCAGCACCGCCATCGCCAGCTTGCCGGTGCGCAGGGCTGTCAGCAGATCGCCGGAGTGAACTGCATTGCCACGTCCCACGTTGAACAGGATGGCGCCCGGTTTGCAGAACTCGAAGCGGGCGGCATTGAAGAGGTGGCGGGTGTCGCGGGTCGCCGGCAGCACGCTGACGATGACATCGGCCTGCGCCAGGATCTTGTTGAGTGCCGGTAGCTGGTAAACCTGATCAAAGCTGGCCCGCTCCCGGCCGCTGCGGCTGATGCCAAGTACCTTCATGCCAAAGTGCTTGCCGGTCTGGGCGATATGCTGGCCAATGCTGCCGGTGCCAAGGATCAGCATGGTTTTCCCCTTGAGCCCCTGATAGGGGTGGCTCTGCCAGAGACGCTGCCTTTGTTGTTCCCGATAGAGAGGAATTTGTCGCATCAAGCTGAGCAGATGGCCAAAGACATATTCGCTCATCAGCGGGCCGAAGATGCCGCGCACGTTGGTAAGCTGGTAGTCGCGCCGGCTGTCCGAGTCGAGCAGTACGTCCACTCCGGCATAGGTAGACTGGAACCATTTGAGTTTCCCCGCCTTGGGGAGGAGCGGTTTGGCACGGGCCGGTTCTGCCATCAGAATATGGGCTTCGCCAATCAGCTTCTCGGCATCGCTCTGGTTATCGGCTCGCAGAATGCGCAGATGGTGAAGATTGGCGGTCTTGAGCAGACGTTCGTAGTGAGCATTATCCTGGCTGAGCAAAAGAAGGGTACGTTGGCTCATACTCTTGTTCCTTATCAGAATTTGCGGCGCAACAAGATGCCGCACTCGTCCCATCTTACCCGAGTTGCCAGCGCAACATAGCCGACCAGGGCGCTTTTTCGTTTTCGCCGCGCCCCTCGTGGGCTACAATCTGCCCCACATTTTGCAGAGGATCCGACTCCAGTGTTTGGTGACAAGTTTTATAAGCGACTGGCCGAGCTACAGCCTTGGCAACAGACCGTCTACACCCTGGCGCTGGCAGAGCGCATGTACCCCAACTATGCCCTGTTCAGTCAGGCCTCCGGATTTGGCAATGCAGAGGCCTTCCGGCATGCGCTGGATCAGATGTGGAACTACCTGACCGTCAAGGGTTCCCGGGTCAATCTGGGTGCCATTCTCGAAGAGTTCGAAGCCCATATTCCGGATCCCCGCAAGTTTGAATCCTACGGTGCCTATCCGGCACTGGATGCCTGCGTGGCGCTGGGCTGTGCCTACAACTCGGTGATCTGCCGTGTTGGGGAAGAGGCCAACGATGCCAGTCATGCCTCCGTCGGTACCGTTGCCGGTTTTATCGAGATGATGGAAGAGCGGGATCTGACCGAAGAGGAGCTCTACGAGCACGAATATATGGAAGCCGAGCTGGAGTTTCAGGTCGAGTTGCTCAAGCGAGTTGCCCATGAGCGCGATAGCGACCGCATTCTGGCCATCAAGGTCTTTGCCGCTCAGGATGGCGTTTCCAATATTGGTATCAGCCTGGAAGAGTAATCGCCGGTGCAAACCACTAAAAAAGCTCCCGTTTCGGGAGCTTTTTTTATGCCTGCTCGGCGGTCAGGGGGCTGACGCTCAGCACCGGGGCGGCATCTATCCCGTCGGCATTCATCATGGCGGAGATGCGCTGCAGGGAGGAGAGCAGCAGGGTCTGTTCCCAGGTTTCAAGGGATTGAAAACGCTGGATAAAGCTCTCTTGCAGTGGTGTCGGCGCCTCGGCCAGCAGGGCGCGTCCGGCATCGGTCAGGGTCGCGTGTACCTTGCGCTTGTCGGTCTCGCTGCGAACGCGCTGTACCAGCTGACGGCTCTCGAGGCGATCCATGATGGTGGTGGCAGTGGCCTGACTCATGTTGGTGTGGTCGGCCAGCTGGCGCATGGAGATCTGGCCCAGCTCATCAATCCCTTTGAGCAGCAAGAGTTGTGGCGAGGTGAGACCCGCCTCCTTGATCAAGCGCTTGGAGTGCATGTCGATGGCACGAATGATCTGGCGCAGCGCTACCAGCACTTCATCATGTTTTTCCATGGTGTCGGAGTAGGAAGTCGGGTTGAAAGGGGGAAAATTCTGCTCCCGGTAGATAAAAAGGTCAATATAGTTATTACTCAAATGGTTTATGTTCAAATTAATTTTGTGTTAGTTTAGCCCCTCTTTGCGCTGTTTAACCTGACAAGAGAGGAGTAAACATGACCAATGAACTGGATATCAAGACCCTGGCCAGCGGCCTGAAAGTCGTGCGGGTTCGCTATGAACTGCCTGATACGTCAGCCTTTGTCCGCTATCAGCCCGCCTACGATGAAGACCCGAACAACCTCAAGGTTCACCACTACGACGGCGAACTGCCGCTCTCCTGTAGCGAAACAGGTACTTTCAACCTAAAGGAGTTGGTGAACGAATTGCGCTACGCCTATGTGCTGGTGCACCTCTTTCCTGACGAAAGCGCTATGCAGTTCTATCTGACCGGCCTCGATACCGGGTTGGCCCAGCTGGAGTTCATCGGCGGCTCTTACGACTTCAACCGGCTCTGGATCACCAGCGGTATCTCCAATCTGGGCGTGCCCATGGCCATCTTCCTCGGCAAACGCCACGCCGTGAACGGTCAGCCCTCGGTCACCCTGGTGGATCACCGTGAACAAGCGGCAGGCAAGCTGGTCTATCGCGCCATCGGTGGTGCCGGTGATCACGTGGGCGAAGAGTTTTTCAACAACGACTAAGGAGGCTGGATGAGAGCAAGCAAAGGGCTATTTAAAGGCCTCAACCCCACCATGGCCATGACGGCGTTGACCGTTATCACCCTGTTTCTGCTGTTCGGGGTCTTTGTCCCCGAGACGGCCGCCAGCTGGTTTGTCGGGGCCAAGGATCAGATTATTGCCGGGTTCAAGTGGTACTACATTCTGGTGGTCGCCCTGTTCCTGTTCTTCGCCGTCTACCTGATGTTCAGCCGTTTCGGCAACATCCGGCTGGGCGACGACGACCAGGTACCGGAGTTCGGCTACTTCGCCTGGTTCTCCATGCTGTTTAGCGCGGGCATGGGGATCGGGCTGGTGTTCTGGAGCATCGCCGAGCCGATGAACCACCTGCAGGGCAACCCTTTTATTACCGAAGGGATGACCCCGGAGGCGGCCCAGATCGCCATGCGCCTCACCTTTTTCCACTGGGGCCTCCATCCATGGGCAATCTATGTGATCGTCGGCTTGTCGCTCGCCTTCTTCAGCTATCGGCGCAAGCTGCCACTGGCCATTCGTTCCGTGCTCTATCCGCTGCTCGGCGATCGCATCTACGGCTTCTGGGGCCACGCCGCTGACGTGCTGGCGGTGTTCGGCACCGTGTTCGGGGTGGCGACCTCCCTTGGCCTGGGGGTCTCCCAGATGAATACCGGCCTCAACCAGATGTTTGGCATGGAAGTATCGCAGACGAACCAACTCTGGCTTATCGGTGGTATCAGCCTGATCGCCACCCTCTCGGCGGTCTCCGGGGTCGGGCGCGGGGTGAAGATCCTCTCCGAACTCAATATCTGGTTGAGCGTGTTCGTGCTCGCGCTCTTTCTGGTGCTGGGGCCGACCACCTATATCCTCAACGCCTATGTGCAGAACATCGGCGATTACCTGCAGAACATCGTCAAACTGAGCTTCTGGACCAACACCGAAGCCAATGGCACCTCGGCCTGGCAGTCGAGCTGGACGGCGTTTTACTGGGGCTGGTGGATTGCGTGGGCGCCGTTTGTCGGCATGTTTATCGCCCGCATCTCCAAGGGGCGTACTATCCGCGAGTTCGTGCTTGGCGTGCTGCTGGTGCCTTCGCTGCTCGGCATGTTCTGGCTCACCGTTTTTGGCGGTACGGCGATGAATCTGGAGCTGTTTGGTGGCGGCGGCGTGGTCGCAGCGGTCAATCAGGATGTGACGCTGGCGCTCTACAAGACGGTCGAACTGCTGCACTGGGAGACCTTTGGCTGGATTGCCAAGGGCGTGCTGACCCTGCTTATCTGCACCTACTTCATTACCTCCAGTGACTCGGGCACGCTGGTGATTACGACCCTGCTCTCCATCGGTGATCAGGATCCTCCTGTGCCCCACCGCGCGCTCTGGGGGCTGGGCCAGGGGCTGGTCGCTGCGATTTTACTGGTCTCCGGCGGTCTTGCTGCCCTGCAGGCGGCCAGCATCATAGCCGCGCTGCCCTTCTCGGTGATCATGCTGGCCATGTGCTATTCGCTGATGCTGGGGCTCAAACAGGAGAGCCAGCGCCAGTTCGAGTATCGTCAGAACCTCAAGCGCCACGATGGCTCATCCCATATGAGCTTGCTCGAGCGCATTGGCCCGGCGTAAACCGCCAGTCTGAACTCAGCTAAATGACAAAACGGCCGTACTGGCGAGGTCTCCTGCGGGAGCCTTGTCAGTATGGCCGTCTGTTCTTGTGCGGGGGGAGGGTTACTCCTCGATAAAGGTCCACTCATCCTTGATGCGGCTGATGGCATCGGTCCGCTTTTTGGCGAGCTGCTCCTTGATCTCTTCCCCCTTGTAACCGGCCGCCACTATCTCTTTCACCGGCACTGCCTGGGCGGCAGCCAGCGCTTCGGCCACATAGTCCGGCTCGGCGTAGACCCGCTCCTCGAAACCGGTGCGGCCGTGGAAGTCGGCGCGGCAGGCATCCAGCAGCTGGGCAAAGCGCTCGGGGCGGCGCCAGGCATCTGCCTTGTCAAACACCTTGAGCAGGGTGGCGGGCTTGAGTTCAAAGGCGATGTGGATGTGGGTGTGCAGATCGCTCACCAGCAGCGCCAGATCCCGGCACTCGTTGGGTACCCGGAACCGCTCGCACAGGGCGCGAATAAGCGGCAGCCCCTTCTGGCCGTGACCATGATGGCTGGGCCAGAACTCCTTGGGGGTCACTCCCTTGCCAAGGTCGTGGCAGAGGGCAGCAAAGCGGACGGTCAATTCCGAGGAGATCCGGCACGCCTGCTCCAGCACCATCAGGGTGTGGATGCCGGTGTCGATCTCCGGGTGCCACTTGGCTGGGGCGGGGACGCCGAACAGGGCATCGATCTCGGGGAAGAGCGCCTTGAGGGCACCGCACTGGCGCAGCACCTCGAAGAAGATCTGCGGGGTAGGCCCCAGCAGCACCTTCTCCAGCTCTTTCCAGACTCGCTCCGGCGTGAGGTGGGCCAGCTCGCCAGCGGCCGTCATCTCGCTCATCAGGGCGAGGGTCTCCGGCTCGATGGTAAAGCCCTGAGCGTGGAAGCGGGCGGCGAAGCGGGCGACCCGCAGGATGCGCAAAGGGTCTTCGGCAAAGGCGGGGGAGACGTGGCGCAGCAGCCGTTTTTCCAAATCCTTGATGCCACCGTAGGGATCGTGGAGCTCTCCCTGTTCATCTTCGGCGATGGCGTTGATGGTGAGATCCCGGCGCAGCAGATCCTGCTCCAGCGTCACATCGGGGGCTGCGTGGCAGACAAAGCCGGTGTAGCCCTGACCCTGCTTGCGTTCGGTACGGGCGAGGGCATACTCCTGCTGGGTTTTGGGGTGAAGAAACACGGGAAAGTCGCGACCGACCTGGGTAAAGCCCAGCGCCAGCATCTGCTCCACGGTGGCGCCGACCACCAGATAATCCCTGTCGCCCTGCTGCAATCCCAGCAGGCGATCCCGTACTGCGCCCCCAACCAGATAAGTCTGCAAACCATCTCTCCCGTCAACAATCGTGGGGCCGAGTATATCGTCTTTGTTACTGCATTGCTGCCCGGCCGTGACCGGGAAAATGTGGGGTAATCGAGTGTGTCAGCAGGGCTTTGACTTGGACGTGACGAGGCCGTACCCTGCCGCACCAGACGGCTGGCTCTGTATTGCGCAATGGCCTTACTACCGAGCAGCCAAAATAAGCCGAAGGAACCGCAGAGTTCCCTATATATCAACGACATGAGAACAACGTGAATCAATCAACCTTCGCAAGCCGAGTTCTGGAGTGGTATGAGCTTCATGGCCGCAAGAGCCTGCCCTGGCAGCAGGAGAAGACTCCTTACCGGGTCTGGGTTTCGGAGATCATGCTGCAGCAGACCCAGGTCGCTACCGTGATCCCCTATTACCAGCGTTTTATGGCGCGTTTCCCTGATGTGGTGGCGCTGGCCGATGCCCCCGTCGACGAAGTGCTGCATCACTGGACCGGGCTTGGCTACTATGCCCGGGCCCGCAACCTGCACAAGGCGGCCCAGCAGATCCGCGATCATCACCATGGCCTCTTTCCCGAGCGCTTTGACGAGGTGATGGCGCTGCCGGGCATTGGCCGTTCTACCGCCGGGGCCGTGCTGTCGCTCTCCCTCGGTCAGCCTCACGCCATCCTTGATGGCAATGTGAAGCGGGTACTCACCCGCTGGCTGGCGCTGCCGGGCTGGCCCGGCCAGAAGCAGGTTGAGAACGAGCTGTGGGAGATCGCCATTCGGCTCACTCCCAAGCTGGGCGTGGCGCAATACAATCAGGCGATGATGGATATCGGGGCAACGATCTGCACCCGCAGCAAGCCTGCTTGCGAGCGTTGCCCGGTGCGGGCCGATTGCCAGGGGCTGTCGCAAGGCAACCCGACTGCCTACCCCAACAGCAAGCCGAAGAAGAGCATTCCGGCCCGGGATGGCATCATGCTGCTGATCCGCCATGGCGACGAACTGCTGCTGGAGAAGCGGCCTCCGCAGGGGATCTGGGGTGGGCTCTATTGCTTCCCGCAGGTCGCCTCGCTGGCGGAGGTAGAGGGTCTGCTGGCGTCCCTTGGCCTGAGTCATCACGGTTATCGGGAGCTGGCCGGTTTTCGCCATACATTCAGTCACTTCCACCTCGATATCCAGCCGCTGCTGCTCGAGATTGAGGCAGCGCCAGCGCTGCGCCTCATGGAAGCAGATAACCGACTCTGGTATAACTTACGCCATCCTGCCGAGGTGGGGCTGGCGGCCGCCACGGCCCGTCTGCTCGCCTATCCGGAGCTACAACCATAGAGGTCAACATGAGCCGTACTGTATTTTGCCAACGCCTGAAAAAAGAGGGTCCGGGCCTGGATTTTCAACTCTACCCGGGTGAACTCGGCAAGCGGATTTTTGACAACATCAGCAAGGAAGCCTGGGCCGAGTGGCAGAAGAAGCAGGTGATGCTGATCAATGAAAAAAAGCTCAATATGATGAATCTTGAGCATCGTCAGTTGCTGGAAAAAGAGATGGTCAGCTACCTGTTTGAAGCGGGTGAAGTGCAGATCGAGGGTTATACCCCTCCCAGCCAGTAAGCAATCGAGCTGTAGTACCTGCGAGCGGGGAGTGGAGCCAAAGGTGGTCAGCCTCCCCTTGTTTACTCGCGGCATATGAATGATGGGCGGCACTGCCGCCCTGTTTGAGGATCCTATGGGCCGAATTTTCTGGCTGCTGTGCACCCTGCTGTTTCTCTCTGCCTGTTCATCTTCTCCCAAGCCCAGCGGGAATGAGGATGATGATCTCGTCAACGGCAAGGACATCCGCGGCTTTGAACACATGATCAGTGCGCTCTCCCATAACGTGAACGAAATATGGGGGCGAGAGGCGCTGTTTGCGGGCAAGTATGACTACGTCAAATACACGGATCAGTACAAGAGCCGTGCCCACATCGATTTCTCCAGCGGCCATATCATGGTCGAGACGGTATCTGGCATAGATCCCCGCGCTCACCTGCGTCGTGCCATTGTCGAGACCCTGCTGACACCAGACGATCCGGCCGAAGTGGATCTTTACTCCGACCGGGAGATCATGCCCGGCGGCGAGCCTTTCCTCTATGGCCAGGTGGTGGACAATCAGCGTCAGCCCATTCGGGCATCCTGGCGTGCCGAACGTTACGCCGACTACCTGCTCAACACGGCGATGAAGAAGCGCACCCTTGGTATTCGCACCATCTTCTTCGTCGATATCCCCATGGTGGCCAACCACGAAGACAGACGGGGTTACAAGTACGCCAGCCTGATCCGTGAAGCCTCCCGCAAATACGGGGTCTCTGAAAGCCTGATCTATGCGGTGATCAAGACCGAGAGCAGCTTCAACCCCTATGCGGTGAGCCATGCCAACGCTTATGGCCTGATGCAGGTCATTCCGGCGACGGCTGGGCGTGACGTCTATGTGCGGGTCAAGGGCAAGAGCGGTCAACCGACCCGGGAAGACCTGTTCAATCCGGCCTACAACATCGATGTCGGGACTGCCTATCTGCATCTGCTGCAGACCGTCTATCTGTCGGATATTCAGGATCCCCAATCCCGTCGCTATGCGGTGATCTCCGCCTATAACGGTGGGGCTGGCGGGGTGCTCAACACCTTCTCAAGCGATCGCAAGGCGGCTCCCAGCATGATCAACCAGCTCTCACCCGAGGCGGTTTACCAGGTGCTGACCGAGCAGCATCCCAAGGCGGAGGCGCGTCGCTACCTCTACAAGGTCAATCAGGCCGAGAAGGGGTTCAAGCGAACATTTGCCAGCCGTTCCGGTTAACGGGTCGCAGCGGCAGAACGGAAAATGAAAAAGGGCGCTTTCAACAGCGCCCTTTTTTACGTCTGGTCAGTCAGGGATCATTCCGCCTTACTTGGCGATGAAGCCGCCTTTAGCCTTGGGCGCCGCGCCCACTTTCTCCAGACTTTCCACATCAAGCTCGGTCTTGTTCCAGCTGTGGTCCACCTCGCCACGGATGCGGATCAGGTCGTCCGGCCCTACCTCTGTGCCACGCCATACCTTCTCGTCTACCTCGACCTCTACTTCGCCGCTCTCGTCGCGGAACAGGTAGTTTTCACCGCCGAGGTGCTTGACCAGTTTCCCTTCCAGGGTGGCCCAGCTGTCATCGGCCAGATCCTTGAGTTGCGCCACGGAGACCTTGTTCTGCTCCATCGGGCCCGTGTAGGCCGCCATGGCGAAAGAGGATACGGACATCAGGGTCAACATTCCGATAATGGCTGCGCTTGCTTTGTTCATTTCATGCTCCTGTCGTTGGGATGGGGGCATTGTGCGGAGGGGGGCGTGAAACAAGCGTGAAAGCATCCGTTTTATTTGCGATAAGGGGATAGAGCACAAAAAGTACGCGCTTTTTTCGGCTGTGGCAGCAGCCGAAATGGGTTGAAAATGGAATAAGAGATCGCCTGTTTTGTGAGCGCAATCGATTCTATTGTGCGAAAGAGTAGGTGAAGGTTTAGCCAGCTCGTTAATCTGTCGTCTTGATCAGGCGTCAGTGGAGATCTGCTTCTTCCCAAAGAGATCTCCGTTCGAGGAAAGCGAGCAAGGGTAACCCTTGCCGAACAATGAGAATAACAATATGAAAAAGTGGCTTGTTTGTTTATTGGGGTTGATGGCATTGACCGTTCAGGCGGTCGAGCGTCCTGCCTTTTCCCGTATCGTGATGTTTGGCGATAGCCTCTCCGATACCGGAAAAATGTACCAGAAGATGAAAGGGTATCTCCCCTCCAGTCCTCCCTATTTCAAGGGGCGTTTCAGTAATGGGCCAGTCTGGCTGGAATTGTTGCAACAAGAGCATTTCCCGGGGCTTAAGCTGGCCAACGAGGCTGAAGGCGGTGCCACTGCGGTGGCCTATAACCACCTCGGCCCCCTGAATGGCTGGCTTGGCTTCTGGTCCTGGGATCCCAAGTATCAGGTGATCAATAACCTGGAGTACGAGATCAAACAGTTCCTGAAAAAAGACAAGTTCCGCCCCGATGATCTGGTGGTGATTTGGGTGGGAGCCAACGATTATCTGGCCTATGGCTGGAACAAGGAGAAGGATGCAGATCGGGTGGTAGCCACCATTCAGGCGGCAGCGAATAATCTGGTTTTAAATGGCGCCAAGCAGATACTTCTGTTCAACATTCCTGATCTGGGGCAGACCCCGTCGGCTCACAGCATGAAGGTGGTCGACAAGGTGCGCCATGTAGCCAAATACCATAACCAGCGTTTGCAGGCGCTCACCAACGAGCTTGCCCCTCTTGGCATCGTGAAGCTGTTCGAAGTCGACAAGCAGTTTGACGAGATGGTGCGCGACCCGCAGCAGTTTGGGCTCAGTGATATCGAACATGCCTGCTACGGCGGTGGCTATGTCTGGAAGCCCTTTGCCAAGATGCCAAAAGCGGCGGCGCTGACGCTGCCGGAGCAGCTTGCCATTGCGAGCAACCCGATCCTGGCGCAGGCTGTGGTCAGCCCCGAGTTGATGCGGGCGGCCATGACAGCCAATTGCGAGGGCAACATGTTCTGGGATCAGGTGCACCCGACTCGTACCGTGCATAAAGTTCTGGGTCAGCGTGTGGCCGATTTTATCGAGAAGAACTACGAGTTCATCCGTCAGTAACAACCCTTCCGGGCCGGCGACAGGCTGGCCCGTTTCCCCGCAGAATGATGCATTCATCCCTTTCTTGGTTAAATAACAGACATTTGTTGCTGTTTTTGTGGTGCCATTGAGTTAAAGTGTTATTTGTTAATTGATATCAGGTACTTGAAAATAGGCTAACGTTGATATGCTGCGATCGTGTTTGTGCGGTTGCGCCTATAAGACGAGGTGATATCAATCAACCTCCTCCTACATAAAGTTGCAGAGGCTAAGACATGAAAAAATCATTGATTACCTTACTGGTTACCGGTTTGCTCGCTGCCAACGCACAGGCGGCCGGTCAGGACAATACCTGGTATGGCGGTGCCAAACTGGGCTGGTCCAACTTCTATGGCATTGATGAAAGCAACGCTTTTACTCTTGGCAATGAGACCAATGATTCCCTGGGGGCCGGTGTGTTTGGCGGCTATCAGGTTAACAAGAATCTGGGTGTTGAGCTGGGTTACGACTATCTGGGCAAGTACAAGTTTGATGCCGTAGAGAAATCAACCGGCACTGCATTTAACGACTCCGTGAAGGCACAACTGGCGCAACTGACCCTGAAGTTGGGCTTCCCGGTGACCGAGAGCCTGGACCTCTACGGTCGTGTAGGTGGTGGCTATGGCTGGGCTGACAACAGTGGTGAGGGAAGCGACAGCCGCTTTGTTGTCGTAGGTGCGCTGGGTGCTGAATATGCCTTCAATCGCGACTGGGCTGCTCGCCTCGAGTATCAATACTCCACTCCGTATGGCAGCCGTGACGACACCGGCCTGCGTATGGACAACGGCCTGCTCTCGCTGGGCGCTGTCTATCGCTTCGGTCAGGTTGCTCCTGTGGTTGCCGCACCGGCTCCTGCGCCGGCACCCGCTCCCGAGCCTGTTATTGTCGAGAAGCAGTTCACCCTGAGCTCCGACGTGCTGTTTGACTTCAACAAGGCAACGCTGAAGCCGAAAGCCAGCGAGGCTCTGGACAACCTCTACAGCCAGATTGAGTCTGCGCGTCCGAAGGATGGCGTCGCCACCGTGATCGGTTACACCGACCGCATTGGCTCTGACTCCTACAACCAGAAGCTCTCCGAGCAGCGTGCCCAGACCGTTGCCAACTATCTGGTTGGTAAAGGGATCCCGGCCAGCAAGGTCAATGTGGAAGGGCGTGGCAAGGCTTCCCCGGTTACCGGCGACAGCTGCGTCAGCAAGTCCAAGCGCGAGCTGATCGTCTGCCTGGCTCCGGATCGCCGTGTCGAAGTGAAAGTGGAAGGGGTCACAGAGGCCCAGCAGTAATCATCTGACTGGTGCCGTCATGGTTCCACCCCGGCGGCATTGGTAAGAGATGAAGAAAAGCCAGTCAGTGATCTGACTGGCTTTTCTATTGGGGACGATCCGGCAATTTGACGGCTCTCAGGAGGGGAGTGGCATGACCCGGTTACGGCCAAGCTCTTTGGCCTTGTAGAGCAGCTTGTCGGTTCGTTCGACCAGACAGTCGGCACTCTCCTGACCGTTGAACTCGCCCACGCCGAACGAGGCGGTGATGTGATCGATGCGTCGGCCCGATTTGCGATCCAGAATCGACATCCGCTCGATGGCGCGGCGCATGCTCTCTGCCATCTGCCTGGTCAGTGCCAGATTGCGATGGGGCACCAGCATGGCGAACTCTTCGCCCCCCAGCCGATAGGCGGTCACTCCCTCCTTGCAGGCATCGCGCAGCCGTTTGCTGAAAGCGCGCAGCACCTGATCGCCAAGCAGGTGACCATATTCGTCGTTGAAGTTCTTGAAGCGGTCGATGTCGGCAAGGATCAGCGAGAAGGGCTGCTGGCTGCGGATCAGGCTATCCAGTTCAAGGTCAAAGGCGCGCCGGTTGAGCAGGCTGGTGAGGGCATCCTCGTTGGCCAGTTTGCGGGTCTCGTTGAGCGCCGCCCGCAGCTCCTTGATCTCTTTTTCGGCATTGCTGAGCTGGTTGCGAAAGTGCATGGTGGACATGCGTACATCCCGCGATTCGCGCACCAAATCCCGCAGGATCCCCATGGTGTCTTCCAGACTGAAGCCTTCGTCGTCTATACGGCTCAGCTTGTCGAAGCTCTTGTCGAGCATCTCCTGAAACATGCCGGTATCCGAGATGGCGTCCTGCATGGAGTGGCCCAGCTCGTTGGCCATGGCGGCGAGGTTGAGCTTCATCGCCTCCATTTGCTTCTCGTCCTGAGCCGCCAGATATTGGTGGTAGAGGCGCTCGCAGGTGGTAAGAGAGCAGGTGCCCTGTAGCTTGACCGCCTGATCGATCGCCTGATTGAGCTCGGGCATGCTGGCCGCAACGTAGTTGTACCAGAGGTGATAGTTATCCGGCGTCGTGGGGATCTGGTACTTGATCATCAGGGGGACTGCCTGCTTGAGATAGGCGGCAGATTGGGCAAATGTGTCCTTACTCATGAGTTCTGTGTCTCATCATGCCAGCGAACTGAAGATAGTATGACAGAGAGATTGGCCAAAAGGCAGCCGATGGATGCCATTCGCCCCCCCCTCCGATATAATGGCACCGTTACCACCTACCCTAAGGCCTGCTTATGTCTCAAAAAGATCCTTTCCTCGAACGCGAGGCCGAAAAATACGAGAATCCCATCGCCAGTCGCGAGATGATCCTCGACCTCATCAAGGGCCACGAAAAACCCATGTCACGGGAAGAGCTGGCCAAGGTTCTCAAGCTGACCGATGAAGAGCCACTGGAAGCCCTGCGTCGCCGTCTGCGTGCCATGGAGCGCGATGGACAGCTGGTCTTCACGCGCAACCAGTGTTATGCCCTGCCGGATCGCCTGAATCTGGTGAAAGGCTACGTACTCGGCCACAAGGATGGCTTCGGTTTCCTGCGTCCCGAGGGTGGTGGCCCGGATCTGTTCCTCAACAACCGCGAAATGCAGCGTCTGATGCACGGCGACTATGCGCTGGTGCAGCCGACTGAAATCGACCGCAAGGGGCGCCAGGAGGCGCGTCTGGTGCGTCTGCTCAAATCCCGCGAAGCGGATATCGTCGGCCGTTACTTCGTCGAAAACGGCGTTGGTTTCGTGGTGCCTGATGACAGCCGCATCGGTCAGGACATCATCATCCCGGAAGGGGAGAATAAAGGGGCTCGCCAGAGCCAGGTCGTGGTCGTGCGCATCAACCAGCGCGCCACTGCCCGCTTCAACGCGGTCGGTACCGTGCTGGAGGTGCTGGGTGAAAACATGGCGCCCGGCATGGAGATCGAAATCGCCCTGCGTACCCACGGCATTCCGCACACCTGGCCGGAAGAGGTGACCAAAGAGGTTGCCGGTCTCGGCGAGCAGGTGCCGGAGAAGGCCAAAGAGGGCCGTATCGACCTGCGTGCCCTGCCGCTGGTCACCATCGACGGGGAAGATGCCCGCGACTTCGATGACGCCGTCTTCTGTGAAGCCAAACGCGGTGGCGGCTGGCGCCTGTGGGTTGCCATTGCCGACGTATCCGCCTATGTGAAGCCGGGCACAGCCCTCGACACCGAAGCCTATCAGCGCGGCAACTCGGTCTACTTCCCCGAGTTCGTGGTGCCCATGCTGCCGGAGGTGCTCTCCAACGGTCTCTGTTCCCTGAACCCGCAGGTTGACCGCCTCTGTATGGTGTGCGAGATGACCATCTCCGCCTCTGGCCGCATGTCCGGCTACAAGTTCTACGAAGCGGTGATGAACTCCCACGCTCGTCTCACCTACACCAAGGTGGCGGCGATCCTCGACGGGGATCCCAAGCTGCGTCAGCAGTATGACCCGCTGGTGGGCCATATCGAGGAGCTCAACAACCTCTACAAGGCGCTCAAACAGGCTCGTCATCAGCGCGGCGCGGTGGAGTTCGAGAGCGAGGAGACCCGCTTCATCTTCAATGCCCAGCGCAAGATCGACCGCATCGTGCCGCTGGTGCGCAACGACGCCCACAAGATCATCGAAGAGTGCATGATCCAGGCGAACGTGGCTGCCGCCCGCTACATCGAGAAGAACGAAGCTGCCGCCCTGTTCCGGGTGCACGACCGTCCGGGTGAAGAGCGTCTGACCGGTTTCCGTGACTTCCTGGCCGAACTGGGTCTGGAGCTCAAGGGCGGTCTTGAGCCCGAGCCGAAGGATTTCGCCGAGCTGGCTGCCAAGTTTGAAGGGCGGCCCGATGCGGAGCTGCTCTCCACCATGCTGCTGCGCTCCATGCGTCAGGCCATCTATCAGGCCGACAACATCGGTCACTTCGGTCTGGCTCTGAAGTCCTATGCCCACTTCACCTCGCCGATCCGTCGTTACCCCGACCTCATCCTGCACCGCGCGATCAAGTATCAGACCGCCAAGGAGCAGCAGGCCAACCTGCGCCACAAGTGGACCCCGAGCGGTGGTTACCACTACCAGCTGGAAGAAGTGGACCCGATGGGCGAGCACTGCTCCATGACCGAGCGTCGTGCCGACGATGCCACTCGCGATGTGGCCGACTGGCTCAAGTGCGAGTACATGCTGGATCACGTGGGTGACGAGTTTGACGGCGTCATCGCCAGCGTCACCGGCTTTGGCTTCTTCGTGCGTCTGGCCGAGATCCACATCGACGGTCTGGTGCACGTCAGCACCCTCACCAACGACTACTACCAGTTCGACCCGCTGCATCAGCAGCTGATCGGCGAGAACTTCCGCCGCCGCTACCGTCTGGGCGACAAGGTGCGGGTCAAGGTGATGGGCGTCAATCTGGACGATCGCAAGATCGACTTCGTGATGGTGGAAGAGCCCCTCAAGATCACCGGCAAGAACGCCAAGCAGGCTGTTCGCAAGATGGCCGAGATCAAGAAGGAGAAGGCCAAGAGCGCCGAGCGCCACGAAAAGCGCAAAGAGAAAGATGGCAAGGAGAGCGGCAAACCCGCCAAGGGTGGCCGTGCCAAACCCAGCAACAGACGACCGGGCAAAAAAGCTCGCGATAAGGCCAAGAGCACTAAATGAGTACTGAACTGATCTACGGCATTCACGCTGTATCCGCGCTGCTGGAGCGCACTCCCGAGCGCTTCATCGAAGTGTGGGCCCTCAAGGGGCGGGATGACGACCGGCTGCAACCCCTGCTGGCCGAGCTGGAGTCCCTCGGCTTGCGCGTGCAGAGTGTGAACCGCAAGACCCTTGATGACAAAGCGGAAGGCAACAATCACCAGGGTATCATGGCCCGGGTGAAAGAGGCGCCGAAGCTGGCCGAGCACGATCTGGCCAGCCTGCTGGACGAGTTGGCGGCACAACAGAGCCAGCCCTTCCTGCTGGTGCTGGATGGCGTGACCGATCCGCACAATCTCGGCGCCTGCCTGCGCAGCGCCGATGCTGCCGGGGCTCATGCTGTCATCGTGCCGCGGGACAAGGCCACCGGCCTGACCCCAATCGTGCGCAAGGTTGCCTGTGGCGCCGCCGAAGTGGTGCCGCTCATTCAGGTCACCAACCTGGCCCGCACCCTGCGCGAATTGCAGGAGCGCGGCGTCTGGATCGTCGGCACCGCTGGCGAGGCCGACCACGACCTCTATCAGGCCAAACTGACCGGCCCGATGGCGTTGGTGATGGGCGCCGAAGGCAAGGGCATGCGTCGCCTGACCCGCGAGCACTGCGACGAGCTGGTGAGCATCCCGATGGCGGGGGCGGTATCCAGCCTCAACGTCTCGGTGGCAGCCGGCGTCTGCCTGTTTGAAGCCGTGCGTCAGCGCCGCGGTTAATCATGCTGACTGACAGACCCCCCTTCGATTGGGCGCAGGTCGCAGATAAAGAGGAGGCCGCGCGCCTCCTCTCTTTTGCCCGCCCGCTGGCCCTCAGCCCGAAAAGCTGCCTCTGGCATGCTGGCGACAGCCCGGATCTGCTGGTCAGGGTGGAGCAGGGGCTGCTGCGGGCCAAGCTGGTGCTGGAGGATGGCCGCGAGTACATCAAGGAGTTCTACTGGGAGGGGGACGAGTTTCTCGACTTTCACCACCTGCTCAGTGGCGAGCCTGCCCGCTACAGCGTGGAGGCGCTGGAGCCCTGCCGTCTGCAGCTGTTCAGTTTGGCCGACTTGCGTCAGCTGCCCGGCTGGCCGCGCTGGTACCAGCACCTGCTGGAGGTGCAGCTGCGCATCAAGGAGGAGAAGGAGCCGTTGCTGCTGACCGGCAGCCCGCAGGCGCGCTATCAGCACTTTCTCGACAGCTTTCCCGCGCTCGATGCCAGAGTGCCCGACCACCAGATCGCCGCCTATCTCGGTATCACTCCCATCAGTCTTAGTCGCATTCGCAAAAGGTTGCGTTTCGTTTAATAAAGGCTGAGGTTCATAGTCTTACGTTAGTGTTGTTCTCATTTGAGTTCAAAATTGCCATGTGTAGTATTTTCAACAGAATGCGGAATTTACCCATGAGATGGTCATTAACTGTGGGTCAGTTAGTTTTAATGCTTTTTGGCACTGTTTCGGCGGCTTACTCTGCTTCATTTGACTGCTCAGTTGCTGGCACAGTAATAGAGCGAGAAATTTGTCATAACCAGGGACTTGGTGTTCTGGATGAACAACTTGCTGAATCATATCGGGATCTGCTCAAAAGAGCTCCGTTAGCTAAACGGAGTGTGCTGCGCACTGAACAGCGACAGTGGTTGAAACAGCGTAATAGCTGTAGTGAACAGTCATCAGTGCTGGTGCATTGTCTGAAAAATAGTATGACTGAACGGCTCAAAGCGCTTGATGAGCGTCTGTCACTTCAAGAGCAAGAGTTTGCCAAGGTTGTGAGTTCAATTCCTGGCAACCCTGCTGTCGCCGCGACCAAATTAAAGGACTACAGCACAGCAGAAGCATCAGCTTGGTTGGTCTATCTCAATCAGTTTGAGCCAACTAGCAAGGTGAGTGATGAACTGGCTCAAGCCCGCTATGAACAAGCGTTGGCTAATTTCAGCGACAAATCTGTCGCTCTTATGGCATCAGACAATGGTTACGATGCGGCTGCCACAAAGGCTAAGGCTGCGCTCATTCTGCTACGTTTAGCCCTCGAAGATGCCTCCAGAAATGAATCACAGATGCACTGTTTTATTTTTAAGCGGGTCGGTTGGCCTGCGTATGAGGCATTTGGCGGGTTCTGGGGTTCCAGTCGTGACAGTCAAGTGCCCTATTGCACAGTGCCGAAGAATTTGTTCAATCAACCCGCATGGAAACGGCTGTGGCAGACACTGGAGGTCCAGATGGGGCGAGTGTCCCCGAATTTTGGCACGATCGTGCATGGATACTATGCCAGTTGGACGATCAATGAGTTGCACGTCAATATTGCTCCGCAGGATTTTATGGCAATAGATCAGAAGTTCATGTCAACCCAACCAGTCGAGCCGCGCCTCAGCAACTGGGATGAGAAATCTTGGCCGGCCATAGAACGTGACGCTGTGATTAAGGCTCTTCCTACTGTTCGCCAGATCACCAAGATGTGGTTGCAGGATGAGAAGGGAATGCAGGCATCGGCTGCCACAATTGCTGCGAACAATATTGTTGCAATTTGGATGAACCAGAGACTTGATCTCATCGAAGAGTTTTCTGGGGCTGAATAACTCGTTACAGGCACTGAACTTAACAAAGGTTAATGCAGGGCGCTGGCGCCACGATTATGCTGGCAGGCCGAACTGATAAGGAGTTGCCGATGAACTGGATCCTGAAACCCTGGTCTGAACTGACCACTGACGAGTTGTATGAGTTGCTGGCGCTGCGGGCCGAGGTGTTCGTGGTGGAGCAGACCTGTCCCTTTCAGGATCTGGACGGGCTCGATCGCCGCGAGGGTGTCTGGCACCTGCTCGGCTATCAGGGCGAGCTGCTGGCCGCCTATGCGCGGATCATGGCGCCCGGCATCGGCGACGAGCGCGGCGCCGCCATCGGTCGGGTGGTGACCTCACCCAGGGCGCGTGGCGGTGGTCTCGGTCACCAGCTGATCGGCGAGGCGGTCAAGGCGTGCGAGGCGCGCTGGCCGACTCACAGCATCTGGCTGGGGGCGCAGGCCCATCTGCAGGGCTTCTATGGCCAGCACGGTTTTGTGGCCGAGGGGGAGGGATATGTCGAGGACGATATCCCCCATATCGGCATGCGCAAGACGGTAGCCTGACAGACTGGCAGCATTCAGAGGTGATTCGTTACCCAGATCGGGCGATGGCCTGGCAGGGCGTCTGACGGGCAAATTGATGCCCTGATGATCGGATGAGGTTCACTATAAGTTTTGGTTAGGTCATTTCCCTAAAACCCATAAATTAAATTTATAGTGAGCCGTTCTGGCTGCAAATAGCCCTGCTACGGCTGTGGCGAGCCCTAAGTAACACGGCTCCGATTGGCCAGATGTACAGAATGCAGAAGGGCCATCCCGCGGGATGGCCCTTCTCTTTATCGCCAGGCGATCACTTCTTCTTTTTCTTCTTGGCCGCTTTCTTCTTGCCATCGACCGGCTTTTTCTTCTTCACCGGTACCCGCGCCTCTTTATGTTTGGGGCGCAGCTCGTCGATCACCCGGCGCTTGAGGCGCTCTTCGGTGTAGCGCTCGATCTTGGCGACCATCGCCATGTCGTGGGCTTCCACCAGGCTGATGGCACAGCCGCGGTTGCCGGCGCGGCCGGTACGGCCGATCCGGTGGACGTAGACATCGGCGCCGTAGGGCATGTCGTAGTTGATGACATGGCTGACGTTCGGCAGGTCGATGCCGCGGGCAGCGACGTCGGTGGCGATCAGGAAGGGCACTTCACCTTCGTGGAACTTGCGGATCGACTCGATACGCTTGCTCTGCTCCATCTCGCCGCGGATCCAGGCGCAGGAGATGCCTGCCGCCTGCAGCTGGCCGGAGAGCTCCGCCAGACGCTCGCGGGTCTTGACGAAGATGATCGCCTTCTGGGTTTCCGGGTTTTTCAGAATGTGGGTCAGCAGCGCCAGCTTGTGGGCGGCGTCATCGGCCAGATGGATCCACTGGGTGATGGGACGACGCTCGCTGCGCGGCGGCTCGGCGTGCAGCTCCACCGGATCTTTGAGGATTTCGCTGGCGAACTTCTCAAGGCCAGCCCCTTCCAGGGTGGCGGAGAAGAGCATGGTGTGCTTGCGGTAGCGCGCCTCAGCCACGATGCGGTTCACATCCTTGATGAAGCCCATGTCCAGCATGCGATCCGCTTCGTCCAGCACCAGCACCTCGATGTCGTGGCTCTCGAACTCCTCTTTCTCGATGTACTCGAGCAGACGGCCCGGGGTGGCGACCACGATGTCGGTGGTTTTGGTCAGGGCAGGCAGCTGCTCTTCATGGCTGACGCCGCCGATGATGGTCTCGATGCTGAGGTTGGTGTGGGCCGCCAGCGCCTTGGCGTGGGCAGTCACCTGCAGCGCCAGTTCGCGGGTCGGGGTCAGGATCAGCATGCGGCAGGGGCCCGGCTTGCGACGCGGGAAGTCCAGCAGGTGCTGAAGCGCCGGCAGCAGGAAAGAGGCGGTCTTGCCGGTACCGGTCGGAGCGGATGCCAGAATATCGCGGCCGTCCAGGGCTGGCTCCAGTACCATCTGCTGGATGGTAGTGGGGCGGGTGAATCCCATCTCGGCCAAAGCCCGGTTGAGGGCAGGGTGCAGGTCGAAATCATCAAAGGACTGGCTCATGGCAATACTCGGTCATTAAGGAAACGGCAGATTATAGGCGATTATCTCGTCGGCTCCTATGGCGAGTGTGGCTTAGTCGCTATAATCGCCAACCATTTTTTCAGATGACGGGGGCCAGATGGGACGTAGTCGCGGTTTTACCTTCAAACAGTTCCATATCAATCACGATCGCTGCGCCATGAAGGTGGGCACCGACGGCATCCTGCTCGGTGCCTGGGCCCCGGTCGAACAGGCGCGCCGGGTGCTCGATATCGGCTCCGGTAGCGGCCTCATCGCCCTGATGCTGGCCCAGCGCAGCAGATCTGACTGCCAGATCGACGGGGTGGAGCTGGATAGTGATGCAGTGATCCAGGCCAGAGAGAACGTCGCCGCCTCCCCCTGGGCCGATCGCGTGGCCATCATCGAAAGCGCGGTGCAGGGGTATCAGGCCGCCCCTTACGATCTGATTGTCTCCAATCCCCCTTACTTCGTGGCAGGCCAGTCATTTAGCGACCCGGCGCGGGCGATGGCCCGCCATACCGGCGCCCTCGACAGCCATGCCCTGCTGGCTGCCTGCGACCGACTGCTGGCCCCGAATGGCGAAGTGGCACTGGTGCTGCCGACGGCCATGGCTGATGAAATTTTATGCATCTCGGCGGATTATGATCTGCATGGCATTTGTTATACAGCTGTTATCACCAGAGAGGGTAAAGAGGCAAATCGTGTTTTATTGCGACTTGGCAGAGGATTAAACAGGTGTGAAAGGGGGGATATTGTGATCCATTCTGCTGATGGAGCCTATTCCGACAGATATATCCAACTGACCAGCCCCTTCTATTTGAAGATGTAAATTTCGTCTTGAACTATTTTTTCATGCCATTATGCTGGTTCCAGATCGAGCACCCGCTCCAGACCAGCCAAAACCACTGGTCGCGATGAAAAATCAAGCGGGGCTCTTTTTTTTACCCATATAAACAAACTGGTCAATGACCGATAAAAACTATAACAAGCAATAATTTACAAGACAGACGAGGTTGAACTTGAAGAAATCACTCACGTTGTCCGACGTACTCGGATTGGGGTTCATGACCTTCGCCTTCTACCTGGGCGCCGGTAACATCATCTTCCCGCCGCTCGCTGGTTACATGGCTGGCGAACACCTCTCTCTGGCGATGCTGGGTTTTCTGGTTACCGCTGTGGGCCTGCCGCTCATCACCATCATTGCCGTCGCCAAGGCCGGTAACGGCTGGGCCGGCATGACCAAACTGCTGCCTGCAGGCGTGGCCACTGCGCTGGCGGTTGCCATTTACATCATCATCGGCCCGGCCTTTGCGGCTCCCCGTACCGGTCTGGTGGCCTACGAGATGGGCCTCAAGCCTTTTATCGGTGATATGGGTCAGGCGGGTCTGGCTGCCTACACTGTGCTCTTCTTCGGGGTGGCCGTGCTGGTCTCCATGAATCAGGGCAAGCTGATGGACGCCATCGGCAAATACCTGACGCCGGTACTGATGTTGCTGCTGCTGACCCTGGCGATCGGGGTATTCGTGGCGCCGCAGGGCACCATGCCGGAATCTGCCGGTGACTATCAGAACAGCCCGTTTGTGAAAGGGATCCTGGAAGGCTACAACACCATGGATACCCTGGCTTCCCTGATGTTCGGTGCCCTGATCGTCGACCTGCTGCGCCAAAAAGGGATCCATGACTACCAGAGCCAGTTCAAGTATCTGGCCATTGCCGGCCTGATCTCGGCCATTGGTCTCTCCGTGGTCTACATCTCCCTGTTCGAGCTGGGCAACACTGCCGCAGGCGTAGCGACCGATGTCAGCAATGGTGGCGCCATCGTCAACGCCTATGTGCTGAGCCTGTTTGGTCAGCCGGGTCAGTTCATTCTGGCAGCCATCATTACTCTGGCTTGCTTTACCACCGCTGTGGGTCTGATCTCCGCCTGCTCCGACTTTTTCTACAATCTGACCGGCATGGCTTACAAGAAGCTGGTCGTGCTGCTGGGCGTCATCTGTGCCGTGGTGGCCAACGTGGGTCTGAGCCAGCTCATCAGCCTCTCCATTCCGGTGCTGGTTGCCATCTATCCGGTTGCCGTGGCGCTGGTGCTGGTCACCTTCCTGAAGGGTTACTTTGGTCGCCCGCGTCTGGTGTTCCGCGCCGTGCTGGTGGTGGCTTTCCTGTTCGGTTGCCTGGATGGTCTGGGTGCTGCCGGCATGAAGATGGATGCGTTTGCCTTCCTGCCGCTGTTTGACAAGGGCCTTGCCTGGTTGATGCCGACCCTGCTGGCTTGCGTGGTAGGGATGGTGGTTCGCCCGGCCGAGAAGCTGGCCGCCGAAGCTGCCTGATAGCTTCCTTCTTTCTGAACAAAGAGCCTGCCTTGTGCAGGCTCTTTTGTTTGTTGATTACTGCACTGCTGCCGGATGCTTTCCCGCTTCCTTTCTCTCTCCCGCGCTTCAGCTCCTTCCCCACCCTGGTCATTCAGCGATTAATTCTGGCCAAGCAAATTGTTTCAAGATATTAATGTGTGATTGAGATCAAATATCTCTTCTTTATGCTCAGGATGGCGCTCCTCATCCGATTGTCGGGGAGAGCGGGAAGCGAGCATATGGTTGTCAGGTTATCTGCCAGGCAGTGGGTGTAATCAACAAGAACAAGCTGATAAGGCAGATGAGGTTGGGTTTGACGAAATCATTGAAGTTGTCCGACGTATTCGGATTGGGGTTTATGACGTTCGCCTTCTATCTGGGGGCAGGCAATATCATTTTTCCGCCGCTGGCCGGTTTTATGGCCGGTGAGCATCTGGTCGCCGCCATGTGCGGTTTTCTGCTGACGGCGGTGGGGCTGCCGCTGATCACCCTGATTGCGGTGGCCAAGGGTAGCTCCGGGCGTGGTGCCGGTGGCTGGACCGAGCTGACCCGCTATCTGCCGGCAGGCGTTGCCACTGCGTTGGCCATCGCCATCTACATCATCATGGGGCCTGCTTTTGCCATTCCCCGCACCGGTCTGGTTGCCTACGAGATGGGGCTCAAGCCCTGGCTCGGCGATGCCGGTCATGGGGGGCTGCTGCTCTATACCCTGAGCTTCTTTGCGCTGGTGATCCTGGTGGCGCTCGATCGCGGCAAGCTGCTCGATGCGGTCGGCAAGTACCTGACGCCGGCCCTGATGGTGATGCTGCTCATTCTGGCGATCGGGGTTTTTGTGGCGCCGCAGGGCACCATGCCTGATGCTAGTGGCGAGTACGTGGACGCTGCCCTGACCAAGGGGATGCTGGAGGGGTACAACACCATGGATACCCTGGCCTCCCTGATGTTCGGTGCCCTGATCATCGGTTTGCTGCGCCAGAAGGGGATTGAGGATTATCGCAGCCAGTTCAAATATCTGACCATCGCGGGGTTGATCTCGGCGGTCGGGTTGTCGGCTGTCTATATCTCGCTCTTTCATCTGGGCAACAGCGCTGAAGGGGTCGCGAGCGATATCAGCAATGGTGGCACCATCGTCAATGCCTATGTGTTGAGCCTGTTTGGTCAGCCGGGTCAGTTCATTCTGGCGGCGATTATCACGTTGGCTTGCTTTACCAGCGCGGTCGGCCTGCTCTGTGCCGGTGCCGACTACTTCCATGGTCTGACCGGCTGGGCCTATCGTAGCTGGGTCATGCTGCTGGGGGCGCTCTGTGCGCTGGTGGCCAATGTGGGGTTGAGCGAGCTGATCGGCCTCTCCATCCCGGTGCTGGTGGCCATCTATCCGGTCGCCATCGCGCTGGTGCTGGTCACCTTCCTCAAGGGCTATTTTGGTCGCCCCCGTCTGGCGTTCCGCTGCGTGCTGGCGGTGGCCTTCCTGTTTGGCTGTCTCGATGGGCTGGGAGCTGCCGGCATGAAGATGGATGGGTTTGCCTTCCTGCCGCTGTTTGATAAGGGGCTCGCCTGGCTGATGCCAACCCTGCTGGCTTGTGTGCTTGGCATGCTGGTGCGGCCGGTCGGCGATCTGGCTGCCGAGGCAGCGTAAGCAGGTGATTTACCTGTTCGCATAACAAAAGAGGCCAGCTGATGCTGGCCTCTTTGTATTGGTCTTCGAGCTGACGAACTAGATGCGCGGGCCTTCCGGCTTGGGTTTGCCATCCAGACCATACCAGTGGGTCTGAACGCGCCCGGCATGCCATTCGAAGGTGCCCCACGGCGCTTTGGCTTGCCAGCGGGGGAAGTTGATGACTACCCGATTGTCTTCGTATTTGTAGAGGGAGGTGCTGATCTGGATATCAGAGAGGATCAGCAGCAACGCCCAGCAGATAAAGAACCATTTCAAGGCAGTCCACATCGTGACTACTCGAAGCAGATTTCGATGGTGGCACGACCAAAATCAGATTCGAAAGGCATCATGATCTTGGTGCCATCGGCGCGGTGAGTGATGGTGTGGTTAGGGCCGGAGACGATAACCGGAGTGGCCATGTCAAACTCGTAGCCCTTCTCGCCCAGCATCCGCTTGGCACCACCGGTCACCATGTTGGTGATTTCACCGACCATGTCGGTCACCTCTTCATTGATGGTGGCAGGAGCTTCCCCCAGCATGCGGCGCATGATCTCCAGCGCCAGCCCTTTTTCAAAGCTGATGGAGAGGGAGCCACGGGTCTGCGGGCCAACCATACCGATCAGGCCGGAGACATCGCCACGAGCCAGCTCGTCCATCTTGCGTTTTGGTTTGCCCGGTTTGAGTTCCAGTTGTGCCATGGTAGAGAGCACATTGAGCAGAGAGAGCAGGAACGGATTTACAAAATCAGCCTTCATGATGACTTCCTACAGTGGGCGTACAGCGAGCACATTGGCCATGTGCCTCTATCGTCTTATTGGTAATAGTAAAACCATGCAGATGGGCCTGCTCGGAAAACGCGCTATCGATCGCCGTGTCGTGCAGCTCGACCACCTCGCCGCAGTCATCGCAGATGAGCAGCTGCATCGGGTGAGCGTGATCGAAGTGGCAGCAGAAGATAAATGCGTTCAGCGATTCCACCTTGTGGGCAAAGCCCTGTTCGAGCAGAAAATCGAGTGCCCGGTATACGGTTGGCGGTTTGGCGTTGGCTTCCGTTTGCTGCAGTTGAGCCAACAAATCATAGGCGCTGATGGCATTGCCATGTGCCGCCAGCAGGCGAAATACCTGACGTCGGGTCGGGGTGAAGCGGATCCCTCGCTGTACACAGAGTCGCTCGGCTCGTTGTAAAAGTTGGTCTTGATTCATGATCGCGCAATTGCCCTTTCTATTAGCTGGATACTATCACAGGGCCTCGCATGGCGCGGCGACAAAATTCATTTTCTGGGGCTGCTTCACGTTGTGATAAAATCCGCCCCTTTCTTTAGCCAACCCGGATGATTTTTATGCAGGCGCAGCGTTTTTCCATCGCCCCCATGCTGGACTGGACCGATCGGCATTGCCGTTATTTTCATCGACTGATGAGCCGCCAGACCTTGCTCTATACCGAAATGGTGACCACTGGCGCCATCATCCACGGCAAGGGTGATTATCTGGGTTACAGCGAGCAGGAGCACCCCATCTCCCTGCAGCTGGGTGGCAGCAATCCGGCCGACCTGGCGCGCTGTGCCAAGCTGGCTGAGGAGCGTGGCTATGACGAGGTGAACATCAATGTCGGCTGCCCCTCCGATCGGGTGCAGAATGGCCGCTTTGGTGCCTGCCTGATGGGTGAACCGGCGCTGGTGGCTGATTGCGTCAAGGCGATGCGCGATGTGGTCGATATTCCGGTGACGGTGAAGACCCGTATCGGCATCGACGATCAGGACTCCTACGAATTTCTGCAAGCCTTTATCGAACAGGTGCGCGATGCCGGTTGCGACACCTTCATCGTCCATGCCCGCAAGGCCTGGCTGAGCGGCTTGAGCCCCAAGGAGAACCGCGAGATCCCGCCGCTCGATTACCCTCGGGTCTATCGGGTCAAGCAGGATTACCCGGATCTCACCATCGCCCTCAACGGCGGTGTCACCTCCATGGAGCAGACCCTTGAGCACCTGCAACACGTGGACGGCGTCATGATGGGGCGCGAAGCCTATCAGAACCCCTACATTCTGGCGCAGGTAGACAACCTGGTGTTCGGCCAGAATAACGCCGTGCCGAGCCGCCATGAAGTGGTACGGATGATGCTGCCCTATATCGAGCAGGAGCTGGCCAAGGGCAACTACCTCTCCCACATGACCCGCCATATGTTGGGGTTGTTCCAGAATATGCAGGGGGCGCGCGCCTGGCGTCGTCACCTGAGCGAAAACGCCTGCAAGCCGGGGGCTGATATTCAGGTGGTGCTAGATGCCATGGCGAAGGTGCCGGAGTTTGCTGCCAGCGAGCAGGACGAATAACTCTCCTGTCAGGCAAAGCGAAAAAAGCGCGTCTTGTGACGCGCTTTTTTGATCGCTGTCGCTTCAATATCTGAACTGGTTGATCAGCCGCGAGAGATCCTGCAGCCGTTCTACCAGCAGGGTGATGCCATCGAGCGCCTGCCTGCTGTTGTCGGCGGTGTGGCTGGCCAGCTGGTGGATCTGGTGCACCCCTTCATCGAGCGTTGCTGTCACATCGGCTTGCTGACTTACCGACTGGGCGATCTCGTCGCTGGTGCGGGTCACCTGTCCCAGCATCCGGTTGATCTGGGTGAGCACGTCGGCGGTGGTGCCGGCATGCTGCTGGCAGCGCTCCGAGGTTTGCGCTCCTTGCGTCATCCCGTCTGACAACTGACGGGTGGTCTGTTGCAGCGCCTGGATCATTCCGTGGATCTCGCTGGTTGAGGCACGGGTCTTCTGGGCCAGCGCCCGCACTTCATCCGCAACTACCGCAAACCCGCGGCCCTGTTCGCCCGCCCGGGCTGCCTCGATGGCTGCATTGAGGGCGAGCAGGTTGGTCTGGTCGGCGATTTGGCTGATCACCTCCAGAATGCCGCTGATCTTCTGGCTGTCGCTGGTGAGCTGGGCCAGCACCGCGTGGTTGGCATCGAGCTCATGATGGAGTTGGTTGACGGCGGAGCGGGTGGTCGCCAGCGCTTGCAGCCCTTCGGCGGAGACCTGCTGTACCTCGGTGACCAGATTGCTCGCCTCATGGGCACTGTGGGCCACATCACGAATGGAGTGGCTCAGCTCGGTGATGGCGGTGGCCAGCTGCTCGCTGCGGGCACGCTGTTGCTGCAGGTGAGTATCGATGGTCTGGATATTGCCCCTGTCATCTTCGGCAGCTTGCAGGATCTGCTGGTTGGTGTCGGCGCTGCGCCCGACTACGGCCTTGAGCTCTGCCTGCTTCATCCGCAGCGCCAGTTCGACGGCAGCCAGGGTATCGCGCCGCCGGGTATAGAGCACCTGACAGAGGCGGGTTCCCTTGTCTTGATCGGCAAGGGTGAGCAGATGCGTCAGCCGCTGTTGCAAGCGCCAACCGTGGATTGCTTGTGTCAGTAGCAGCAGGGCAGTGGGCAGCAGCCAGAGCAGGTTGTCGGTAGTAAACGCAATAAGGGTGGTGAGGAATGCAGAAACGGAGAGCCAAAGGGTCAGCTGGCCCGGTTCAATATGAAACCGGCTCAGCCAGGGAAGCGCCTTGCCGCTGCGCAGCAGGCCATAGAGCTGCTCGGCCCAGGCCACATCGCTGGCGGCGGGTTTGGTGCGTACCGACTGGTACTCGACGATCTCCTTCTGGGCATTGAGGATCGGGGTGACGTAAGCGTTTACCCAATAGAACTGACCGCTTTTGGCGCGGTTCTTGACCAGCCCCATCCAGCTTTTGCCCTGTCGCAGCCGCTGCCACATGTCGGCGAAAGCCGCCTTGGGCATGTCGGGGTGACGTACAAGATTGTGGGGCACCCCTTCCATCTCGGCAGCACCATACCCAGCCACATCACAGAAGTGCTGGTTGGCATAGGTGATATGGCTGGCGGGATCCGTGGTCGAGATGAGTGCAATGTTGTCGGGGAAGTGTATCTCCCCCTCCTGATGGAGTTTGGTCATGTGTCGTTCCTGAAAAAGCCAACTAACTGATAAATATGTTTTTTATTATTGTTTTCAGCTAGTCATTCTAAGGCGCTTCAGGGAGCCGAACTTGGCTTGGGTCAATTAATCAACACTATGAATTGATGAAGTGAGGGTCAGCTGGCTGGAGCAAAATCGTGAATTTCACCACTCCTCGGGGTGAGGCGAGGATCGCCGTCGTTATAGCTGCTCACTAGCTGCATGGTCTGGCAGAAACTGCCTGCTTTGTCGTACTCCTGCCGGGCAAGGTCGATAGCCCGCTCGGCCCGTCGCCGCGCCATCTTGTCCGCCTTGCGATCGCTGAACTGCTGTTGCTGATGCAGCATCCAGTCGACAAAGGCTTGCTGGCAGTGAGATTCACTCTCGGCCAGGGCTGGCAGTGTCCAGAGCAGGGAGAGCAGTAACAGGTAACGCATGATAAATGGCGATCGACAACGACTGATGGAATCGGAAAGCGGGCATTCTATGCGGCGATATCGGGTGTGAACAGTATCAATAAGAGGGCCGCCCGCAGGCGGCCCTCTTGTGCTTCAGCGCTCTATATCAGCTCAGTGTTTGACGATATAGAGCTGGCGGCTGTAGGCCACATCTTCCGGGTTGTTGATGGGGTAGCCCTTGAGCCAGGGCTTGATGAGCCGGGCATTGGTGTACTGATAGATGGGGGCGATGGGCGCCTGCTGTTCGAGGATGCTCTCCGCCTGATCGAACAGCCGGCTGCGGGCGCCGCTGTCACGGGTTTGCGCCGCCTTGTCCAGCAACTGGTCATAGCTTGCATCGGCAAAGCCGGTCATGTTGCCGCTGTGGTGAGAGCCCCACAGACCGAGGAAGGCTGAGGGGTCGTTGTAGTCGGCCACCCAGGAGGAGCGGATCACCTCGAACTGGCCGCTCTGGCGGCTGTCGAGATAGGTTTTCCACTCCTGATTGGTCAGCTCTACCTGAGCGCCCAGCTTCTGCTTCCACATGTTGGCGATGGCGAGCGCCAGCTTCTTGTGTACTTCGGCGGTGTTGTAGAGCAGCGAGAGCTTGAGCGGTTTGTCCGGGCCGTAGCCAGCCTCCTTGAGCAGCGCCTGTGCCTTGCTGTCCAGCTCCTGCTGGCTGCTGCTCGAGAGCAGGTTGGCCTTGGGCTCGAAGCTGGCGGTGACATCCGGGGTGAAGTGGTAGGCCGGTTTCTCGCCGGTGCCGAGCACCTTGTCGGCAATCAGGGCGCGATCGATGGTGTAGGAGAGCGCTTTGCGCACCCGCACGTCGTTCAACGGCGGCTGACGGGTATTGAAGGCATAGTAGTAGGTACCAAGCTGCATGGGGGTGTAGACCTCACCCGGGATCTCTTTCATCAGCTTGTCGTACTGCTCTTTGGGGAAGGATTCGGTGATCTGCAGATCCCCCGCCAGATAGCGGTTGGTGGCGGTGGTCTCCTGATTGATCGGCATGAAGATGACCTTGGTCAGCACAGTGTGGGCCTTGTCCCAGTAGTGGGGATTGGGCACCAGCTCCAGCTTCTCGTTGACCACCCGACTGCTCAGCACGAAGGCGCCGTTGCCGACCAGCTTGCCGGGCTGGGTCCACTTGTTGCCAAACTTCTCGATGCTGGCCTGATGCAGTGGCGACAGGCTGGGGTGGGTGAGCAGGCTCAGGAAATAGGGAACTGGTTGGGAGAGGTTGATCTGCAGGGTGTGGTCATCGATCGCCTTGACACCCAGCTCGCTGGCAGGCAATTTGCCAGCCATGATCTCGTCCACCTTGTCGAAGCGGGCAAGTTGGGCAAACCAGGCGAAAGTGGCCGCCTCTTTCGGGTCGACCAGCTTGCGCCAGCTATAGACGAAGTCGCCAGCCTTGACCGGATCGCCGTTGGACCAGCGGGCATCCGGGCGCAGGTGGAAGGTGAAAAACTGGTTGTCCTTGTTCTCCCAGCGCAAGGCAACGGCGGGGACGGGTTTGCCATCCGGCCCCTGGGTCAGCAGCCCCTCGAACAGATCCCGCAGCACCTGCAATTCGGGCAAGCCGACCAGCTTGAGCGGACTGAGACTGGCAGGTTCATCTTTCAGGTGGCGAACCACCACCTGTGTGGCGGCCAGTTCGGTTCCGGCGGGAATATCGGCAGCCTGGACTGCGGCACAGCCCAAGAGGGCCAGCAAGGGGCTCCATCCTTTCATGGGTCGGATCCTTCAAATTGTGTGAAGCGGGGAGAAAACTCGGCGAGAAAATGTCGCCGACAGACGGGAAATCATGATATCCCGTTTACTGGTCTGACCGCCAGCATTCGGCTCTCATCTGTCGCCGGGGCGGCGCCGCGTTGTCGCGTGTCCGGGATTGAATGTGACTAGGAGTAGCAAACGATGAAAGCATGGTTATTGCCGGGCTGTTTCCTGATGGTCGGGGCGCTCAGCCAGAGTGCCTGGGCGTTGACTCCGTGCCAGAGCGACACGGCGGTGGGCAGCTGGTGCGAGGCGGGGATCGAGACCCTGCACCCGACCCAGGGCGGGGTGGGGCAGCTGCAGGTGGATGAAACCCAGGCGACGCTGGCGGACATGAATCCGAAGCAGCTCGACAAGCTGATGAAAAAGAAAGAGATCCCTGTGGTGATTGCACCGGATGGCGGCTATTGGCTGGTGGACCGACACCACCTGACCAAGGCGCTCTGGCAGCAAGGGGTCAAGCAGGTGCGGGTCAAGGTGATCGGTCGCTTGCAGGATAAAGACAACTTCTGGAGCCAGATGCAGAACAACCACTGGGCCTGGCTCAAGGATGAGAAGGGGTTACCCCTCACGCCGGAGCAGCTGCCGACCAGCATCGACAAGCTGCCCGACTACCCCTATCGCACTCTGGCGGGGTTGCTGCAGGATGCGGGTTACTTCAGCAAGCAGGATCAGGTCTACTTTGTCGAGTTCGCCTGGGCCAGCTGGCTCGGCAAGCAGATGCAGTGGATGCCGATAGACAGCGCCAATCTGGCGGCCCGGCTGCAGCAGGCCAAACGGCTCGCCTGTGGTAGCGATGCCAAAGATCTGCCCGGTTATCCCGGCCGGCAGTGCAGCCTCAACCAGTCGAAAACGGCGAGCTGATAGCCAGACAACGAGAGAGGGCGACCCGTGGGTCGCCCTCTTTGTTATGCCTGTCTGCGCGTTATGGTGTCGCATCTGGCGCAGAAGCTTGGCTCTGCCAAGTGGCAGCCGCCTGTTCCAGTAGCGCCACCTCGCCCTGCTGGATCAGTGGCAACAGGGCATTGACCTGTTCGTTCGGCCAATCCCACCAGGCGAGGGCCTGCAGCCGGGCTATCTCGCTCTCGGTGAAGCGCATCCGCACTATGGCCGCTGGCGTACCGGCCACCATGGCGTAGGGCGGCACATCTTTGGTGACCAGCGCCCGGGCGGCGATGATGGCGCCATCGCCGATGGTGACGCCGGGCATGATCATCGCCTCCATGCCGATCCAGACATCGTTGCCGATGCGGGTATCGCCAGCAGGGCGGTAACTGCGCTTGAGCGCCTCCAGATCAGCAAACGGATAGGTGCTGATGAAGGCGGTATTGTGGGTGTGGTTGCCGCCCATGATGATCTTCACCCCGGCGGCGATCTGCACGTAGTCACCGATATGGAGCTGGTCGATATGCCAGAGCGGCTCCCAGCCGGTATCGGGATGGCGGCTGAAGCTGTCGCCATAGAGGTAACGCACCACCTCCTGTTCGAAGGGGCCATCCCAGGCGCCCGAGTAGTAGCTGTGTTGCCCCTTGAGGCGGATGTTGGGGTTGCTGACCGTCAGATGCAGATATTCGACCTGTGACCAGTGCTGGCAGGTTTTCATCCTGGTACTCCTTTGCTGAATGGATTTGATTGGTTGCGCTTGATGGAGCGCAGCTAATAGATCCAGACCAGCATGCGGGGCACGCAGAGCAGGGAGCAGCCCAGCATTTGGGGCAGACGGGGTCGCATTCGGGGTAAGCCCTGATATGGGAAATCGGCGCGATCATAAGGGTAATGATGGCGATTTGCCAACCTGCAGCGGAGATCCTGCACTAACCATCAGGTTGATATTTATTCTCAATTAGCCATCATTAACCTCCCGGTTGAGCAGGTGGGGAGAGAACGAAATGACACCAGAGAGTTGGCAGCGTTACATGCTGGAGGCGGAGCGGTCGTGGCAGTCCGGTTCGCTGGGGGCCGCCGTCTGCTTCTATCAGCAGGCGCTGGGGGATGTCTACGAGATGAGCGAGGTTGAGCTTGCCGAGCTGGCCAGCATGCGGGTCGCTACCTGCCACCGGCTGGCCGATTTCTGGCGGGCGATGGATGAGCCCGCCTACGAGTTGCGTTATCTCAAGCTTGCCTCCGAGCTGGTGACGGCGCTGGTACCGCAGTGCCCCAACCGGGAGTGCGAGGCGCTGATCAGCGAGCTGGGCTGCTGCCGCGGCGCCCTGCTCGCCTTCTTGAAGCGCCACCCCAACCCCGAAATAGCCAAACTGATCCAGTTGCAGGACAAGGTACAGGGCTGTGAACTGATCGGCCGTTTTCGTCTCAACTGACAGGCGTCGATCTCAGCTGCGGCGTTTGAGCTTTTGAGCGATGCGCTGCTGCGCCTCTTCCCCTTGCAGCGCCTGGGCGAAGGCGCGTGCCTCCAGATCGATGACGAAGTGGACCGCCTGTTTGAGCTCCTGTTTCATAAGCGCTTTGCTTTTTTGCACCGCCCTGGGCGCCTTGGTTGCCAGCTTGAGCCCCTGCTCGCGGGCAAAGGGGAGCAGGGCATCGGCAGCCACCACCTTGTTGGCGAGCCCGAGCCGCAGTGCCTCGTTGGCATCGATCGCCTCGGCCAGCAGCAACAGCTCCGCTGCCTTGAAGTGACCCACCATGCGCGGCAGCAGCAGGCTGGAGGCGAACTCCGGCACCAGCCCCAGCTCGACGAAGGGGAGTTGCAGGCGGGCGTTATCCGCCAGATAGACCAGATCGCAGTGGAGCAGGATGGTGGTGCCGATCCCCACCGCCGGGCCGCCGACCGCCGCAATCACCGGCTTGGGAAAGTCAGCCAGGGTGTGGAGGAACTGCAGGATGGGGTCATCGGGTTCCAGCGAGCTCTTGCCGACGAAATCGGCCAGATCATTGCCCGCGGTAAAGCAGTCGCTCTGACCCTGCAGCAGCAGGGCGTGCACCTCCTCATCGTTTGCCGCCTGTTGCAGGGCGCTCACCAACTGCTGATAGAGGGCGGTATTGAGGGCATTGCGCTTGTCGGGGCGGTTGAGCGTCAGGGTGAGCAAGCCATCCTGCTGCTCGGCGACGAGAATGGGGGCCATGTCTAAATCCTTGTTATTGAAGGGTGCACAAAGGTTACTGCCGGAGTAACCTTGGAGCCGTTTAACAACATCATAAAAGGATTTCAACCATGTTTAAACGTGCGTTTTATTCTCTGCTGGTGCTCGGCATGACGGCTCCCGCGCTGGCCAAGGTGGATGCGGTTGACGGCTATGTGCGTTTGCTGCCGCCGGGCTCTCCCAACACCGCCGCCTTCATGGTGCTCAAGAACGATGCCGACAAGCCGGTCAAGCTGGTGGCGGCAGCCTCTCCTGCGGCGGGTCGCGCCGAGCTGCATACCCACCTGCACGAGAATGGCGTGATGAAGATGCGTCAGGTCGAGAGCATCGAGATCCCGGCCAAGGGCGAAGTGGCGCTCAAGCCCGGCAGCTTCCACATCATGCTGTTCGAGATTGGTGCGCTCTCCGAAAAAACGCCGATGCCGCTCACCCTGACCATGGATGATGGCGAGAAGCTGGAGCTCTCCCTGCCGGTCAAACCGATCGAGCCGATGGCGGGGATGAACATGAAGCATATGAAACACTGACATTTGTCGTCGCTTGTTCAGATTTGAGACTGGGTATTTTGGCTGCACCGGGTAAAATAGCGCTCTTTCCATGTATGCAAGAGGAAGTGAAGTGATGAAAAAGACGCTGATTGCCGGTGTTCTGTTTGCCCTGTGCAGCCAGGGTGCCATGGCCGCCAATGACTGGCGTTTCGCCGCCGGTGCCGACGTATGGAACGCCCAGGGCAGTGGTCAGGTTTATGGTGCCAGCACCAACTATGACGATCACTACAACTGGAACGGCTACCTGCAGCTGGAACACGGCATCATTTTCCTGCCGAACGCCAAGTTTGAGATCTCCGACTTCAGCACCTCCGGCGGCACCTTCAAGAACGAGCTGACTGCCTACGATCTGAACCTCTACTACCGTCTGTTCAACAACGATCTGTTCAAGATCGATCTGGGTCTGACCGGTCGTTACTACGATGGCGAGCTGACCTCCTACGGTCGCAAGGGCTACGACAAGGACACCGTGATGGCCTACGCCGGTAGCGAACTCTACATCCCGAACACAGGTTTCGCCTTCTTCGGTGATCTGCGTACTCACGACGTGGACAACTATGACTACCGTCTGGGCGCTTCCTACAAGTTCTCCAACATGCCGGTCAAGCTGCGTGCCGGCTGGCGTGAAGCCAATGTGGACTTCGACAACGTCGACCAGCGTATCGACGGCTGGTTCATGGGTGGCGAATTCACCTTCTAATCTGAGCCTCTGACGACAAGGAGAAGTAATGGGCTACATCATAGTGACGGGGGCCGGTTCCGGTCTGGGCCGCGCCTTGACCGCAGGGCTGGTTGAGCGGGGCCATCGGGTTGCCATGATGGGGCGCCGTTACGAGAAGCTGCAGGAGCAGGAGGATCTGCTCGGTCAGGCGGTGATCGGCATTGCCGCCGATCTGGCGCACCACGAAGAGGTGGAGATGGCGTTTGCCGCCGCCGTCGAGTGGGGCGGCCTGCCCGAGATGGTGATCCACTGCGCCGGGGTTGGCGAGTTCGGCCCGGTCGGTATCTACACCGCCGAGCAGATCCGCAGCGTGGTGGAGAGCAATCTTATCTCCACCATACTGGTGGCCCAGCAGACGGTGCGCCTCATCGGCGAGAAAGGCGGGGTGCTGGCCAACGTGCTCTCCTCTGCCGCTCAGGTGGGCAAGGCCAACGAGAGCCTCTACTGCGCCTCCAAATGGGGGATGCGCGGCTTTCTAGAGTCGTTGCGCGCCGAGCTGAAAGGCTCGCCGCTGCGACTGGTTAACCTCTACCCGAGCGGGATCCGCAGCGCCTTCTGGGATAACTCGGATCACGTCGACCCGACCCGTTTCATGACCCCGGAAGATGCCGCCGCCTACATGCTCGATGCGCTGGCGGCGCGCAGCAGCTGCCACGTGACCGATCTCTTTATCGGTCGCAACGAGTAGCTCTTTCTCTTGCCGCGCAGGCTCAGGTTAAAGAAAGAGGGAGGCGTGATGCCTCCCTTGTTTTTTAGCTGATAGCAAAATCGATCATTGGCGCCCCCCTGCTTGGCCGCTTCTGCTGGCCAGTTTCCCTTTCAGCCAGCTCTCCAGGTCGGCCACATAGCTGTAGACAACCGGCACCATCAGCAGGCTCATGGCGGTGGCTGACAGTAACCCCCCTATTACGGCAATGGCCATCGGTTGGCGGAAGCTGGCATCCGCGCCAAAGCCCAGCGCAAGTGGCAGCAAACCCGCCGTCATGGCGACCGATGTCATGGTGATCGGCTGTGCCCGTTTATGACAGGCATCGAGCAGGGCATCGCGCAGGCTCATCCCCTGCTGTCTGGCTACGATGGCAAAATCCACTACCAGTATCGAGTTCTTGGTGACGATCCCCATCAGCATGACCAGCCCGATGAGCGATGGCAGATTCAATTCGCCGTGGGTCAGCAGCAAGGCGGCAAAGGCACCTCCCGCAGCCATCGGGACGGCAGAGAGGATGGTCAGAGGCTGGAACCAATCCTTGAACAGCAGCACCAGTACCCCGTAAACGCAAAGCACACCCGCAATCATGGCACCGCTCATACCGGCAAACAGCTCGGCCTGGGTCTCTGCATCGCCAGATTCCAGCAGCCGTACCTGTTCCGGGCGATCCTGCAGAGCAGGCAGCGCTTTAGCCGCTTTCAGGGCATTACCCAAGGCATAACCACCCAGGTCTGCCGTCAGCGTGACCTGACGTTCGCGATCAAATCTGTCTATTTGTGATGGGCCGCTCTCCAGCCCAATTGCGGCTACGTTGCCAAGAGGAACCAGTCCGGTGCGACCCGGCACGCGCAGCGCCGCGATAGCCTCAAGGTTCTGGCGCATCTCCCCGCGCAACAGCACCCTGATATCCAGTTGTCGCTGTTCCAGATTCAGTTTGGAGAGCGAGGACTCGCGATCTCCTGCCAGCGCGACCCGCAAGGTGTCGCCAATGGCCTGGGTTGTCACGCCGCTCTCGGCGGCCTGATCGGCATCGGGTCGGATGACTACATCTTGCCGCTCCAGACTGGCTGTCGAGGTCACGTTGTGGAGAAATGGCAAGCCACGTAGCTGTTGTTCCAGCTGTTTGGCGCTATTCATCAGCGCGTGTGTATCTGAGCTGGAGAGCACCAGCTCGAGTTTTTCACCCGAGCCACCGCTGCTAAATGAGAAGCGGGCACCGGGAACATCAGCCAACCGCTGCCGCATGGCCAGCTCGATCTCCCTCTGTTTCGGACGTTCCCCACGCTCGGCAAGCACGACGACCAGGCTGGCAAAGCGTACTTCACCGGGATCATTGGCCGAGGCATTGCCGGCATAGGCGAACATGGACTTCACGCCTTCAGTGCCAATCAGCGCATTTCTGGCCTCCTCGGCCATCTCCATGGTTTGATTGATGCTGGCTCCCGGAGGCAGCTCAATGCTGATGGTGGTGCTACCCCGATCAGCCGGTGGAATAAAGCCGGTAGGCAGCAGCGGCAACAGGGCGGCGGAGAGTACAAACAGACCGACCCCGATGAGCAAGGTCTTCAGACGATGATCGAGGCACCAGCGAGCCAGTCGCAGATAGAGCTGCATGGTGGGGCCATCGTGCTCTTGCTGGTGCAGACCGAGTTTGATCAGCCAGACCGCCATCATGGGGGTGATGATGCGGGCGACCATGAAAGAGAGACCGACGGCAATCACTATGGTCCAGCCAAATTGCTTGAATACCAGCCCGGGGACACCACTCATCATGGCGGTGGGCAGGAATACCACGATCAGCGTGGTGGTGGTCGCCGCTACTGCCAGCGCAATCTCGTTGACCGCGTCTTCAGTGGCTTCCCGGGCACTTTTTCCCTTGTTCATATGGCGGGCGATGTTCTCGACCTCAACGATGGCATCATCGACCAGGATCCCGACGACGACCGCCAGCGCCAGCAACGTAATGGTGTTGAGCGTATAGCCTGCCCAGTGCATATAGGCGAAGGCCGGTATGATGGAGAGAGGGAGTGCAACCGCCCCGATCAGGGTGGCTCGCCAGTCGCGCAGGAACAGCCAGATTACCAGCACGGAGATAATGGCGCCCTCATAGAGCATGTGCATCGAACCTTCGTACTGCTCCTCGGTATGCTCGACCGTGCTGTTGACCCGTAGCAACTTGATATCGGGATTTTTGTGCTGGATCTCCTTCAGCGCTTGCTCTACCCCTGCGGCAATGCGCACCTCGTCAAACCCCTTGGTGCGCCAGAGTTGAAATCCCACCGCAGGTTTGCCATCCAGCATGGCCGACTGGGTTCTGTCGGCAGTTGTATCCTGGACGGTCGCGATCTCGTCCAGACGGATTTTGCGTCCATCACTCAGCACCACCGGCAGGGCGCGCAGCTGGTCGGCTTGCTGTACCGTCGCCAGGGTTCGCACACTCTGCTCAGCCCCACCCATCTGACCCCGTCCGCCGGATGACTCCTGCTGGACACTGCGTAGCGCGCGCGATACATCAGCCGCAGTGGCCCCCAGCCCGGAGAGACGAATGGGATCGACTTCGATGCGCACTTCCCGGCGCACGCCACCGATCCGGGTGAAATCTGTGATGCCGGGAACGGCTTGCACTGCTTTGGCCAGTTCGTTGTCAACCAGCCACGACAGGGCCTCTTCGCTCATCTTGTCGCTGGCAATGGCATAGGTGAGCATGGCGCCGCCTGGCCCCGCGATCACCTTGCTGACGATAGGCTCCTGCAGGTCATCGGGCAGATCGTTGCGGATCCGATCCACCGCATCCTTGGTGTCGGACAAGGCTTCATTCAGATTGCGCTCCAGATCAAAGGTCACCGTGATGGTGACCACTCCATCGTTAATTTTGGTGGTCATGTGGCGCAGACCACGTACGGTCGCCAGCGAATCTTCCACCTTTTTGGCGACATCGGTTTCCAGCTGGGAGGGGCTGGCGCCCGGCTGACGGAGTTCCAGTTTGACGGTCGGTAAATCGAGATCCGGCAAATCCTGGATCCCCAGCTTCTGGAAGCCGGCCACGCCGGCCAGGGTCAGCATGATAAACAGCAGAATGGAGGGAATGGGGTTGCGGATCGACCAGGTTGCCAGATTCATGGTTACTCCTTGCCTTTGGCGGTCATGACGCGAATGGCTTCACCATTGTTGAGGAACCCGGCCCCCTTGAGGGCAATCAGGTCGTTTTCCCGGATGCCCCGGGTGATTTCGACGGCATTGTCGCGGCGCAGGCCCACGGTGACCTCCTGCATATAGGCCTTGCCATCGTCGATGCGGAAAACGACGCTGCGGCCATCCCGGATCAGCAGCGCCTGTGCCGGGATGGTCAGTGCCTGCCGTTTCTCGACTTCAATTTGGCCACCGATATACATGGCCGACTTGGCACCGCTGCCCGGCAGGATATCGACATAGGCAGTACCCATCCGGCTGTTGTTGTCGAGTGCGCCAGCCAGCTGCCTGACCTGCCCTTCCGTTCTGGCACCGGATGGCAGGAGCAAGGAGACATGCTGGCCCAGCTTGACTTGCTCCATCTTGGCGGCGGTCAGTTCGGCGCGCCACTCAAGGCGATTTTGCCGTATGAGCCGAAACAGTTCGGTGCCTGTGGCTGGTACCTGCCCCAACGTGGCATTGCGAGCAGTAATAAGACCATCATCCGGCGCAATGATGCGGGTATCGTCCAGACGCACCTGCTGACTGGTCAGTGATGCCTTGGCAGATAGCTCCTGCGCCTGAGCCAGCTTGAGCTCGGTTTCCACTTTGAGCAGATCCTGATCGCTGACACTCTTTGCCTGATAGAGCCTGCGCATGCGCTGGGCATTGGCCAGGTTTTGCTGCAGGCTCGCCTCGGCCTTGATGAGCTCGGCTTGGGCTCGCTGCACATCTGCTCTGGCGATCCTGTCATCCAGCCGAGCCAGCATGGTGCCTCGAGTGACCAGATCACCGACAGCGGCGTTGATCTCCACCACCGCCATGTTGCCGCTATTGGCACTGACGATGGCCTCCTGCCAGGGGGTAACAACGCCCATTGCCGGAATGATGTCAGGCCAGAGCTGCCGCAGTGGTGTCACCGTCGTGATTGCCGTCGCCATTTTGTTTTCTGCGGCATCACTTATTAATGGGGTCAGACATAGTTGAGCGATGATTAGCATGAACAAAGGATGTCGCATAATTTGGAGGCTCCACGCAGTGGCCAATATGGCAATCATGTTATGCTACTATGATTACCAGTCATATTATTTGGTGATGGATTAAATAAATAATAAATTTAGCTGGTCGCTGGTGAAGCTGATTCAGGATGGGTAATTCCGGCAAGGAATATTGAAAATACCCCCGGAGCCTGCTTCTGGAGTTGTTCCATATCCTCGGCAATGACGGCCTGCATAATCAAACCTTGCAGCATACCGATGAATAATGTCGCCGCAGCATCCATATCCAGAGTTGATGGAAATTCATGGTTTGCAATTCCTTGCTGCATTAATTTAATCAACATCGCCCGATAACGTAATAACAATGTCTTGGCAATCGCTCTGGTTGGCGAGGCTCGGCTCTTTTGCAGCTCGCCAAACATCATTCTCGGAATACCGGGGTGATGAGCTGCAAATTCAGCGTGCGTCATAAACATGGCTTCCAGTGCAGCCGGTGCCGACTCGATACCCTCTATGGCCCGTTCGAGACGGGAGAGCAGGGTGTTGGCGATCCACTCCATCACCGTCTGGAAGATGGCATCCTTGGTGGGAAAATGTTTGAACAGGGCCCCCTGGGTGAGCCCCATGTGCTGCGCAATGATGGTGGTGGTGAGCTCCCCGGGGTGATGCTTGGCCAGCAGTGTGATGACCGTCTGGATCGTGGCGGCTTGCCGCTCTTCGCTCGGTAAATGCTTGGGATGACGCGCCATCTGGTCTGGTCTCGAAGTAAAGTAAGTCGCCTATTACTTAGCATCAATCTCTGTACGTTTTTTGTCAAGCAAGCCACATCGACAAAAACATAACCACAGGAAAGAGAAGGTTTTTTATATACAGCATCGTTTCTCCATCCTGGCCATGATGAGCTTTGCCAGCGGTTGAGCGGACTGGACTATCGTCACCAGGTTTCACGGGTGATGGGGTAGATCAAGAGATGATGGAGATGAACTCCTTGATGTCTTCGCTGTGCAGAGTTAACGACCAGAGGGCACGATGCTGGTCTGAGCTGAGGCCATCGGTATATATAATTGTGCTGTCTTGAATATGAATATGGTTACGGTGTGCTTCCATTTGCAGTCCCGTCGTTGGAAACCAGATATGTATAATTCCCGATGTAATAAAGGTAAATTGAGCAAAAAGTTCATTTTCGCCGACCAGTCTGAAGGTTCTCTCAATCACTTTGACTTGCATATATCCTCCCGGTTAAAAAACGCAATTGATATTTGCGTCAAGAGATAGTCCTGAAATTAACGGGAGACAATAGAATGTGGTGCTGATTGTGAGAGCGCTCACGGGTGGTGAAAAAGTAATTGCTGGGGCTCACTTGGGGGTTTTATGGCAATTAAAGGCGTGCTAGGCAGATATTTCTGTTAAATATCGGCTATATATCGCCGCAAGACTGGATTGTCCCACAGTTTATTTACGCAGAGCCATATTGAGCACATGGTGGGGAATTTCCGGTATTTCCCGTCAGATCACCCCAACATAGCGACACCTCCTTACCAGAGCGGGTGGCGCGGTTTGGCGGTCAGGAGTCAGGAGACAGTGCAGGAGGATACCCGACATCCTGATGTAACAGGGCCATCCGTCAGAGCGAGCAATAAAAAATGCCAGTCAGTATTGGCTGACTGGCACCATTTTGAGTGCGTTCGTTAACGCGGCAGTGGGGCTTAACGGCCCAGCTTGGCCTTGATCATGGCGACGATGTCGCTGATGGCCACTTCCTGCTTCTCGCCGGTGCGGCGGCACTTGTACTCCACCACGCCGTTATCCATGCCGCGCTCGCCGATGACGATGCCGTGCGGCACGCCCAGCAGCTCCATGTCGGCGAACATTACGCCCGGGCGCTCTTTACGGTCGTCGAACAGCACATCGACACCGGCCGCTTTCAGCTCGGCGTAGAACTGCTCGGCCAGCTCGGCAACACGCACGGACTTGTGCATGTTCATCGGCACGATGGCCACTTCGAACGGGGCGATGGCGTCCGGCCAGATGATGCCGTACTGGTCGTTGTTCTGCTCGATGGCGGCAGCCACCAGACGGGAAACCCCGATACCGTAGCAACCCATCTCCATGGTGACGGACTTGCCGCCTTCATTCAGCACGCTTGCCTTCATCGCTTCGGAGTACTTGGTACCCAGCTGGAAGATGTGGCCCACTTCGATACCGCGCTTGAGCAGCAGCTTGCCCTGGCCGCACGGGCTCGGGTCGCCTTCTACTACGTTGCGCAGGTCGGCAACTTCGTAAGCGGTGATATCGCGATCCCAGTTGGCACCGGTCAGGTGGAAACCGGTCTCGTTGGCGCCGCAGACGAAGTCCGCCAGATGGGCGGCGCTGCGATCGACGATGATGCGACCGGCAAAGCCGACCGGGCCGATGGAGCCTGCGTCGCAACCGGCGGCCGCTTTGATCTGCTCGTCGTTGGCGAAGGTCAGCGGGTTGGCCACGCCAGAAAGCTTCTCGGCCTTGATTTCGTTCAGCTCGTGGTCGCCACGCAGTACCAGCGCGATGACGGCCTGCTTGCCAGCTTCATCCTCTTCGCCCAGCACCAGCAGGGTCTTGGCGATGGCGGTCGGCGCCACGTTCAGGAAGGCAGCTACTTCGTCGATGGTGTGGACGTTCGGGGTGGCAACCTTGGTCAGGGCAGCAGTGGCGGCAGCGCGCTCGCCAGCCGGCGCCAGCGCTTCGGCCATCTCGATGTTGGCTGCGTAATCTGATGTATCGGAGAAGGCGATCAAGTCTTCACCGCTCTCGGCCAGCACCTGGAATTCGTGGGAACCGGTACCACCGATGGAGCCGGTATCGGCCTGCACCGGACGGAAGTTCAGACCCATGCGGGTGAACGCCTTGCAGTAGGCGGCGTGCATCTTCTCGTAGGTATCGACCAGAGACTCTTTGTCGATGTGGAAGGAGTAGGCATCCTTCATCAGGAATTCGCGGCCGCGCATCACGCCGAAACGGGGGCGCACTTCGTCGCGGAATTTGGTCTGGATCTGGTAGAGGTTGAGCGGCAGCTGCTTGTAGCTGTTCACTTCGTAACGCACCAGCGCAGTGATCACCTCTTCGTGGGTCGGGCCCAGCACGAAGGGACGGTTGTGACGGTCGGTCAGGCGGCACAGCTCGGGACCGTAGTCATCCCAGCGGCCGGACTCCTGCCACAGCTCGGCGGGCTGCACCACCGGCATGGAGACTTCGATGGCACCAGCATTGTTCATCTCTTCGCGAACAATGTTCTCGATTTTCTTCAGTACCCGCAGACCGGTTGGCAACCAGGCATACATGCCGGAGGCCAGTTTACGGATCATCCCGGCGCGCAGCATCAGCTGGTGGCTGACAACTTCAGCGTCGGAGGGGGTTTCCTTGAGAGTGGAAAGCAGATATTGGCTGGTACGCATCGCGGTAGACCTTAGCTAGAACGGGCGCGGGGCCCAGGATAATTTCAAGGGCGGAATTTTAACAGGCTGGGCGTTGCGGCCCAAGGGCTAAATTTGCCGCAGCCGCGAAAGGGCGGCGCGGGCTGGTCATCTTGTCCGGATCGGAGGGGATGCCCGGCTGGCCATCACCGGCTTGCCGGAGGCGCATGTGGCTGCAATTGGCTTGGCATAAGTAAAAGTTTGGCCATTTTGGCAAAACCCATAAATTTGATTTATACCGCGTGGTTTGTCCCTGTAACGGGCCGTAGGTTGCCAGTGAGGGCTCGCTAGGGGGATTGGCCGATCCTGACGGGAGCTACCTTGCCGCAACCAGCGGTGAACGGGGGTTGGCGGGGCCTTGTCCACGGGCCATTGGGCCGGGCTGCAAAAGCGGGGCGGGTAGTACCACAACCATTGGGCTTTTAATGCCTGCAATTTGGCCGGATCTCCGCTAAACTCTGCCACCTTTTCGTGACGGGTCGGCCAAACCGGCCCCGTCGCCCCCTCTTTTATTTGTACTTTTGGAGCCGCTCATGCCGCTAGTGGGACATCAACACCAGATCGAGATCCTGGAACTGACCGACAAAGGAGATGGCAAAGGACGCCTGTTCGACCGCCCCCTGTTTGTCGAAGGTCTGCTGCCGGGTGAGCAGGCGTTGGTCGAACTGACCGAGGTGAAGCCCAACTACCTGCACGGCAAGGTCGCCGAGCTGCTCCAGCCCTCCGCCGACCGGGTAGCCGACTTCTGCCCCAACACCGAGTGCGGTGGCTGTCAGGTGCGCCCGCTGGCCTATCCGGCCCAGCTCAAGCTCAAGCAGAGTCTGGTGCAGAGCGCCCTGGAGCAGGTCGGGCTGGGTGAGGCCGTGGTCAATCCCATCCTCGGCATGGAGACCCCGTTCGCCTATCGCAACAAGGCGCAGTACGCGGTGCGCGGCTGTGACGCCGGTGCCGAGATCGGTTTTTATCGCAAGCACTCCCACGACCTCATCACCGCCGATGACTGTGCGGTGCAGGACTCGCTGCATGTGGAGCTGAACGCCCGGGTACGCAACTGGATGCGCGCGCACGACATCGCGGCCTATGACGAAGTGAACCACACCGGCTGTGTGCGCAACCTGATGACCCGTAAGGGCTTCAAGAGTGGCGAGCTGATGGTGGTGCTGGTGACCCTGAGCGAGGAGCTGCCGTTTGAAGCCGAGCTGCTGGCGGCGCTGCAGGATCTGCCGATCACTACCCTGGTGCAGAACATCAACGAAGCGCGCACCAACCGCATTCTGGGCGACAACAACCGGGTGCTGCTGGGCAGCGGGGTGATCCGCGACAAGATCCACGAACTCGAATTCGAGATCTCGCCGCTCTCCTTCTTCCAGAACAATCCGAGCCAGACCGACGTGCTCTACTCCAAGGCACTGGAGTATTGCGAACTGACCGGCAACGAGACGGTGTTCGACATCTATTGCGGTATCGGCACCATCTCCCTGTTCCTGGCCGGCAAGGCCGCCAAGGTAGTGGGGATCGAGTCGGTCGAGAGCGCCATCAGCGATGCCCGTCGCAATGCGGCCCTCAACGGCATCGAGCAGACCGAGTTCCACGTCGGCAAGGCGGAGCAGCTGATGCCTGCCCTGCACGCCGAAGGGGTGAGCGCCGACGTGGTGGTGATGGATCCGCCGCGCAAGGGCTGTGACAAGGCCGTACTGCAGACGCTGGTGGCCATGGCGCCGCGCCGTCTGGTCTATGTCTCCTGCAACCCGCAGACCCTGGCCCGCGATCTCGCCTGGCTGGTCAAGCAGGGCTTCGTGCTGGATGAGGTACAGCCGGTCGATATGTTCCCGCACTCCATGCACGTCGAAGCTGTCGCCCGCCTGAGCCTGCCAGCGAAAGCGTGATAGGACATTGGCGCGGAGCGATTGACATGTTCCTCCTCCACGCCATGCACGTCGAAGCTGTCGCTCGCCTGAGCCTGCCCGCCAAGGCATAAGTCGCCTCTGATCTTGCGCTTATAAAAAACGACGCCAAGTGGCGTCGTTTTTTTCTATCTGATGCTCGCACTGATGCTCGCAGCTTGCGGTGTTCAGCCCTGCTTGCGTACCTCGTCGGCAATCTGGTCGAGCAGCTGTTGCCAGCCCAGACCCAGCTCGCTCACCAGCGCGTTGTAGCCATCGGCCGGCAGCACCCGCACCTGATTGAAGGGGGCTTCGCGCAGTACCGAGCCATCTTCCGCCAACAGGCGCCAGCGTCCGCTCAGCACGGCGCGGCCATCGTGACGACCCTGGAAGCGCTCGACCAGTATGGTCAGCACCGGGCCCTTGCGGCCGCCATCCTGACGGACGACCCAGCCCGGCAGGCGGGTGGAGAGGCCGTTGAGGGTGAGCTGGTTGAGCTGATCGTCGAGCGAACCGGCCCAGCGGTGGTACTCGGCGAAGTGGAGCTCCTGCCCCTCCAGCTGATAGACCAGACTGATCCGGTCGAGTTGACCCGCCAGCGCGATGGGGCGCAGCACCAGCTGGTGCTGCGGGGTAACCGGCGCCGCCGCCGGTTGCTGGCTGTCGGCGGCGAGGGAGTAGTAGTGCAGCGCTGGCTGGGTGCCGCTGCACCCGGCCAGCAGGCCGGTCAGCGCCAGCGTCAGGATGAACTTTTTCATGGTGTGCCTCGCTTGGGTTCAGGGTCCCGGGGACGGACGCGATCGAAGATCAGCGAACTCGGCTGCTCGTTGAGAGAGTGCACCAGCGGCTGCAGCTCGCGCATCAGCTGGTTGAGGGTCTGCACCGACTGACGCAGATCCTGATTGGTTTGCGACTGGGCATCATAGGCCTGCAGGGTCTCCTGCAACTGCTTGAGGCTCTCGTTGAGCGACGCCGGCAGCTGCTGGGTGGAGTCCTTGGCGGTGAGTTTGTCCAGATTGGCGCTGACCGCACTGATGTTCTTCAGGGTGCCATCCAGCGTCGAGAGCGAGCTGTTGACCTTGGTCAGGGTGGTGGCCATATCCATGTCGACAAACTTGTCGAGGATGAGGTTCACCTTGCGCTCGATCTGATCCAGCCCACCCTGCACGGTCGGGAAGACCTGATAGCCGGCCAGCTTGACCTGATCAAAGCGGGGAGCCGTGGGGTAGAAGTTGAGATCGATGATCTTGCCGCCGGTCAGCAGGCTCGAGGTCTTGAGGCTGGCACGCAACCCCTCCTTGAACTGCTTGCTGAACAGGGCGCGCCACTGATCTTTTTCCGCCTTGGCATAACGGTGGGAGAGACGCTGCACCTCGATGCGGGCCAGTACCGGGATCTGGCGGTTCTGGAAGATGCGAACCCCCTTCTCCTCGATCATGTAGGGCGCCGAGATGACGGTACCGACCCGGATGCCGCGATACTGCACCGCCGCGCCCGGATGGAGGCCCGCCACGTTGTCGTCGAACAGGAAGACGTAGTCGATGAACTGATCCAGACTACCGGCCAGCACGCTTGCCTCATCCTGGAACAGGGTGAATTCGTCGTGCTGCTTGACCGGATCACCCGGTGACCAGCCGGCAGGCAGGCCCATGGTGATGCCGCCGTCGATCAGGCTCTCCAGCGAATCCATCTTCACCTTCATCCCTTCGCTGCTCATGGAGACCTCGAAGCCCGGGGTCAGCCAGAAGCGGGAGTTGCTGCTCACCAGAATGTCGTAGGGAGCGTTGATGAAGATCTGATACTGCATCTCCCGCTTCTCGGGCAGGAACTTCGCCTCTTCCACCTGACCTATGGTGAAGCCCTGGTAGTTGATGGGCGAGCCCTCGCCAAGCGCCTTGGCTTCGCGGCTGGAGAGGGAGAGGCGCAGTCCCTTGGCATTGATGGAGGAGAGCGGCGGCTTGTCGAGCATGGCGTACTCGTCGCGTGCCTTCCCTTTCTTGCCGGGGGAGAGCTCGATATAGGCGCCGGAGAGCAGGGTGCTGAGACCCGATACCCCTTCGCGACCGACCCTGGGTTTGACCACCCAGAACTTGCTGTCGCCGCGCAGCATGCTGGCGGCGTCGTTGGTCAGGCGCCCCTTGAGCACGGCGTGGCTGTAGTCATCGCTCAGCTGGACGGCATCGATGCGGCCGACGGTGACCTCGCGTGAGCGGATCTCCGTCTTGCCTGCCACTATGCCTTCGGCGGTGGCGACTGTCAGGGTGAAGCTCGGCCCTTGGGAGTACCAGTGCTGAAACAGCATCCAGAGACCGATGAACAGTGCCAGCAGAGGCACCATCCAGATTGCGGCGGCGGAGCTCAGAAAGTCAGAGCCCGGTTTCCACCTTGTTTTACGCTCACTCACGTTCGCGTTCTCCTTGTTGTAAATCCCAGATCAGGCGCGAGTCGAAGCTCATGGCGGCGACCATGGTGATCAGCACCACGCCTGCAAATGCGACGGCCGCAGGGCCGGGGTAGATGGTCATCAGGTTGTCGAGCCGGATCAGGCCCGCCAGAATGGCCACCACGAAGACGTCGATCATCGACCAGCGTCCGACAAATTCGGTCATCCGATAGAGCTTGAGCTTGCCGAGCGGCGACTCGGCATGACCGCTCTGCACCATGTAGCAGAGCCAGAACAGCGCCAGGATCTTCACCAGCGGCACGACCACGCTGGCAAAGAAGATGACGGCGGCGATGGGGTAGGAGCCCATCGCCCAGAGCAGCACCACGCCACCGAGGATGGTGGAGGGGCTGTCATCGCCGAGAAAGACGGTGTCCATAATCGGGTAGACGTTGGCCGGGATGTAGAGAATGGCCGAGGTGATGAGCAGGGCCCAGGTGCGGTTCAGGCCGCCCGGTTTGCGGGCATGCAGCTTGCCGCCGCAGCGCTGGCAGCTGTGGCTGCCCGCCTCGCTCAGGGCGCCGCAGATATGGCAGCCCACCAGACCTGATACCATGGCGCCCGCTTCGGGGTCGAGCTCACGCTGCTCGGTCGGGCCGAACAGCCGTTGCCAGAGCCACATCCGATCCAGCGACGAGATGGTCTTGATGAGCAGGATGGTGTAACCGACGAAGGCCCAGAACGAGAGGCCCATCTGGATGTCGGCCATCCCCATCAGCTTGACCAGCGAGATGAGCACTCCCACCAGAAAGACATCCACCATCAGCCAGGGCTTGATACGGCAGAGCAGGCGGCCGAGAGAGCGCAGGGCGTGGCTGTGCAGGTCTTTGTCGAGGCGCCACAGTACCAGCATGATGGAGCCGATATAGACCAGCGGCAGACCGATCAGGGTGATGCTGAGCACGGCGCTGAGAAACAGATACCCTTCGTCCACCAGAGTCGAGATGCACTGGAGAAAGGTCATCTCCTGCCCGATCCCCTTGGCCGAGAAGGACATGAAGGTAAAGGAGTTGGAGAGCACGAACATGATGAGCGCCGCAAACCCGTAGGAGATGGGACGCAGCTCCTGCTGTGGCAGATGCTGGCTCAGGGTGTGACCGCAACGGGGGCAGTGGCTGGCTTCGCCCACCGCCAGCGGTGTGGCCGGGATCAGCAGGTCACACTCTTCGCAGGCGGTGTCGTCATGAACGTAGGTGGTATGGTGTTGGTGTGAAACCGGATGCAAGATAAAACCCCAGATTAGGCTCGCGAGAGAACCAGAAGGGCGATTATCGCAGTTGTACCGGTCAGCGACCAGTCCTGCTGCGGTGCGATTTGCGGGGCGGTGTGTGAGAATGACTTTGACAAGCCAGTGGCCATTTAGCACAATCAAACGCCACTTTTTTTCCGCGGGACAATAATTTATGACAACTGAATCCCCAAGCTACTCCACGATTGAGCAAGCCTTCTCCCTCGGGAACGGGCAAGATTCTGCCCTCAACTGGTTGCGCAAAAACCGCAGTCAGGTCGCCATTTTCCTGGTGAGCGGCATCAAGCTGGAGGGCACCATCAGCGGGTTTGACCAGTACAGCGTGCTGCTGACCGATGCACATGGCAACCAGCAGCTGGTCTACAAGGCCAAGATCTCCACCATCGCCATGCACACCGGCCGTCCGCAGGTGAACATCCAGCGTGCTCGCAAGCCGCGTGTCTCCATGGCGCCGCGTCCCCACGGTGCGCCGGGTCGCTATGACGACAATCAGGGCGGCGGCAACAACGAGTAATCGTACGTCACTGCCTGTCCGTTGACCGCCTGCTGCGTCAACGGCTGACGGGAGTTCCGCTCATTCTCCATCCTGTCCCGTATGAGCGCGGACTCCCGTTATCGCCCTGTCAGGGCGATAACGTTCACCTCATCAGAAGTCGATCCCTACCGGTTTACCCTCTTTGACCATGCAGGTCTGCATCCCGGCAGCCTCGCCCGCCTGTACGCCGATCCCGGTATCTTCAAACACCAGACAGCCTGACGGTGCGACCCCCAGCTTGCTGGCGACCAGCAGGAAGGTGTCCGGATTGGGCTTGTGCAGCTCCACGTCGTCGGCCGTCACCACCACCTGAAAGTAGCGATCCAGCCCGGTATTGCGCAGCACCGCTTCGGCATTGACCCGGGGTGAGCCGGTGCCAATCCCCATCGGGATGGTGCCGTGATAGCGATCGAGCAGTGTCTGCATGGCTGGAAACACCGTCGCCTTGTGCAGGTTGGCCACATAGTGGGCGGTCTTGCAGCGGGTCACCTCGAGCGGATCGAGGGGGATCTGCTGCTCTTCGGCGACCAGCTGCGCGATCTTGCGGCTCGGCATGCCACCTAGTTCATAGAACCAGTCGGCATCGAAACGAAAGCCAAACTCACGGGAGGTGTGCTCCCAGGCGGCGAGGTGCAGCGGCATGGAGTCGACCAAAGTGCCATCAAGGTCAAAGACCAGGCCTTGGAATCCGGAAAGGGTCATGGTGCGGGGTCTGTCTCTGAAAAAAGGGAGCCCATTCTAGCCAGTGGCTCTCCGGCTCGCCATCACCTAGCTGGTGAGAAACGCTTGCCCCCACATTTGTGCCTGAAAATAGATAGGAGTGAGCCTGGCCGGATCGAGCTGGTAGTGTGGGGCCAGCTGTGCCAGCAGAGCCCAGTTGCCCTGCTCGTAGGTGTTGACCAGCTGGAACAGGTGAAACAGCGGCCCCTCGCGCAGCTCGATAGCCCGTTTGACGTTAGTTGGCAGGTGGCGCTTCATCTCCTCCGAGAGCAGGGAGGCATCCTGCACCAGCCCGACCAGAAAGGCCCAGCTGGCGTCGGCTTTACCGAGCGCCGTGAGGGCGATGAGCTCGCAGAAGCGGCCGCGAGCAATGGCCATCCGGGTACAGGCTTCGGGCATATGCTGGCTGGCCCGGGCCAGCCCGTTGATCAGCACGAACTTGCGGATCTCCTGCTCCCCCAGATAGGAGAGGGCGCGGGGCACCGAGGTGATGGGGGTCGCGTGATCGAAACCGGGGGCGTTGACATAGGTGAGCAGCAGGCCCGGTAGCCAGGCATCCTGCTCCAGCAGGCGGGCGACTTGGGCAAACGAGAACTCTTCGTGGCAGATGAGCTGGAGGATCTGCTGTACCAGTGCCATGTCGGGCTGCTGGGCGCGCTGGTTGACCAGCTCGGGACGGGCGAGAAATCCGCCGGCGAAGAAATCGACCCCCGCCTCCCGCAAGGGGAGAAAGTCCTCCCACGCCTCGACGTTCAGCGCCATCCGCTTGTGATCGGTGGGCTGGCAGATCCCCTCTTCACCGGTCCAGAACACCAGCAGGCGGCTCGCGCCCAGCCAGCGGGCATCGCGATGGGCGCCATGCACGGCGAGCCGGCGCCGGCTGTCGCGCCACTGCTCCAGCACCGGAAAGGAGGTGGGTAGCCGTTCGCTGGATGCCTCGACCAGCGGGATGGTCTCCTGAGCAAACAGCAGGGGGCGTTGCTCATCGAGTTGTTCGTGGTTGAAGGGGAGCAGATATTGGCGCCCCTGCGCCAGCAGGTGGCTATGTTGGGCCAGTGCGGACCATTCGGCCGGTGAGCTGAGCTGATAGTCGATGCCGTAGGCCACCAGAGCCAGGCGACGATTGAAGATGGGATAGCGACGCAACAGCATGGGATCACCGATAAGCCAGAGTGCGGGCCCTCCCTTCTGATTTGGCGTGGTAAAGCGCCTGGTCGGCTTGTTCGGTCAGGCTCTGCCATGCCTCGTCCTGGGAGGGGACCAGATAGCTAAAGCCTATGCTAACCGTAATGAAATCAGCAACTCGGGATGCGGGATGTGGTAGTCGCAGACGGGCGAGTCCCTCGTGAATCCGCTCCGCCAGCTGCTCCGCTTCACCAGGTTGCGGTGCGCAGAGCAGGATGACGAACTCCTCTCCGCCATAGCGAGCCACCAGATTGGTGCGGCGGCGCTCCGCTTCCTGTAGCACCCGGGCCACCTGCTGGAGGCACTCATCCCCCTTGGCGTGGCCAAAGTGATCGTTGTAGCCCTTGAACTCGTCCACATCGATCATCAGCACGGCCAGCAGGCTCTGGGTACGTCGTGCCCACTCCCACTCCCGTTGCATGGTGATATCCCACTGGCGCCGGTTGGCGATGCCGGTGAGGGGATCTTCGAGGGAGAGCAGGGAGAGGCGCCGGTTGGCCTCCTCCAGCGCACGGTTGGTCTCGGCCAGCTGCATGGTGCGCTCGGCGACCCGCTCCTCCAGCTCGCGATTGAGCCGCTCCAGCTGCTCCTGGGTGCGCTGGCGGATCAGCAGTTGTGACAGGATGGCGGCGTACTGTTTGAAGATCTCGCTCTGATAGGCTTTGAGCGGGCGGTGCCACAGCAGGTTGTCGGCGGCAATCCAGCCGATGGGGATGGCGCCATCCCAGAGCGATACCATGGCGTTCCAGCCCTGTCCCACCTGCTGTTTCTCGTAGTAGAGAGGGGTATCTTCGAGCACCAGCACGTAATCCTTGCGCTTGAGCGCCTCTTGCACCGTGGGGTGATCCGGGATGGGGCTGACAAAGTCGTGTTCGTCTACCAGCTCTCCCTCCTCACTGGTGCCCCAGGTGCCGCGCATGGTCTTGCCATCGGGCTCGATGAGGAAGATGGCGACCCGGTCAAATTGCAGCTCCTTGCGTGCCAGCAGCACGGCATCACGCAGTAACTGGTTCTCGCTGCGGCTGCGGGAGAGAGTGACGCTGACCATGTGCAGTGCCTGCAGCATGGTGAGGAAGGAGCCCTGCAGCGCCTGACTCTGCACCAGATCGGTCTGGGTATGCAACCGCTGGTCCCGCTCCTGATCAACCTGATCTGCGAGCAGATGGTTGCTCAGTTCGGCGGTCAGGTAGTGGATCAGCAGCTGGATCCCCTGACGCTGATGGCGGGAGAGGCGATCGATCCGGCGGTGGGTTTCGAGGTAGATGACCCCTTCCAGCTTCAAGTGACGTTTGAGGGGGAAGCAGGCGCGCAGGCGGGGAGGTTGGGGCTCCGATTCATCCCGCTCGTCCGGAGGCTGGTGGACCGGCTCGATCATCAGCTGGCCCTGATGAATCGCCTTGTCGATCAAGGTGTGGGGCAGGGGCAACGCATCCAGATGGGCGAGATCGAGCGTGGTCAGCCCCTGCTCCAGCTGGAAGCGATAGAGTTTCGGCTCGGGGGATTTCAGCCAGAGATAGAGGTAGTCGGCATCTGTCTTGTCACGAATGGTAGCGAGGCTGACTTCGCATAATTGGGCAAAGTTGGTGAAGTGTTCCGGATCCCATTCCTGCATGCCAATATCCCTTTGGGTCTAACCCAGCGAGTATATATAGAGTCTGTTTAATTTATTGATTGAAATGTCAAAATGGAGATCCAGAGCTCAGATTTTGGCTCCTTTTATGGTGCGTGATGACGGGCTTTGCGTGGGGTGATTAACTGTTACGGGTAACAGCAATCAGTGGCAGGTTGGCAGGGAGATTTGAAGGGTTATGAAAAGAAGAGCCCGCACAGTGGCGGGCTCTGGAGAGGGGGATTTATTCCGCCTTGCTGGCTTCATCGACCGGTGCCGCAGCGTTATCCGCACCGCTCTCTGCGACCGGCGCTTCCGGTGCCGGACCGGGTACCAGATCTACAGCCGGTTTGGCGATGAGAGAGCGGGTCTCTTCCACCGCTTCGGTCAGCTTCACCTCGATGATCTGGCCGAGCTCGTAGACCACCTCGGTCTTGTCCAGATAGACGCGGCCGTTGTCCCAGTTGCACTCCAGTCGATCCTTGTTATCGAGGATGTGACGGGCAGGCATGAACACCACGGCGCCGTTCTCCTGCAGACGCAGCTTGAGACCGGCACGCATCACGTCGATGATCTCGGCGTTGAACACTTTGTCGGTGCCAGCATCGGCCTTGAGGTAGCGAACATAGAGCCAGTCGCCGATGTCACGCTCCACCATGCGGTGCAGACGGCGGCAGGCGGTCAGATGCTCGGTGAGCTCGGTGCTCGGGCGCTCGCCCGGGGTCTTGCCGGCGATAACGGCTTTAAGCAGACGATGGTTGACCATATCGCCGTACTTGCGAATAGGTGACGTCCAGGTGGCGTAGGCATCCAGACCCAGGCCGTAGTGGGCGCCCGGCTCGGAGGACATCAGCGCATAGCTCTGGAAACGGCGGATCTTGCCATCCAGCCAGCGGGTGTCGAGGTTGTCGATCCAGCGGCGCAGGGCACAGAAGCCGGAGAGGCTGGCGATCTCGTCGCGCTCGAACGGGGCTTCGGCACTCTTCAGCAGGTCGATGGCGCCGTCGAGGGACTCTTCGTCAAAGCCGGTGTGAACGTTGAAGATGCCGTAACCGACGCTCTTGCCCAGCACGCGACCGGCGCAGATGTTGGCGGCGATCATCGACTCTTCCACCATGCGGTTGGCGATGCGGCGTGGCTCGACGTGGATAGCCAGCACTTCGCCATTTTCGCCCAGCTCGAAGTCGTAGTCGGGTCTGTCCGGGAACACCAGCGCATGTTCGGTGCGCCACTTGATGCGCGCTTCGGTCATCGCCTTCATCAGCGGCAGCTGGGCCAGCACACCGGCGTCGATGGCCAGCTCTTTGCCATGCTCAGCCCAGTCGGAGACGTCGTCATAGTTGAGACGGGCGTGGGAGCAGATGCGGGCGGCGAAGAACTCGGTCTCCTCCAGTAGCAGACCATCTTCGGCGATGAGCAGACGGGCGCACAGGGTGTTGCGCTCCTCGCCCTCCTTCAGGGAGCAGAGCTCGTCCGAGAGGGTACGCGGAATCATGGGTACGTTGCGGCCCGGCATGTAGACGGTGAAGGCGCGCTGGGCGGCTTCCTTGTCCAGCTCGCTCCCTTCGGCCACATAGGCGGTCGGGTCGGCGATGGCGACCAGCAGCTCCCAGCCGTTATCCAGCTTGGTGATGGCCAGCGCATCGTCCATGTCCTTGGTCTTGGCACCGTCGATGGTGAAGAAAGGCACCTTGGTCAGGTCACGACGGGGCAGCTCCTCCTCTTCGATCACCTTCCACTCCGGCAGATCAGCCGGTTCGACCTGGGCCAGGTTGTGGCGCGCCAGCACCACCCACCAGGGCACGTTGTGATCTTCCTGAGCGGCAATCTTCTGGATGATCTCGGCAGAGAAGTTGCCGTCGACCAGCGCATGGCGTTTGAGGGTGGCGACTACCCAGTCCCCTTCCTTGAACTCTTTCTCATCCAGACCCTTCTTGACGCGGGCCTTGATGGCATCCTTGATCAGCGGGTGGTCGGCGACCACGTTGAGGCGGTCGCGGAACATCTTGACCCGGGCCACGAAGCGGGTGACGGACTGCTCCAGCAGGGCATCCGGCTCGGCCACTTCCTTCTCTTTTTCGGTACGGATCAGGGCGCTCACCCGGTCACCGTGCATCACCTTCTTCATGTAGGGAGGCGGCACGAAATAGCTGGTCTTCTCATCGACCTCCAGAAAGCCGAAGCCCCGATCGGAGGCGCGGATAACACCCTCTTTCTTGGGGATGTTTTCGCGGATTTGTTGCTTGAGCTGGGCCAGCAGCGGATTGTCTTGGAACATAAGTGAGGAACCTGAAGTGAAAACCTGGGTGGAGACCTGATGAAGGATCGCCCAGCACTATACGTTTTTAGCCCTGCAAAGCCAAGGTGAATGGCCTGCTCAGCGTGGTTTCAACTGCGATCTGGCATGGTCGATGAGACGTTGGGAGAGCTGCTTGTGAACCCCTTTTTCCAGTACCCAGCGGTGCCAGTAGAGGCGTTCCGTCAGGACGTGGTCGGGACTGAGGTTGAGCAGTGACCCGCCTGCGAGCTGGCCTCTTATCTGCAATTCGGGGATGAGACAATAGGCCAGGCCCTGTTCTGCCATGGCGACAAAGGCCTCGGACGAGTGAACCGTGTGACAGGGATAACCGCCGGGCTCCAGCCCGAAGTGTTGCGCCATGAAGCTGACATGCATGTCGTCGCGTTGATCGAAGGCCACTGCCGGAGCCTTGGCCAGCGCCTCCCGGGTCAGACCGTGGGGAAAGTGGCGCGCCACGAACGCGGGGCTGGCGGTAAGCTGATAGTTCATTTCGCCCAGCTCATCGACGCAGCAACCAGCCAGTGGCTGGGGGCTCAGGCTGACGGCGCCGAAGGCTTGGCCCTCGCGAACCTTGTCGAGGGTGCGGCTCTCGTCATCCACCAACAGATTGAGTTCGATGGGATGCTGCTCCAGCAAGGGGGCGATAGCGGGCAGAAACCAGGTGGCCAGGCTATCGGCATTGACGGCGATGCTGATACGGATAGGAGCTTTTGGCGTGGCGGGGGCCAGTTCGCCCGCCAGCTCAAGTTCGAGCTGGTGCACCTGACGATAGTGAGCCAGCAGCTTTTCCCCCAGCGGGGTTGCCTGCAACGGCTGATTGCGAATGATCAGCGGTTCGGCAAATTGCTGCTCCAGCTGCTTGATGCGTTGAGAGATAGCCGATTGGGTGATGTGCAGCGACCTGGCTGCCCGCTCGAAATTCTGCTCCTGCAACACGGCATCCAGTGCCCGCAGCAGTTTGTAATCCAGCTCTTTCATCCCTCATCCTCCCCTCGGCGCAGAGCCCAACTCTACGTGACTGCGCCGGGGACAACAACGGCGAGAGATGGCGCCATTCTGGCGGTGCTGTGATATCTGACAGTGGTAGAGGAGCCTTTTGGGGCAGATACTGGGCTCGTCGCGCTGGCAGCCCGGCGCGGAGTCATGGCGAGCCATTTGTCCCGGGGCGGGCTCCCGGGATTTTTTATGCTTGAGGGGTCAGTTCAGGCTGCTGATAGTGGCTGCTTTGATAGTTACCCTTGAGTGGCTGTGATACTGCCCTGGCGAAACGTTCATCGAGATGAAAGCGAATGCCAACCCCGCGAACTGCGCCCAGATCTACCGCCTGACGGTGACCAAGGCGTTCGATTGGAAGGCCAAGGCGTCGGAAAATGCGCTCTACCGGCAGGCTGACCACTGCGACCAGCTCGCGGATCCCGTGAGCGATTGCGAAAGCGTAGACTTCGCGAAAGATAACGCAGGTCAGTTCGTTGACTCCGCTTCCCATGCTGGGGGCACGGCTTGCATCTATGGCCAAACGGGTTAGCTCCCAGACATCGGAACTGCGTGGCGCGTTTTCGCCAGCCAGTGCCGTCGGGAATATCGTTGGTAGCATGTAGGCTTCGGCACAGTTGAGCATGCGGATACAGCCGCAAACACCTTCGCTATCTTCGATCAGCACCCAGTGCGTATCTGGTGAATCGAAGCTGTCACGCTCCAGTCCACGACGCGATTCGACATCCCACCCGAGGCGTTCTGAAAAGACGCTGTTGCGAAAGCGATAGAGTTCGTTCTCCACCTCGTTTCGTGGGTGTTCTCTCATTTTTCCAGTGAAAACAAACATTATGAACTCTCCATTACTCTATTCAGCGTTATAATCGGGGCCTGGTCAGGGGGACTACCACATGAAACGCGACCAACTGCTTGAATACCTCGAACACTTCACATCGGCCACAGATGGCAACCGCTTGGCTGAGCTGATCGGGCGCTTCACTATTGAAATGGGTTATGACTACTATCGTTTTGCCTTGATCATTCCCATGTCGATGCAAAGACCGAAGGTTGTGCTGTTTAATCAGTGCCCTGACTCCTGGGTGCAGGCCTATACCGAAAACAACATGCTGGCATGCGACCCCGTGATTCAGTTGGCGCGCAAACAGACATTACCCATCTACTGGAATCGCCTTGATGAACGAGCCCGCTTTTTACAAGAGGGGAGTATGGATGTGATGGGCATGGCTGCCGAATTCGGGCTGCGCAATGGCCTCTCTTTCCCTCTTCATGGCGCTGCTGGCGAAAACGGCATTCTCTCTTTCATCACTTCCGAGCGAGCATCAAGTGACTTGCTGCTGGAGTCCTCACCAGTTCTCTCCTGGATGTCCAATTACATCTTTGAAGCGGCTATACGGGTAGTGCGTTACAACATGGTGGAAACTTCGTACCCGGAGACTTTGACTGAACGCGAGACCGAGTGTCTTTTCTGGGCCAGTGAAGGGAAAACCTCGAGTGAAATTGCCTGCATTCTCGGCATTACCGAGCGCACGGTGAATTACCATCTCAATCAGGTCACCCGCAAAACAGGATCCATGAACCGCTATCAAGCGATTGCAAAAGGCGTCAGCAGCGGGATTCTGTTGCCCAACCTGGAACAGGTGGTCGTGACAAACTTTCCACTCGCACTGCAGTAAAACCCTACGACCTTGGTGGTAGCGATGGATTCTCCTGCTGCAATTGGAGGGTCACAATTGTCAGATCCTGTAATTGACAAGATGACTTGGTAAGAGCGTGGGTATTCGAGATTAAGAAATCATTAGGAAAATGAATCAATCAGTAAATCCATGAATTTCTCTGGATAGAAGCTCATCGCTATAGTGCCGTTTATTCCCAATTTCAGACGGTGCTTTTCATGTTCGCTACGACTCTGCAAGGCTTTACCCTTGGCCTTGCCATGATCATTCCCATCGGTGCCCAGAACGCCTTTGTGCTTAGCCGCGGCATTCATCGCAATCACCATCTGCTGACCGCAACGCTTTGCAGCTTCTGCGATCTCATCCTGATCGGGATCGGCGTATTTGGTGGTGCTACTGTCCTATCTGCAAGCCCCATTGGGATGGCGCTGCTGACCTGGGGCGGCGTGCTGTTTCTCTCCTGGTTCGGCGTGCGATCCCTGCGCAGTGCCTGGCGTGGTTCTCAGGTCGGGCTTGCCGACTCGCCCCAGCAAATGGGGGCCAAAAGCGTGCTGGCGATGACGCTGGGCGTCACCCTGCTCAATCCCCATGTCTATCTCGATACCCTGATGTTGCTCGGCTCCGTAGGCAGTCAGGTGGCAGACTCCTTGCGCCCGGCATTTGCCGCAGGTGCCATGCTGGCCTCGCTGGTATGGTTTTACTCACTGGCGCTGGGGGCTGCAGCTTTGGCCCCTTGGCTGGCAAAGGGGAGGGTGCAGCAGGGGATCGATCTGCTGGTCGGCATCATCATGCTGATCCTGGCGCTGCAACTGGCCAGAGGGAGTTAATTCATCCAGATAAAAAGATGCCACTCGCAGGGAGTGGCATCTTGGTTGTTCAGGGGGATCAGACCCGGAACTGCGAAAGCAGCCGCTGTTGCAGCAGGCTGGCCTGATGCAGTGACGAGGCGAGTTGCAGACACTCCTGCGCCTCCTGTTCACCGGTTTTGGCCTGCAGGCTGATGCCCGAGACTTTGTCGGAGGAGTGGCTGAGGGTGTGTGACAGCTGTCCGGTGGCAACGGCCACCTGTTGCACCATGTCGGCCAGCTGATCGATGGCACCCTGTACCTTGAACAGGATCTGCTTGGTGTTCTCGGAGTCTTGCATACCTGCTTCCACCGTCTTGAGATTGCGCTGCATCATCAGGTAGGCGGTCTCGGTTTGCTGCTGGATGCTACTAATCACCTGGCTAATCTCGGCGCTGGAGGCCGCTGTGCGGTTGGCCAAGGTGCGCACCTCGTCAGCCACAACCGCAAAGCCCCGCCCCATTTCCCCTGCTCGGGCCGCCTCAATCGCGGCATTGAGTGCCAGCAGATTGGTTTGCTCCGAGATACCGCTGATGGTGGAGATGATTTGGCCGATCTGCCCCGCCTGCTCCTTGAGGGAATTGATCGCGATGGCGCACTCGCTCACCTCCTGTACCACCCGCTGCATGCCCGCGCTGGCAGAGGCGACATACTGGCTGCTCTCGGTGGTCAGCTGGCGTACTTCATTGGCATTTTGGGCGGCCATGCTGCAGTTGTCCGAGATTCCGGTGGCAACCTGTACCATCTCTTCACTGTCATGATGCAGAGCCAGCGCGTGTTCTGCTGTCTGGCGGCTGCTCTGGCTGATGGCCTCCACCCGATTGACCGAGGTATGGACATGCTCGCTGATGTGCTGGTTGTTGTGCATCGTCGAGCTGATCATCTTCTGCAGCTTCTCGATAAAGCGATCCACGCTATTGGCGAGCGACCCGATCTCATCATCCCGCTTCAGGTTGATGCGCACGTTGAGATCGCCATCGCCTGCGGCTATATCCTCCATGCGTTTATTCACCTGTAGCAGCGGGGTGACCAGTTTGCGGGTCAGCCAGAAGCCACACAGGGTGACGATGACGAGGCTGAACACAAGGCCAGCCAGTATCAGGCTGTTGGTCTGGCCGATGATGCCATTGAGCTGGATAATCTGATCTTCCACGGTGGCATCGCCTTTTGCCTCGACATCGACCAGTTGCTGCGCTAGTCGATCTGCGCTTTGCTCATAGGTCGCCTGTTGTGTCTGATAACTGGCGAGGGCCGCTAGCCAGCTGCCCAGCAACTGTTTGTGGCGGGCCTGCAGCTCGCGGTATTGGCTCGACAGTGTATGGTCGCCGAATTCTCCGCTGCCCTGTGCATCGAACATTCCAGTGGCCAGCATCCGGCTGGCGGCACTCTCATAAAATGTGATTGCCTCTTCCAGCTCCTTTTTGATGGCATCCGAGATTCCGAGTCTACGCATCTTTTCCATGGCGTAGAGTTGGCGCAAGAAGCCGATATTGGCCTCCATACCGCCATCGGCAGCCTCCCATCGTGTTTCCAGACCGCCATTCCAGCTAATGGGTTGGTCAGGCGATTGCGTCAGGCCTTCCACGGCCTCATCACCGATGACCTCCATCTGTTCCGAGAGGCGAGCCAGTCGATCGGCATTATCGCGCAAGGATTGATCCACATCGGTATAGCTGCGATAGAGCGTCAGCAAGGCATCTTGCTGCTGTCGATAGTCCTGCTGCTGCTGCTCCATGATCTTGACTGCGGAAGGGTCGATGAGTTGCCCGTTGGCCACCCGCGTCAGTGCATCATCGGTTGCAGCCTTGGCTGAATTCAGTTTGCCATTATCGAGCGGGATCCCGTTGAGCATCTTCTGTATTTGCAGTTGCTGGTGGCCCAGTTCGATGGAGCCTTCCATGGCGCCATCTGCAGTTTGCCAGGCTGCCCCCAATACATAGGAGAGCAGATTGGCCAGTCGCTGGCTGCCGTACCAGCCGACGATCCCCATGCCCAGCGTGCAGCCAAGCAATATGGTGAGGCCCAGATTTGAGGTCGTAACAATCTTCATGTGATGGCCTTCCTTGGTGTGTTGCACTATCAGGTGCCGAATAAGTCTAATCAGACAACGCCATGTTTGCCAAAGATGCGGAGTCGGCTACCGGTTATCCCGTGCCTGAAAAAGCACAGGATCAAGCATGGTGGATCTTGCATAAAATGCTTCTCCGATGAGCGGCCACCGATAGGGCAATGCTGGATACTTATCCAGTTATTCTTTATGCTATGAGCCAATTTGCGAATTGCTGTACTGGTGAGGAGAGAGCCGTGATTGGTCGCTTGAGAGGCATTGTCATTGAGAAGCAGCCCCCCGAGGTTTTGCTGGAAGTGGGTGGCGTTGGCTACGAGGTGCAGATGCCAATGAGCTGTTTCTATGATTTGCCGGAAATCGGCAAGGAGGCGACCATCCACACCCATTTTGTGGTGCGTGAGGATGCCCAGCTGCTCTATGGTTTCAACCACAAGCAGGAGCGGGCCCTGTTTCGCGAGCTGATCAAGACCAACGGGGTCGGCCCCAAGCTGGCGCTGGCGATTCTCTCCGGTATGACGGCCAGTCAGTTTGTCATCTGTGTCGAGCGTGAAGAGATAAGCTCATTGGTCAAGCTGCCAGGGGTAGGCAAGAAGACGGCCGAACGGCTGGTGGTGGAGATGAAGGATCGCCTCAAGGGGTGGGTCAGCCATGATCTCTTCTCCCCAGCAGCGGTCACCTTGCCATCTCGCGAGCCGGAACTGCGAGCACCGGATGCTGCGGAAGAGGCGGCCAGCGCCCTAGTGGCGCTCGGTTACAAGCCGCAACAAGCGAGCCAGATCGTCAGCAAGGTCGCCAAAGATGGCATGTCGGTGGAAGATATCATCCGCGAATCCCTGCGTAGTCTGGTGTGAGGTAGCAGATGATTGAAGCTGATCGTCTCATTTCGTCCAGTGCCGCCCGCGAGGACGACATTATCGACCGTGCCATCCGCCCCAAAAAACTGGCGGACTATACCGGTCAGGATGCTGTTTGCGAGCAGATGGAGATCTTTATCGAGGCGGCGCGGCAGCGGGGGGAGGCTCTCGATCACCTGCTGATCTTCGGCCCGCCGGGTCTGGGCAAGACCACCCTCGCCAACATCGTTGCCAACGAGATGGGGGTCAACATCAAGACTACCTCTGGCCCCGTATTGGAGAAAGCGGGTGATCTGGCTGCATTGCTCACCAACCTCGAACCACACGATGTGCTCTTTATCGACGAGATCCACCGCCTCAGCCCGGTGGTGGAAGAGGTGCTCTATCCGGCGATGGAGGATTACCAGCTCGATATCATGATCGGGGAGGGGCCGGCGGCCCGCTCCATCAAGCTCGATCTGCCCCCATTTACCCTGATCGGTGCTACCACCCGGGCCGGCTCTCTTACCAGCCCGCTGAGGGATCGCTTCGGCATTGTTCAGCGTCTCGAGTTCTACAACGTCAAGGATCTCACCGATATCGTCTCCCGCAGTGCTCGCTGTCTGGGGTTAGATATGACAGAAGATGGTGCCATTGAGGTCGCTCGTCGCTCTCGCGGCACGCCGCGGATTGCTAACCGCTTGTTAAGACGGGTGCGCGACTTTGCCCAGGTCAAATCCGATGGCCGAATCGATGGCCCCATCGCAGCTCGGGCGATGGACATGTTGGACGTCGATAACGAGGGGTTTGATTTTATGGACCGCAAGTTATTGTTGGCTGTCATAGACAAGTTTATGGGGGGCCCGGTGGGTCTCGATAACCTGGCGGCGGCAATCGGTGAAGAGAAAGATACGATTGAGGATGTACTGGAGCCCTATCTGATCCAGCAGGGCTATCTGCAACGTACCCCAAGAGGGCGGATAGCGACTACGCGGGCATATGCTCATTTCGGCCTTCAGCGGCCTGATGAGAAGTAAGAAAACAGCTGTTTGAGTAAAAAACCGCCACCTGAGGCGGTTTTTTGTTATGCGGGCCAAAAAAAGCCCACGGCGGATGCGGTGGGCAAAGACAATTCAGGATGGATGTTCACAGACAGTGAGTGCGTCTGGACACAGACCGGAAAATAAACAGGTGAGCCGTCGCGAGCTCTCAGAGTCGGTTCAGTTGATAGAGCTGAACAAAGGAAAGCTTGTAGTAACGGATGGTTTTAGCAACAAACTTTTTCATCTTCGATTCCAATAGACAGGTTCAAATTGATGGTCGAATACGTACCGTGAACCCGGATTAACCGGCCTGTATCCAAGGGGATGCCCTCACTGCGAGGCGCATTGTAGGAGTTCGAATCGGCGTGGGCAAACAAGAAAAATTGCACCGTTCAGATTAGTTTATCTAATTTATTTCTCGATTGGTTTGGCTCGCATGAGTATGCATTTTTAGCAGTTTTAAATTGCGTTTTTCAGAGCAGGAGTCAGTTGCGAATAACATAAGAAAAAGAAGCTTGGCTCCATTTTTCAAATTAAATGAAGGCATTGTTGGTTAAATAATTAAATTGATTTAAATCAATAAATTACTGTTTTTGTTATTCTGTGATCTGACTCATGTCATCAGACGTTAAATAGTTTAAAAATGCCTTTTGCGGTCATCTTTTGCGGGTGCTTTTACATTGATTTCAATCAAATAAAGGTGATATAAAACCACAGTCATCATGGGCGAGAATAAATTCCAGCTGGTTGTTTTATAAATGTTAAACATTAGCTTTCTTTGTTCTCAGTTATTGCCTTGTTGTTAATGCTGGTTGTTAGTAATGGGGTTTTGTTGTGAGTGCTCATGGCGGGACCCATTTGATGGCCATCAACGGAAGCTTTGTGCTTAAAACTTAAAATAGCCGTGCCAATAATCGGTGAGGAAACATCATGATTGCTGAGCATGTGGTCGACCTATCGCGGTTCCAGTTCGCTGCGACGGCCCTTTATCACTTCTTGTTTGTCCCCCTGACGCTGGGAATGACCTTCATTCTCGCGATCATGGAATCTGTCTATGTTATGACCAACAACCCCATCTACAAGGACATGACCAAGTTCTGGGGTAAGTTGTTCGCCATTAACTTCGCCCTCGGGGTAACGACCGGTTTGACCATGGAGTTCCAGTTCGGAACCAACTGGGCTTACTACTCCCACTATGTTGGCGATATCTTCGGTGCCCCGCTGGCTATCGAAGGTCTGATGGCTTTCTTCCTTGAATCTACTTTCGTCGGCATGTTCTTCTTCGGTTGGGATCGCCTGAGCAAGCATCAACACCTGGTTGCGACCTGGTTGATGGCGCTGGGTACCAACCTCTCTGCCCTCTGGATCCTGGTTGCCAACGGCTGGATGCAGAACCCGGTCGGTGCCGAGTTCAACTTCGAATCTATGCGGATGGAGATGGTGAGCTTCGCAGACCTGGTGTTCAACCCGGTTGCTCAGGTCAAGTTCGTCCACACCGTGGCTGCTGGCTATACCTGTGGCGCCATGTTCGTTCTGGGCATCTCCTCCTACTACCTGCTGAAGAATCGTGATGTGGCCTTTGCCCGTCGCTCTTTCGCCATCGCGGCCGCTTTCGGTATGGCTTCCATCCTCTCCGTACTGGTGCTGGGTGACGAGTCCGGTTACGAGACCGGTGAAGTGCAGAAGGTGAAACTGGCTGCCATCGAAGCCGAGTGGGAAACTGAGCCTGCTCCGGCTGCCTTTACCCTGTTCGGTATTCCGAATCAGGAAGAGATGCGCACCGACTACGCCATCAAGATCCCCTATGCCATGGGCATCATCGCGACTCGTTCCCTTGATACTCAGGTCACCGGTCTCAAGGATCTGAAGAGCGAGCACGAACTGCGCGTGCGTAACGGTATGACCGCTTACGATCTGTTGACCAAGCTGCAGTCTGGTGACAAGTCTGACGAAACCCGCGCTCGCTTCGATGAAGTGAAGCAGGATCTGGGTTACGGTCTGCTGCTCAAGCGCTACACCAGCAATGTGACCGACGCTACCGACGAGCAGATCAAGGCCGCCGTGGATGACTCCATCCCGCAGGTACTGCCGCTGTTCTTCGCTTTCCGCATCATGGTTGCCGTCGGCATGCTGATGCTGGTGCTGATCGGTATGGCCTTCTATGACAGTGCCCGTCACCAGATCGGCCAGCGCAAGTGGCTGCTCAAGGGTCTGCTGTGGGGTATTCCGCTGCCGTGGATCGCTATCGAAGCTGGCTGGTTCGTTGCCGAATATGGTCGTCAGCCCTGGACCATTGCCGAAGTGCTGCCGACCTCTGTCTCCGCTTCCAATGTGCCTGCCGCTGAAATCTGGTTCTCTCTGATCGGTATCTGCCTGTTCTACACAGTGCTGCTGGTGATCGAGATGTACCTGATGTTCAAGTTTGCCCGCCTCGGCCCAAGCAGCCTGAAGACCGGCAAGTATCACTTTGAACAGCTCAAGGCATAAGGAGAGTGGCCATGTTTGATTACGAAACTCTGCGTGTCATCTGGTGGGTACTGGTCGGCGTGCTGCTGATTGGCTTCGCCATCACTGACGGCTTCGACATGGGGGTGGGCGCACTGCTCCCCTTCGTCGGCAAGAAAGATATCGAGCGTCGCGTCATGATCAACTCCATCGCCCCCCACTGGGACGGCAACCAGGTGTGGCTGATCACTGCGGGTGGCGCTCTGTTCGCTGCCTGGCCGCTGGTTTACGCAACTGCGTTCTCCGGCTTCTATGTGGCGATGATCCTGACCCTGATGGCGCTCTTCTTCCGTCCGGTCGGTTTTGACTACCGTTCCAAGCTGGAGAGCCCGAGATGGCGCAACAACTGGGACTGGTGCCTGTTCATCGGTGGTGCGGTTCCGCCCATCGTGTTCGGCGTCGCGTTCGGTAACCTGCTGCAGGGCGTGCCGTTCGAATTCAACCAGTTCCTGATGTCCACCTATCACGGCAACTTCTTCGGCCTGCTCAACCCGTTCGGCCTGCTGGCCGGTATCGTCAGCCTCAGCATGTTCCTGGCTCAGGGCGCGACCTGGCTGATGATGAAGACCGAAGGCGAAGTGCTGGCTCGCTCCCGTACCGCCGCCATCGGCAGCTCGCTGCTGCTGCTGGTATTGTTCGCGGTGGCTGGCTGGTGGGTTAGCGGCATGGAAGGCTATGTCATCGTCAAGGCTGCGGCCAACGATGCGGTCTCCAACCCGCTGGGCAAGGAAGTTGTGCTGCAGGCTGGCGCCTGGATGAACAACTACAGCCTCTACCCGTGGATGATTGCCGCGCCGGTTCTGGGTCTCTCCATGAGCCTGCTGACTGCGCTGTTCGCCATGCTGAACAAAGGTTGGGTGGCGTTCACTACCTCCTCCCTGGCGATGGCGGGCGTGATCCTGACTGCCGGTTTCTCCATGTTCCCGTTCGTGATGCCCTCAAGCCTTGAGCCGTCACAGAGCCTGACCATGTGGGATACCACTGCCTCTTTCAACACCCTGCAGGTGATGACAGTGGCCGCAGCTATCTTCGTACCGATTGTGCTGGGTTACACCATCTGGACCTACATCAAGATGTTTGGCCGGGTGACCAACAAGCACATCGAAGATAACCAACATTCGGCCTACTAAGAGGAGCCCTGATAATGTGGTATTTCACCTGGATCCTGGGTCTGCTGCTGGCCTGTGCATTTGGCATCATTAATGCGCTGTGGTTGGAACATACCGAGAACATGGATCGTCAGATCGATGAGGATAAGTGATCGACTGGCCAGGCTGGCTGCTCCACTGGAGCGCCAGCCATGGCAAGGGTTGATGTTGCTCGCGGCGGCCTTGTTGGCCGTCGCTATTTTGCAGGCCCCCAATCTGATAGCAGCCAACACCAGCAGCCACGGCCACTGGTTGTCGTTCTGGCTGATGTGGGCGGTCTGCTGCGGCATCCTGAACGGACTCGGCTTTCATCTGAAAAGCGTGTTCGGGCGGATCCTGTTCAACCCCTGGCTCGCCTGGCCCAGTTTGTTGTATGGCCTTTGGCTGACACATTCATATTTCCTCTCATAAAAAACAGGGGGAGGCAGGATTTCCCTGCTTCCCCCTGCTTCTTTCCTATTCAGCCCTGCGCTATGATAGCCCCCCATCTGACTGTCGAATGGATCACAGATTGTTATGGGGGAAGTCCATGAGTTTCCGGTGCGTGTCTATTACGAGGACACCGACGCCGGGGGCATCGTCTACAACGCCAATTATCTCAAGTTTATGGAACGTGCTCGCACCGAGTTCCTTCGTGCCAAAGGGGTCGAACAGGACGTCTTGTTGCAGGAGGGATATGCCTTCGTCGTGAGTCGAACAGAGATCGATTTCCGCTCGGCGGCCCGTTTTAATGAACTTTTGAATGTGTTAACGCAAGTGACTGAAGTGAAACGCGCATCCATGCGTTTTTCACAGCAGATCCTGGCGGCTGATGGGCGACTGGTCACTCAGGCCATGGTACAGATAGCCTGTGTCAGTCATCCGCAAATGAAACCTGTTGCAATACCTGTAAATGTGAAGGGAGTGCTGTAAGTGCACGCTGAAATTTCGTTTATTGGCCTGTTTTGGCAAGCCAGCCTGTTGGTAAAACTGGTCATGATGACCCTGATGAGCATGTCGATTGTCTCCTGGGCGCTGATTATCCAGCGCTCCAAGGCGATCAAGGCTGCCAATATCGCATCTGAGCAGTTTGAAGATCGCTTCTGGTCAGGGGTTGATCTCAATCGCCTCTATCAGGAGTCCTCTTCCCGCCGCGATGACATCGAAGGCATGGAAGATATCTTCTACTCCGGTTTCAAGGAGTATGCCCGCTTGCTGAAGGCCGGCGCCCGCGGTCAGGATGCGGTGATGGACGGTACCTACCGTGCCATGCGCGTCTCCCTCTCCCGTGCGGTGGACGATCTCGAATCCAACCTGCCCATCCTGGCGACCATCGGCTCCATCAGTCCCTATATCGGCCTGTTCGGTACCGTATGGGGGATCATGAACGCCTTTATCGCCTTGGGTCAGGTACAGCAGGCGACCCTGCAGATGGTAGCCCCCGGTATCGCGGAAGCGCTGATTGCCACCGCCATGGGTCTGTTTGCCGCCATCCCGGCCGTTATCTTCTACAACCGCTTCTCCAACAAGGTGGAAAAGCTGGAGAACGCCTACGCCAACTTCATGGACGAGTTCACCACCATTCTGAACCGTCAAATTGCACAGCAGCAGGGTGATCAGTAATGCAAACCTATCAGCGGATCCGGCGCAAGAAGGTGGCCGAGATCAACGTGGTTCCCTATATCGACGTCATGCTGGTGCTGCTTATCATCTTCATGGCGGTAACGCCGGTGATCACCCAGGGGGTCAAGGTTGACCTGCCGCAGGCGGAATCCGAGCAGTTGCCGGAAGATGCCAAGCCGCCCTTCATCGTCAGCGTCAACACCGATGGCGAATATGTCATCAAGGCTGGCGAAGCCGAGGATGAGCCGGTACCAAGCGGCACGCCCGAAGCGATGCAGCAGTACATCACCGAGAAAGCCATGGGCTATCTGGCCATCAACCAGAATGCTCCCGTGGTGGTGGCCGGTGACAAGTCGGTGCGCTACGAAGAGGTGATCCTGTTGATGGTGGCCCTCAAGAAAGCCGGTGTTCCTCAGGTTGGCCTGATGACTGATCCGGTGAATTGACGGAGATGGATGTGAAGCGTGGTATTTCCGGTTATCTCATCGCATCGTTTCTGCTGCACCTGATCATCGGCATCATCCTGTTTGTCGGTCTCGACTTCAGCAAGCCGAAGCGGCCCGAGTCGCAGGGGCAGATCGTCAATGCGGTGATGCTGGATAGCGAATTCCTGGCCCAGCAGGCGCAGCAGATCCAGCAGCAGAAGGCTCAGCCCAAGGCTGCACAGCAACAGCAGAAGAAAAAGGAAGAGGCGGAAGAGGCCAAGCGCGAGCTGGCCGAGCAGCAGGAGCGCCTGCGTATTGCCGAGACCAAGCGCAAGCAGGCCGAAGAGGCGACCCGCAAGGCCGAAGCCGAAAAGCAGAAGAAAGAGGCTGAGCAGAAGCAGGCGGAAGAGAAGGCCCAGAAAGCCGAGGAAGCCCGCAAGCTGGAAGAGCAGAAAGCCAAGAAGGCTGAAGCCGAGAAGAAAGCGGCGGAAGATGCCAAGGCGCTCGCGCTGAAGAAAAAGAAAGAGCTCGAGAAAAAACAGGCGGAAGAGAAAGCCAAGGCTGAAGAGGCCAAGGCCAAGAAAGCGGAAGCCGAGAAGAAGGCCAAAGCCGAAGCTGAGAAAAAAGCGAAGGCAGAAGCCGAGAAGAAAGCCAAAGCCGAGGCCGAGAAGAAGGCCAAGGAAGAGGCTGATAAAAAGGCAAAAGCTGACGCAGAGAAAAAAGCCAAAGCCGAAGCCGAGAAGAAGGCCAAGGCGGATGCCGAGCGCAAGCGCAAGGCAGAAGAGGCCAAGCTGCAGAAAGAGATGGAAGCCATGATGGAGCAGCAGATGGCGGCTGAAGCCAATGCGCGCAGTCAGGCTGCATCGGCGGCAGCCAAGGGTGAAGTCGACAAATATGCGGCACTCATCAAGGCCACTGTTGAGCGTTATATGATTTTGGATCCCACCATGCGGGGCAAAACATGTACTATCGGCGTACGTCTTGCGAGCAGTGGCTTTGTCATTTCGGTGGATAACGGCCAGGGTGACCCGGCGGTATGTCGTTCCGGTAAAGCGGCCGTATTGAAGGCCAACCAGTTGCCGGTGCCGAAGGATCCTGCGGCATTCGAGATGTTGAAGGAATTTAACCTCAAATTGGAACCGAGTATTTAAGCCATGATCAGAAAAGTGTTTTTTGCTTTGGTTGGTTGTTTGCTGCTGGGCCAGAGTGCCCATGCGGCTCTGGATATCGTCATCACTGGCGGCATTGACAGCGCCCGTCCCGTCGCCGTTGCCCCCTTCAAGTGGGAAGGCAACGGCCAGCTGCCGCAGGATATCGCGGAAGTGGTCTCCAACGACCTGATGCGCAGCGGCAAGTTCAAGCCGCTGGCGCGCAGCCAGATGCCGCAGACCCCGAGCAGCAGCAGCGAAATCAACTTCGCACCCTGGGCTGCCCAGGGGGTCGAGGCTGTGGTGGTAGGCTCCATCGCCGCCGTGGGTGACGGTACCTACAAGATCAACTTCGAACTGGTCGATGTGCTCAAAGGCCAGCTGGCCAAGGCGCAGGGTGGCGAGAGCAACGGTTACATCCTGGATAGCCGCATGGCGACCATCCCGGGTGCCCAGATGCGTCAGTTCGCCCACCGCATCTCCGACATCGTCTATGAGCGTCTGACCGGCGAGCGTGGTGCCTTCCTGACTCGTCTGGCTTACGTTTCCGTACAGCAGGGGACCCAGTTCCCGTACCAGCTGCGGATCTCCGACTACGATGGTTACAACGAGAAGACCCTGCTGCGCTCCCGCGAGCCGCTGATGTCCCCGGCCTGGTCGCCGGATGGCAGCAAGCTGGCCTACGTGAGCTTCGAGAACCAGAAATCCGAGATTTACGTGCAGGATATCTACACCCAGCAGCGCAGCCTGATCACCAGCTTCCGCGGTATCAACGGTGCGCCGGAGTGGTCTCCGGATGGTCGTCGTCTAGCTATCGTTCTCTCCAAGGACGGGTCACCAAACCTCTATGTTGTTGATGTCGCTAGCAAGCAGCTGACCAGGGTCACCACCAGCCGGGTGATCGACACCGAACCCTCCTGGATGCCGGACGGGCAAAATTTGCTGTTCACCTCTGAACGTGGTGGCAAACCCCAGATTTATAGCGTAAATTTGGCGACTGGCATGACTCGCCGGATGACCTGGGAAGGTGAATCCAACCAGGGCGCATCCATCACACCTGATGGCAAGATCATGGTGATGGTGACCCGGGTTCAAGGGCAATACCGTATTGCCCGTCAGGATATGGACACCAATGCCCAGTTGGTCCTGACTCAGAGTGCACTGGACGAGTCCCCAAGTGTGGCTCCCAATGGCAGCATGATCATTTATGCCACCATCTATCAGGGTCGTAAGAGTCTTGCGTTGGTGTCGACTGATGGTCGCTTCAAGGCTGTGCTTCCGACCAGTAGCGGTGAAATTCGTGCACCAGCTTGGTCGCCCTTCTTGAATTGATAAAAATCCAATTGTTTTTTGTTTTGTTATAAAGGTTTAAGGAAATAGCATGCAACTCAATAAACTGCTCAAGGGTTTGGCCATCGCACTGCCACTGTTCACCCTGGCTGCTTGTAGCTCCTCTTCTGATTCAGGCTCTGCTGGTGCCGAATCAGGTATGACCGACGGCATGGGCGGTGTACAAACCGGTGGCGCCAACGGCATGTTGTCCCCGGAAGAGCAGATGCGTCAGAAGTTCGAAGCGCTGCAGCGCGACAACGTCATCTACTTCCCGTTTGACGGCTACGAAATCCAGGGTCAGTACGCTGATCTGCTGGATGCCCATGCCAGCTACCTGCGCGAGCGTCCGAGCGTGAAAGTACTGATCGAAGGCCACGCCGATGAGCGCGGTACTCCGGAGTACAACATCGCTCTGGGTGAGCGTCGTGCCAAGGCTGTTGCCAAGTATCTGCAAACCCTGGGTGTGCAGGCCGAGCAGCTCTCCATCGTCAGCTATGGCGAAGAGAAGCCGCTGGATCTGTCCCACACCGAGGAAGCCTTTGCCAAAAACCGCCGTGCGGTTCTGGTTTACTAAGGTTCTATACGGATGAATTTTGTGTATAAGCAAGCGGCCATTTCGATGGCCGTTTTATTTGCAGTCTCTGCCCACGCCGCGGCTCCGGTCAGCGATTTGGGGGGGGATTCCGGCGGCGTTGTCCTGAGTGGCAATAACGGCGCCATCGTGCCCACCGGTAGCCTCGAAGATCGGGTTGCCCTGCTGGAGCGCACCCTGAACGCCCGTCTGCGACTGCAAGCCGACTTGCAGCAGCAGGTCGACTCCCTGCAAGGGGAGGTCTCCGAGCTGCGTGGTCAGCTGGAGCAGCAGACCTACCTGATGGAGCAGTCGCAAGAGCGTCAGCGTCAGCTCTACCAGGAGCTGGACAAGGTGAGCAGCCAGCAGCAGGCCGCTGCTCCGGCCGCCGCCGCACCAGCTGCCGCCACAGCCGCCAATCCGGCCCCGGCCGTCAACTACTCGACCAATCAGGACGAGAATCAGGCCTACGACGCTGCCGTGAACATGGTGCTCAAAGAGAAGAACTACGACAAAGCCATTCCGGCTTTCCAGGGCTTCATCAAGCAGTACCCCAGTTCAAGCTATGTCCCCAATGCACACTACTGGCTGGGCCAGCTGCTGTTCAACAAGGGTGACCGAGCCGGTGCTGCCGCCCAGTTCTCTACCGTCGCCAACAAGTACAGCAAGTCGCCCAAGCGCGCCGATGCCCTGCTGAAGCTGGGGATGCTGTCACAGCTGGATGGCAAGAAGGCCGAGGCGAAAGCGTTCTACGAGCAGGTGATCAAGGGTTACCCCAACACCTCTCCGGCACAGCTGGCGAAGCAGAGCCTGAGCAAGCTGTAACATTGCCGTATGTCACTGTTTTCGTAACGGTACTGTAAAAACAGCCTGCATTTGTACGCACAGTGAGCAAACGGATTTAAATTACGAATTTTCTGTTGCACCGGAAATTTAAATCCGTAATATAGGCCGCCGTCAGAGCCGAAGCAGTAATGCCGTCGGTACTGGTCGTGGTGAGGGTCGTTAGCTCAGTCGGTAGAGCAGTTGACTTTTAATCAATTGGTCGCTGGTTCGAATCCAGCACGACCCACCATTTTCTCCACCAGGTGGAGACAGAATTCCCAGGTCGTTTAGCTCAGCTGGGAGAGCACCTCCCTTACAAGGAGGGGGTCACTGGTTCGATCCCAGTAACGACCACCAGTTTGTAAAAAAATGATTTAGATGGGTCGTTAGCTCAGTCGGTAGAGCAGTTGACTTTTAATCAATTGGTCGCTGGTTCGAATCCAGCACGACCCACCATCATTTCAGAATCCCAGGTCGTTTAGCTCAGCTGGGAGAGCACCTCCCTTACAAGGAGGGGGTCACTGGTTCGATCCCAGTAACGACCACCATATTCGCAAGCGAGGCTGAGATATCAGCTGCGGTTGCAGAGAAAGTCCCCACTCAGATGGGGATTTTTTTTGCCTGAAATTCAGTGATCAGCATTTTCTATTGCTCGATCTCTTAACCTATCCCGCCTGCTCCAAGCGCCCTTTTCCATTCCCGCTCTTGGTCTGCTGATACCTGCTCATCTTAATTGCCGCTCCTTGACAGCCGCCTCTGGCGAGCGGCAAGAAAAAGGGCAGGCCAGAGCCTGCCCTCATCGCGATGGTCGACGTTACATGATCCCGCGGATCAGGATCCCGCTGATCAGCAGCGGAGCCACCACGCGCCAGCACCAGAGCAGCGCAAGGCGCAAGGAGGGTGACAGGCTTGCAGGCAGAATGGCATCACCCAGTCGCCAGCCCAGCAGCAGGGTCAGTACCAGACCAAACAGCGGCATCATCAGGTTGGAGGTGAGGTAGTCGAGCAGCTCGAAGATGGTTTTGCCAAACAGGGTCAGATCGCTCCATGGGCCGAACGACAGGCTCACCGGAATGCCGGAAGCCATGATGAGCAGGGTCAATACCCGGCAGGCGCCGCGGCGTGACCAGCCCCACTCCTCGGTGGTGAAGCGTACCAGATGCTCCAGCATGGAGATGGAGGAGGAGAGCGCGGCGACCAGCAGCAGCAGGAAGAAGACCACCCCTAGCCCCTGACCGAACGGCAGATGGCTGAAGACGGCAGGCATGGTCATAAAGGTGAGCCCGGGCCCGGCAGTGGGGTCGATGCCGGTGGAGGTCAGCGCCGGGAAGATCATCAGCCCAGCCAGTACCGAGATCAGGCTGGCCAGGGTAACGACCCAGACGCCGGAGCGCACCACGCCGTCGCTATTGGGCAGGTAGGCGCCATAGGTGGTATGTACCCCGAGCCCGATGGAGAGGGAGAAGAAGGCCAGTCCCAGCGCATCCAGCACGCTTTGGCCGGTCAGCATGGAGAAGTCCGGCAGCAACAGCTGGCGCACACCCGCCATGGAGCCGGGCATGGAGAGGCCAACCCCCACCAGCAGCAACATCATGATGAACAGCGCCGGCATCATCCAGCGCAGCGCCCGCTCCACCCCTTTCTGAATGCCGCCCTGCACGAACCACCAGGTCAGGCCTGCGAAGATCAGATGGGTCAGCACTGGCCACCAGGGGTTGCTGACGTAGCTGTTGAACAGGGCTGTGAGGGCACTTCCCTCGCTCAGGTTGAGCTTGCCAGCCATCGCCAGCGTGGCGTAACCCACGGTCCAGCCGCCCACCACGCTATAGAAGCTGTAGATAAAGAAGCCGCAGGCGATCCCCATATACCCCATCCAGCGCCAGTTCGGCCCCACCAGCTTGCGGAAGGCTCCGAGCACCCCGCGCTGGCTATGGCTGCCGAGCAGGGTCTCGCCGACCTGTACCGCTACCCCGAGGGTGAAGCTGAACAGCAGAAACACCAGCAGGAAGGCGCCGCCGCCATTGGTGGCGGTCACATAGGGAAACTTCCAGATGGCACCAAGGCCAATCGCTGTACCTGCTGCGGCCAACACATGACCAAGACGGGAAGACCACTGAACCTGGCTCATACAACCTCCGGGTAACACGACATCGAAGCAATACTCCTCTGTAGCAATAAACGACAGACAACAAAAAGGCCGCCCGAGGCGACCTTTGCAATGAACATTCAGAAAACTGTGCGTGCAAGGTCACCTCTCTTGCGAGATAAAAAATCGACCAAACAGCACGAGGATGGCAGACATGGGTGACAGCCTGAATAGTGAATGAGGGGACAGCCTAAACCATGGAAAGAAAAATTGACACATAAAATAAAATTTTTTTGATGGCGATCGGCTGTCTTCATGGTTCACCGCAGAGGCGGGGCTGGTGTGCCCTATCTTTTATCCCCTTTCACCCGTTACTGGGCGATACTCCAGCTAGCTTCTTGTGGAACTTGCGGTCATCAGCTGACCCGGCAGGTGCCAAACATGAGACAGGATGTCGTATGAGATGGATGGTTTTGCCCTGGCTGTTGTTGAGTCTGAGCTTGTCGGCCCAGCCGGGATTAACGCTGCTAAGTCATGATCTGCCCCCCTTTACCGAGTCCCGCGACGGCAAGCTCGACGGTCTGGCCATTCGACTGGTGCAGCAGGTGCAGCATGAGCTGGGTAGTGATTATCCCGTCCGGCTCTATCCGCTCAAGCGCGCGCTGGCGCTGACTCAGGTCGAGCCGGGTTACGCGCTCTTTGTGGTGCAGCGGATCCCGGAGCGGGAGGCGCTGTTCAAATGGGTGGGCCCGCTTTTTATCAACCGGGTCTTTATCTATCAGGCGCCGGGCAGTGCCCGGCCACTGACCGAACTGGCCCAGCTGCGTCAACTGCCGAGAGTCGGGGTGGTGCTTGGCAATGCGGATGATGTGCGGCTGACCCACGAGGGCTACACCAATCTGGTGCGCTACAAGACGGTGACAGAGGCCATCGAGCGGCTGATGCTGGGCAAGATAGATGCCTTGCCGATGGCGGAGAGAGTCATGGATGCCACCCTCGACAAGATGGGGCTATCCCGTCACAGCGTGGCCAGCAGTGGCGTGCTGCTCCATGAGGCTGGCCTCTACATCGCCTTCTCCAGAGCCACTGACGATGGTGAGATAGTCCGTTGGCAACGTGCCCTGGACAAGGTGAGAGCCATAGAGGGGCGGGCCGGTGAGCCCACCCATCATCACTGATCCTCAGATAAGACCGCGAACCAGGATCCCGCCGATCAGCAGTGGAGCAATCCAGCGCCAGCAGTTCATCAGCAGGTGATGCCAGTGGGCAGAGAGCCCTTGCGGCAGCGCCTTGCGCCCCAGTTTCCAGCCCAGCAGCAGCGTCAGCATCAGGCCGAACAGCGGCATCATCAGGTTGGAGGTGATGAAGTCGAGCAGCTCGAAGATGGTTTTGCCAAACAGGGTGACATGTTGCAGCGGGCCAAACGACAGGCTGACCGGAATGCCGCACACCATGACGAACAGGGTGATGGCACTGCAAGCGTTACGACGCGACCAGCCCCAGGTTTCGCACAGGAAGCACTGCAGGTGCTCCAGCAGCGAAATGGCGGAGGAGAGCGCGGCAAAGACCAGCAGGGAGAAGAAGATCACCGCCAGACCCTGACCGAAGGGCAACAGCTGGAACACCGCCGGCATGGTCATGAAGGTGAGGCCCGGGCCCGCAGCGGGGTCGATACCGGTCGATGCCAGCACCGGGAAGATCATCAAGCCCGCCAGTACCGCCACCATGCTGGCCAGCAGCACCACCCAGAGGCTGGAGCGACCAACCCCTTCACTGGAGGGCAGGTAGGCGCCGTAGGTGGTATGAATACCCAGACCGATGGAGAGGGAGAAGAAGGCCAGCCCCATGGCATCCAGCACGCCGGACATCCCCAGCTTGCTGAAGTCGGGCATCAGGAAGTGGCGCACCCCCGCCATGGCGTTGGGCAGGGTGAGGCCAAAGGCGACCAGCATCAGGATCATCACGAACAGGGCCGGCATCATCCAGCGCAGGGTGCGTTCCACCCCTTTCTGGATCCCGCCCTGCACCACCATCCAGGTCAGTGCCGCAAACAGCAGATGAGTGAGAATAGGCCAGACGTCACCGCTGACATAGTCATTGAAGCGGGCGGTGAGGGCCGCCGCATCCCCATGATTGAGCTGGCCGGCAGCGGCCATGCCGGTATAACCCAGGGTCCAGCCGCCCACCACGCTGTAGAAGCAGAAGATCAGCAGGGTGCTCAGCACCCCCATGACGCCGACCCAGCTCCAGCGCTTGCCGAGCAGCTCGCCAAATGCCCCCGCAACGCCGCGACGGCTCATGCTGCCAAGCAGGGTCTCGCCCATCAGCACCGCAACCCCCAGGGTGAAGCTGAACAGCAGAAAGACCAGCAAAAAGGCGCCACCGCCGTTGACGGCTGTGACGTAGGGAAACTTCCAGATTGCGCCGATACCGACGGCGGAGCCGGCGGCAGCGAGAATATAGCCGAGGCGGGAGGACCATTGGGACTGCATCGTTTGAACTCCAATCGAGGGCCCATGGCTGGGCCAGAATGGCGCTCATATTACGGAAAGGGGTCCGCAATCACTACGCAGCCTGTCAGCCGTAAATACGATTTGTTGGCATAATCGCCTAATAAAATTCGCTTATTTGCGTGATTGTGCCAACAAATAAAAACCGGAGCATTTTTGCTCCGGTTTTGGGGTGATGCCAGACTGGCAGGGCAGGTCAGATGACGCCCAGCTCGCGCAGCCGCTCCATCAGGTAGCTGTGGGCGGTATGGCGCTCGGAGAGCACCACCTCGGGCCGCGGATGGAGGAACAGCGGCAGGGAGATGCGTGACTTGCTGGCGCTGCCGCCGGTCGGGTTGATGACGCGGTGGGTGGTGGAGGGGTAGTAGCCGCGGGAGGCCTCCTGCAGCATGTCACCGATGTTGATGATGAGGGTGCCAAAGTCGCACGGCACATCCATCCACTCGCCGTCGGAACCCTTCACCTGCAGACCCGGTTCGTTGGCGGCGGGGAGAATGGTGAGCAGGTTGATATCCTCGTGGGCGGCGGCGCGGATGGCACCCGGCTCCTCGGTGCCGTTGAACGGCGGATAGTGCAGCACCCGCAGCAGGGTCTTCTGGCTATCGTCGATCATCGAGGAGAGGGGGCAGCTGTAGTTGGCGGCGATATCGGCCGGGGTATGCTGCTCAACCCAGCCCAGCAGCTCGGCGGCCAGACCGTTGGCCAGGCGATAGTACTCCATCGCCTGCTCTTTCAGCTCTGCCGGCATCTGGCCCCAGGGGTAGATGTGGAAGTACTCCTTGATGTCTTTCTGGCTATGGCCCTTGGCCACCTCGGAGACCGATGGCGGGAAGTAGCCATCCTGGGTTTCGCGGTTGAACAGAAAATCCTGTTTCTGCTCGCTCATGAAGAAGCGATACCAGTTGTCGTAAATGGATTGCACCAGCTCTTTCGGGATGGGGTGGTTGGTCAACACACCAAAGCCGGTGGTACGCAGGGATTCGGTGAAGCGTTGGGCCGCATCGGGTGAGCGGTAATCGACGGTCAGGACTTTCATTGTTTTTGTTGCGCGCCAGTTAAAAGATGGCGCAGTTTACCCTGCAAGCCGTAACAAGGAAAGGGACGCGGCCTCCAGCGGCCGCCCCCTGTCTGATAGTGATAAAAACATCAGATAAAAGAGGCGGATAGTGACGAGAGTGGCTCCCTTGTCCTGCCTGCCCATCCTCACTAGAATGCCAGCCACTGTCTTTTCCGGAGTCTGTCCATGTCCTCGAAGATCCTGTTGCTCACCCTGCCACTGCTGCTGGCCGGATGCAGCTCCCTGTCGGAAGATGAGTGCCGCACCATGAGCTGGTACAACCTTGGCTATCAGGATGGTGAGCAGGGCAAGACCCGCAATCAGGCGCGGGACTATGTCTCCACCTGCGGCGAGTATGGCCTCAAGGTGGACGAGGCGGAGTGGAAACGGGGTTACGACAAGGGGCTGGAGCTCTACTGCATTCCCGAGCTGGCCTACAGCAAGGGCAAGGAGGGGCAGGAGTATCGCGGTGTCTGTCCCAATGACGCCAGCTTCCTCAAGCAGTACCAGCGCGGCTATGAAGAGTACCAGCTGGCGACCCGGCTGCGGGAGATCAGCGACGAGCTGGAGCGCACCGAGCGGGATATCGACGATCTCGAGCGCAGCATCCGTAACGAGACCAACAGCGAGCAGCGCGACTACTACCGCGCCAAGCGCAATCGCGCCATTCGCCACTATGAATCCCTGCGCCGTGAATATGACCGGCTGCGCTACCCGGATCGGGTGATCCAGTTCTCCTTCGGCAACTAAGCCATCTCTTGTGGCCAGCCATCTCGGCTGGCCATCTTGCATCCTGTCCGCTCAGGGCAGAACCCAGCGCTGCAGCGCCAGCGCAATGCCATCCTCGTTGTGATCGGCGGTGACCTGATCGGCATGGTGCTGGATCTGCGGCGCCGCATTGCCCATCGCTACTGCCAGCCCCACCTGCTCGAACATGCTGATGTCGTTGTTGTTGTCACCGAACGCCACCACCTGCTCCATCGCAATGCCCTCGCTGGCGGCCCACCGGGCCAGCCGGTTGCCCTTGCTGCAGCTGGGCTGCACCAGCTCCACCGCATAGGGGGCTGCCCAGTCGCGGGTGAAGGGGATGAGATCGCGCTCTTCGTCCATAAAGCGGTGCAGGCGCGCCGGGTCCTGATTGAACAACTCCAGCTTCCAGACCGGGTTGTCGAGCCAGCCTGCCAGCTCCTCGACCGGATGGATGGCGATCTTGAGGTGATCCGGCTGATTGGCCGACCAGTGGCGGATGCGGGTGACATGCTCCTCGCAGCCGATGTAGCCGATCCCCTCGCTCAGGTGGAACAGGGCGCCCATCTGCTGCGCTTCGACTTGTGCCAGCAGGGCGTTGAGCGGGGCGCTGGCCAGCGGATCGCCAGTCAGAATGCGGTCTGTCGTCGGGTCGTAGAGGCAAGCGCCGTTGCTGCAGATGATGGGGGTATCGAGCGCCAGCTCGTGGTGAAAGGGGCGCGCCGTCATGAAGTGGCGCCCGGTGACCAGCAGCACCTTGATGCCGTGGGCACGCGCCTGCGCCAGTGCCGCCCGGGTGGCCGACGAGATCTTGTGATCCCGGGTCAGCAGGGTGCCATCCATATCGAGGGCGATGGCCTTGTACTCACTCATAACTCCTCCAGCATCGAACAAACCAGCAAGAGCCTTACCGTCCCAGACCCGGCGCCCCGATGCAAGTTTTGCCGCATGGCGGAGCGCCGAACTGTGATCTTTTGCCGGCTCAGGCGCAGCTGGCCAACTGCTGGCGGCGGTCGGCACGCTGGCGCAGCAGATAGAAACCGGCGGCGCTGGCAAGAGCGCACAGGGTGGCGAGGTAGAAGGGCCATTCGCTCCCTGCCAGCAGCACCAGACTACCCAGCACGACCGCCAGGATCTCGCTGCCCACCGCGAGGGCGCGGTAGAGCCCCATCGCCTGTCCCTGCTGCTCGGCATGGCTGCGGTTGGAGACCGCCACCGAGGTGGCCAGCTCCCCCAGACTCATGCCGATGCCAGCCGGAATGAAGGTGAGCGCCAGTCCCCACCAGTGGCTCGGCAGGATAAAGAGCAGCATGCCGCTCGCCATCACCAGATGGCCGACGATGCCGAGAGTGCTGCCGCGCCAGTGGCGGGCAATCCGTGAGCCGAGCCAGGAGCCCGCCATCATCGGCAGGCTCACCAGCACCGCCGCCTGCGCCAGCTGGGCCGGATCCCACGCCAGCCGCTCCACCAGCCAGATATTGAAGTAGGTGAAGTAGAGCTGCACCGCGCCATAGCTGACCAGAGTGAGGGCGAAGTAGGGGAGCAGGGCCGGCTGCAGCAACAGCTGGCGGCTGGAGAGGGTCGGTGCCTGCCGGGCGGCCGCCACCGGCGGGCGATGGGGCACCAGCCAGAGCACCAGCAGCAGGTTGAGCAGGGTCATCGCGACGGCCAGCCAGGCCGCCAGACTGTAATCCCCCGAGATCACCGCGGCGTAGCCCCCGATCACCGGCCCCACCACCCAGCCCAGATTCATGCCGATATTGATCCAGGCGAAGCTGCGCGCCTTGTGCTCCTTGCCGGCGAGATCCGCCGCCATCGCCTGCACGATGGCGATGTTGCCGTTGCACAGCCCCTCCACCACCCGGCTGAGCAGCAGCAGGGGGAGGGAGCGCCAGGCGATGCCGAGTGTCATCAGGGCATAGCCGGTCAGCACGCCAGCCAGCGAGAGCAGCAGCAGTGGCTTGCGGCCGTAGCGGTCGGAGAGCCGCCCGAGCCAGGGGCTGCCCACCAGCTGGAACAGGGGATAGAGCCCCATGATGACCCCCAGCCACACCTTGCGGCTCCAGTCGGAGGCTTCCGGCGTCAGCATCCCCTGCGCCGGATCCAGCAGCAAGGGAGCCAATACCGGGGAGGGGAGGCTGAAGCCGGCGACCGCCAGCGTGACCGTCATCACCAGCACCCAGAGGGGGTTTTTGTGCTGTTGTTTCGCCATGTTGCACCTATTAAGTAAAGTAATTGGTTTATTTATGCTGGGTGATAATCGGTATTAAGTAAAGTGAATTGTTGATTTAATAAAGGGGGCTCCCCATAATGGGGTCATGAACGCAAGCACCGACAAGATCCTGTTTCTGCTCAAGAGCCATGGCCCGCAGAGCGCCGCCGCGCTGGGGGAGCAGTTGCAGATGACCTCCATGGGCGCCCGCCAGCACTTGCTCGCACTGGAGCAGGAGGGGTGGGTCACATTCAGCGACGAGGCGCGCGGACGCGGTCGTCCCGTGCGGCTGTGGCAGCTCACCGAGCAGGCCTGGCAGCGCTTCCCCGATACCCATAGCGACCTGACCGTGCAGCTGATCGACAACGTGCGCGAGCTGTTTGGCGAGGAGGGGATGGAGCGGCTGATCCTGCAGCGGGAGCAGCAGATGCTGGCGCGCTATCAGCAGACGCTGGGCAACAGGGGGTTGTCCGGTCGGCTGGAGGCGCTCAGGGAGCTGCGCAGCCGCGAAGGCTATATGGCGGAGATCCGCCGTGAGGAGGATGGCAGCTGGCTGCTGTGGGAGAGTCACTGCCCCATCTGTGCGGCGGCGCGCAGCTGCCGCGGTTTTTGTCGCAGCGAGCTGGCGCTGTTTCGCCAGCTGCTGGCACCGGCGACGGTGGAGCGGGAGCAGTATCTGCTGGATGGTGCGCACCGCTGCCTCTATCGCATCACGCCGACCGCGCTCTGATAGCGCCGTTGGCAACCCTCCAAAAACAACAAAGCAGGCGCCGGGATGCCTGCTTTGTTGCCTTCGGGGGAGTGGATGCTCTCGTTCCAGCCCGTCGTTGCCCGATAAGGTGAGACGGCTGATGGGGCTCTTGACCCGGTAAGGTCCTTCGCCACAGAGACCCGGTCAGGTATCTGTCTTGCCACCGGAAGATGTAACCATAGTATCCCTCCCGTGCCAGTGAGTGGTTGCAAAGTAGCCACTTATTTCGGTTGTTTTTGCAATAGTTCACCCTTAACCTAGGAAAAGTGGATTAGTCATTGCAACGAGGAAGGGGTAATGCTGAAACTGGATCGCATAGACAGACACATTCTGGAACTGATGCAGGAGAATGGCCGCATCAGCAATCTCGAACTGGCCGAGCTGGTGGGGCTCTCGCCGTCACCCTGCTCCCGTCGGGTCAAGGCGCTGGAGGATGCCGGTCTCATCGACACCCACGTCACCCTGCTCAATGCCCGCCAGCTTGGTCTCACCCTCACCGCCTACATTCATATCTCCATGGACCGACACACGCCGGAGCGGTTCGAAAACTTCGACCGTGCCATCAGCGAGCTGCCCGAAGTGCTCGAATGTGATCTCATCACCGGCAACGATGCCGACTACCAGCTCAAGGTGGTGGTGCGCGACATGGAGCACTACCAGCACTTCCTGCTGGACAAGCTGACCCATATTCCGGGGGTGACCGGTGTGCGCTCCAGCTTCGTGCTGCGCCGCATCAAGCACAAGACGGCGCTGCCGCTCAACCACCTCGGCTAACGGCGGGGCGACCAAAGCAAAAGAGGAGGCCAATGCCTCCTCTTTGTTTAACCGGTTGCCGGTCAGACGGCCACTTCGCGGACCTGCTCCACCTGCAGCAGCCAGCCGCTCTGATCCTGTTGCGGCGCACCGCTTACCCGCAGCCGTTCGCCGGCGGGCACCCAGGCCCCGTCGGGCAGGGAGACCTGCAGACTCTCGCTGCCGTTGTCGAACAGCCAGCGATTTTCGCCAAGCGATTCAATCAGATAACCTTCCATCTCCACTCTGGATCCGGTTTGCCAGGATGGCGCAACGGAATCACGGCTCTCGATGAAATCCCCCTGAACACCAAAACTGGCTAGCCCCCACAGAATGGAGAGCCCGACCAATGATGACTCCATCTTGTCTCTCCTCTTTTGGAACTGTGGGGCCAGTATGGGAAGAGAAAACTGAGCGCTCTATGAACAAAACCGCAAAGTGGAACCGGGATCGCTAAAAAATCGATATCCGGTACCACTTTCGTCATTTTATGGCGCAGAGATCACACTCTCTGGCGGCTTGCTCCGTAGTGGCGGTCGTTGCTGGCGTATCTCTCTGCGGGCCGTTTTTGCGGTTGATGGCGTGCAGCGCCTCCGGCAGGCTTGTCCTGCCCGTTTATCCGCCCTAAGGTAGGCCGTTTTCATTGCGCCATCGAGGAGGCTCGCTCATGTCCACCCCCTATCCCCGCGTCGGTGTCGGCGTCATCCTGACCAACCGCGACGGTCTGGTGCTGCTTGGCAAGCGCAAGGGGAGCCACGCCCCCTACTGGTCCATCCCGGGCGGTCATCTCGAGCTGGGTGAAAGCTTCGAATCGGCGGCGATCCGCGAAGTGGCCGAAGAGACCGGGCTGGCGATCAGCGCGCCCGAGGTGGTGGCGGTGACCAACAATCTGGAGACCTGGCGCGAGAGCGGCCTGCACTATATCTCGGTCACCCTGCTGGCCGAGGTAGAGGGGGAGCCCCAATTGCTGGAGCCGGAGAAGTGCGAAGGCTGGGTCTGGTGCGATCCGCGCGCGCTGCCCGAACCCCACTTCGATGCCAGTCGCCAGTCGATCGCCTGCTGGCTGGCGGGGCGCTGCTATCTGCCAAGTGATGTGGCCATGGTGTCGGCCGGATCAGCCTGATTGTCATAAAAAGATCATCGCGCTGTCATATTATCTCCTCTCCATCGGCGTGAAAGGGACGGGAGCAGCAGCGTGGGCGAGGTCTTTTGGCGGTTTTTGTGGTTGGGATGCGTCAGTTTTGGCGGCCCGGCCGCCCATATCGGGTATTTCCAGCGCACCTTTGTCCAGCGTCTGGGCTGGCTGGAGCAAAGCGAGTTTGCCCGCCTGCTGGCGCTCTGCCAGCTGCTGCCGGGGCCAGCCTCCAGCCAGCTTGGCTTTGCCATCGGCCGCTATCGTGCCGGTCTGGGCGGGGCGCTGGCCGCCTTTGTCGGTTTCACCCTTCCCTCTTTTATCCTGCTGCTGGTGGCCGCCCTCGGGGTGGCGCTGGTGGGCAGCAATCTCTGGCTGGCGAGCGCCCTGCACGGCCTCAAGCTGCTGGCGCTGCTCGTGGTGGCCGATGCCGTGCTCGCCATGAGCCGCCAGTTCTGCGGCAACCGCTTGGCTCAGGGGATCATGGTGGCAACTGCCGCCGCGCTCTGGTGGCAGCCCGGCCTGCTGACCCAGCTGGGGATGCTGGCGCTCGCCGCGCTGCTCTCGGCCCGCTTCCAGCGCGGGGAGGGGGCACAAGGGGCTGCCGAGTCACGATTGGCCACCACCAGTCAGCCAAACTGGCTGCTTCTGCTGCTCTTTGCCGCCCTTTTTTTTGGCCTGCCGCTGCTGGGTGGCCCCCTCGGCCAGCTGGTGGCCGACTTCTATCGGGCGGGCGCGCTGGTCTTTGGTGGTGGCCACGTGGTGCTGCCGCTGCTGGCCGAGAGCGTGGGTCACACCCTCAGCGAGCAGCAGTTCCTGACCGGTTACAGTCTGGCCCAGCTGGTGCCGGGCCCCATGTTTACCCTTGCCACCTACCTTGGCGCCCAGCTGTTGCCCGGGACGCCGCTGCTCGGGGCCTTGTCGGCGACGCTGGCGCTCTTTGCGCCCGGCTTTCTGTTGCTCTGGGCGGTGGGGCCTTGCTGGCAGCAGTGGCTGGCGCGGCCCCGTCTGGCGGGGGCAGTCGCTGGCATCAATGCCGCCGTGGTGGGGCTCTTGCTGGCCGCGCTCTATCAGCCGGTGTGGCAGAGCGCCGTGCTGGCACCGACCGATCTGGCGCTGGCAGTTATCGGCTTTTATCTGTTGCGGGTAGTGAAGCTGCCGGTGCCGGCCATCGCAGGGTTGCTGGTACTGGCGGCTCTGTTGCAGGTGTGACGGGAATGTTCCCTGCTGCGCTTTTCAATGGATGTCGCTTGGCGTTTCGCTGTTAACAGTCCATAGCGGATCGGGCGCTGGCCTGTGGCGGCAGCCGACATGCCGCGAAAGGCGAGGGAGGCTGTGACTGGCTTGGTATAAGGAAAAATTGGGTCATGCAGCAAAAATCCATAAATCAAATTTATAGTGTTGGTTTGGCGGTGCGGCAGGCTCCGGGGGCGGTGATCGCCGCTTACAGAGGGCTCCCGATCCTGTCAGGCAGATACAGAAACGGCGCCTCCATGATGGAGGCGCCGTTTCTGTATCTGGTCGGGCTCAGGCGTCCGGCTCGAAGTCGAGGCTCAGGCTGTTGACACAATAGCGCTGGCCGGTCTCGGTCGGCCCGTCGGGGAAGACGTGACCGAGGTGGGAGCCGCACTGGCTGCAGGTGATCTCCACCCGCTTCATGCCGTGGCTGTTGTCCTCGGTGTAGGTCACGGTTCCCTCGATGGCGCGGTCGAACGAGGGCCAGCCGCAGCCGGAGTCAAACTTCGCATCCGAGTGGAACAGCACGCTCTTGCAGCAGACGCAGAGGTAGTCGCCACTCTTGCGATTGTGAAGCAGGGCGCCGCTGTAGGGGCGCTCGGTGCCCTTCTCCCAGCAGACATGAAACTGCTCGGCGCTCAGCTTGCTGCGCCACTGTTCCGGGTTGTTACTGCTCATACCGACTCCTTGCCATCAATAACGGAACCCAGCATAGCGACTCCGTAAAGCTGACTCCAGCATGCTTGTTATGGTTTGCCCGGATCTGTGATCGGGGTTTCAGCCATGTCCGCACTGGATGCCGGTAGCTGCGCCTGCTCCGGTGGCTGGGCATCCTCTGCCGTACAGGCCAGTGCCACCCGCTCCAGCAGCTTGAGGGAGTGGGCGCGGCCGACCGCCACCTGACGTTTGATATCGTCGGGCAGGAACGGCAGCCCGTCGTTGGTGGCGGTGTCGATGGTCTGGATCCACTCCAGCCCTTCCCCCGGTGGTGGCAGGCGGAACTGGATGTCGTAGTCGCTGGCGTTGAACAGCACGTACCAGCGCTCGCCGACGCAGTTGATCATGCCGATATCCATGGCAAACGCCTGCCCCATGGGAGCGTGCCAATCCTGATCGGTGAGCTGGTGGCCATCCGGGTGATACCAGTTGACCTGATGGCAGCTGGTGGCGGTGCCGTGCCAGCTGTCATCGCTCAGTTGCAGGTTGGAGAAGACGGTGGACTCCACCCGCAGCGCCATCATCTGCTGGGTGAAGGCGAACAGCCGCTCATCCTCCGGGCGCCACTGCCAGTTGACCCAGCTGATCTGGTTGTCCTGACAGTAGGCGTTGTTGTTGCCAAGCTGGCTGCGGCCCATCTCGTCGCCGGCGAGGAAGTGCGGGGTGCCCTGGGAGAGCAGCAGGGTGGCGATCAGGTTGCGCTTCTGCTGCTGGCGCAGGTTGTTGATGCGCGGATCCAGGGTCGGCCCCTCGACGCCGTGATTGCTGGAGAGGTTGTTGCCGTGGCCGTCGCGGTTATCCTCGCCGTTGGCCTGATTGTGGCGCTGGTTGTAGGAGACCAGATCCTCCAGGGTGAAGCCGTCGTGATAGCAGAGGTAGTTGACACTGGTGTGGGGCGAGCGCCAGTTTTTCGGGAAGAGATCTCGCGAGCCGACCAGCCGGGTGGCAAAGTCACCCATCTTGCCCGCATCGCCGCGCCAGAAGGAGCGCACCGTGTCGCGGTAGCGGTCGTTGATCTCCAGCCACTGGCTCGGGAACTGGCCGAGGCGATAGCCGAAGGGGCCGATATCCCAGGGTTCGGCGATGAGCTTGACCTGTGACAGCACGGGGTCGGCCATCACCGCCTTGAAGAAGGCACCCATGGGGTCGAACTCGCCCGCTTCGCGGGCCAGCGTCACCGCCAGATCGAAGCGGAAGCCATCCACCTGCATCTCGGTCACCCAGTAGCGCAGGGCATCGAGCACCAGTCGCAGGGTGTTGGGGTGATCCAGATTGACGCTGTTGCCACAGCCGGTGACGTTGGCGTGGCGGGTGTAATCGGGGCCGTGGGAGCCCGCCTCGAAGGCGTAGTAACCGGCGTTGTCAAAGCCCTTGAAGGAGAGCATGGGGCCGTCGAAGCCCGACTCGGCGGTGTGGTTGTAGACCACATCCAGAATGACCTCGAGCCCGGCCCGGTGCAGCTCGCGCACCATGGTCTTGAACTCGGTCACGGCATCGTCTTGTCTGGTGCCGTAACGGGGCTCGGGGGCAAAAAAAGCGATGGGGTTGTAGCCCCAGTAGTTGGTCAGTCCCAGCTCTTCCAGCCGGGGCTCCGACATGAAGGCGGCCACCGGCATCAGCTGCAGCGAGGTGATGCCGAGGGACTTCATGTGTTCGATCATCAGCGGGTGGCAGATGCCAAGATAGGTGCCCTGCAGCTCCTTGGGGATCCCCGGGTGCTGGCGGGTAAAGCCCTTGACGTGGGCCTCGTAGAGAATGGTGCGCGAGTGGCAGATGGCCGGTTTGCTCACCCCCTGCCAGTCAAAGGCGTCATCCACCACCAGCGACTTGGCGATCATGGCGGCGCTGTCACCCTGATAGAGGGCGTTGTCCCAGTAGGTGGGGCGGCTCACCGCCCGGGCATAAGGGTCAATCAGCAGCTTTTGCGGGTCGAACAGCATCCCCTCCTGGGGGATGCCATAAACCCGGTAGCCGTAGCGCTGGCCTGCTTGCACGCCGCTGACATAGCCAAAACGATACTGGCCGCGGCGGCCGGGCAGCTCGAGGCGCGCCAGCTCCTGCTCCTGTTCGTCGAACAGACAGAGTTCCACCTTGTCCGACTGGGGAGCCCAGACGCAGAAGTTGCAACCGTTCTCGTCAAGACGGGCCCCCAGCGGGTAGCCCGACCCTTTTTCCATTACCAGCATCAGGACTCCTGTTTGATGAACAAGGTCGCCAGTGGCGGCAGATCCAGCACTATGCTGTGTGCCATCCCCTGCCAAGGGGTCGGCTCGGCCGCGAAGACCAGACCCACATCATAGTTGCTGCCCCAGTAATACTCGCTGTCGGTATTGAGCACCACACGATAGTGGCCCGCCGCCGGTACGCCAATCCGGTATTCGATGCGCGGCACCGGGGTGAAGTTGCACGCCACCATGATGGCCTGTTTGCCCTCTTTATCCGCCCGCAGCCAGGCAAAGATGCTGTTGTCGGCATCGTTGTGATCCAGCCAGCGGAAGCCGTTCTGCTCATAGTCCGCCTGATACAAGGCAGGCTCATGACGGTAGAGGTGGTTGAGATCGTGGATCAACCGCTGCTGGCCGCCGTGCTTGGGATATTGCAGCAGGTGCCAGGGCAGCTGGGCATCGTGGTTCCACTCGTTGCTCTGGGCAATTTCGGTGCCCATGAAGTTGAGCTTCTTGCCCGGGTGGCCGTACATGAAGCCCATGTAGGCGCGCAGGTTGGCGGCCTGCTGCCACTCGTCGCCCGGCATCTTGTAGAGCATGGAGTGCTTGCCGTGTACCACCTCGTCGTGAGAGAGCGACAGGATGAAGTTCTCGTCATAGTGGTAAACCATGGAGAAGGTCATGTCGTTGTGGTGGTAGCGACGGTGGATCGGCTCTTTCTGCATATAGGTGAGGGTGTCGTGCATCCAGCCCATATTCCACTTGAAGCCAAAACCCAGGCCACCGAGGAAGGTGGGACGGGAGACCCCGGCAAAGGCGGTGGACTCTTCGGCGATGGTCATGGTGTGGGGGTACTTGCGATAGACCTCCTCGTTGGTCCACTTGAGCAGGCTGATCGCCTCGTAGTTGTGGTTGCCGCCATCGACGTTCGGTACCCACTCGCCGGCGTTGCGGGAGTAATCCAGATAGAGCATGGAGGCGACTGCATCGACCCGCAGACCGTCGATGTGGAACTTGTCGAGCCAGAACAGGGCGCTCGCTACGAGGAACTGGCGCACGGTGTTGCGGCCGAAGTCGTAGATGTAGGAGTTCCAGTCCGGGTGCCAGCCACGGCGCGGATCTTCGTACTCATAGAGCGGGGTGCCGTCGAAACGGGCCAGGCCGTGAGCGTCGGACGGGAAGTGGGCGGGTACCCAATCCAGAATGATGCCGATCCCGGCCTGGTGGCACTGGTCAACGAAGTATTTGAAATCATCAGCCGTGCCGTAGCGGCTGGTGGGGGAGAACATGCCCACCGGCTGGTAGCCCCAGGAGCCGCTGAAGGGGTGCTCGGAGACCGGCAGCAGCTCGATGTGGGTGTACTCCATCTCCTTGATGTAGGTGACCAGCTCCACCGCCAGCTCGCGCCAGCTCAGGCTGTCGCCGTTGGGGTGACGCTTCCAGGAGCCGACGTGCAGCTCATAGATGGAGAGCGGCTGCTCGCGCTTGTCGTTGAGCTGGCTCTCGCGCCAGGCGGCATCCTGCCACTGGTACTGGTCGTGGTCATAGACCACGGAGGCGAACGAGGGGTACTGCTCGCAGTAGAAGCCGACCGGGTCGCTCTTGTGCGGCAGCCGGTTGCCCATGGGATCTTTAAGTTCGAACTTGTAGCGATCCCCGGCCTTGATGCCCGGCACGAACAGCACCCAGTGACCGCACTGGCTGCGCTCCATCGGGTGGCGACGGCCATCCCAGAAGTTGAAATCGCCGATCAGACTCACCGAGGTGGCGCTCGGCGCATAGACCGCAAAACGGACCCCTTCCACCTGCTGACCGAGATGCTCCACGGTGCGCAGCTGGGCGCCAAGGGTGTGGTAGAGGTTTTCCGGCTGGGCGGTCAGTTCGGCAAGACCCGACCAGGCGGCATCCTGAAGCTGGTAGGGGTCGATCACTTCGGCAGTCGCTTCTGCGTAACTGACGAGCAACTGGTAGGGGAAGGCGTTCTTGCGGCGGGTGAAAACAGTTTCAAAAAGACCCGATTCATCGGTGGGCGCCAGGGTGGCAACAACTTTGCCCGACTTGAGATCCTTGACGCGAACTTCAACGGCATCAGGCAACCAGGCAGTCAGTTTGAGGCCGGGCCCATCCGGATTGGCCTGCAGGCCTAAGTGTGAGAAGGGATCGGAACAGCGGGCAGCAACCAAACGTTCAACGAGCATCGAGATTTCCTTTCATGACAGAGCGTCCGCTCCGGCCTGAGCCGGAGCGGATTTAAGTGAGTCGGCTGTAGCGGACAACCGCTCAACGACTGGCCTCATCACGGGCGCGGCTCATCTTGCCGGCCAGTGCCTTGAGTGCCTCATTGGCAAAAATATCTTCCAGGTCGGTGGAGAGCTTGCGGCGCCAGTTGGGGTATTCGTAACTGGTGCCCGGTACGTTGACCGGCTTGTCCATCTCCAGCCAGTCTTCCAGCTGGGTACTGAACAGGGCGCAGCTGCCACGGGACATGTGGATCTGCAGACCGTGGTTGAGTTCGGTATTCATACCGACCCAGTTCACGTCATGGCTGATGCTCTCGGGGATGACACCGTGGCCATGCAGGCTGTCGAGGATCCGCTGTTTGGCCTGGTGGCGATCAGCATACAGACTCTTCAGCACATCTTCATCTGGATACAAACCCAGTTGGCGGCCCAGCGCCAGGTCATCGCAGTGCCAGAAGCCCTTGAGGGTTGGCATGTCGTGAGTGGTCAGGGCAGACATCGCCTGCTCGGCATAGTGAGCCGGAGAGATGAAGCCGCCATCGGCCTTGGAGCGCTCGAAGAAGAACACCTTGTAGGAGTGGACGCCGTTCTCCTTCAGGGTCACATCGATCCCCTCCGGCACGGTACCCAGATCTTCGCCGATCAGCAGGCACTGGTTGCGGTGGGATTCGAGAGCCAGGATGCCCAGCAGATCGTTGACCGGATAGTAGATGTAGGCGCCCTTGGCGGCAGACTCTCCGGGCGGCACCCACCACAGGCGCAGCAACGCCATCACGTGGTCGATGCGCAGTGCACCACAGGAGCGCATGTTGGCACGGAACAGATCCACCATCGGCTGGTAGGCCGCTTCGAACAGCCTGTTCGGGTTCATCGGGGGCAGACCCCAGTTCTGACCAAGCGGGCCGAGGATATCGGGCGGCGCACCGACCGAGGCTTTCGGGCAGTAGAGATCCTGGTTGGCCCAGATCTCGGTGGAGCCTTCGGAGACGCCAACCGCCAGATCGCGGTAGATCCCCATCACCATGCCGGCAGCCTTGGCACGGGCATCGGCTTGCGCCAGCTGCTCGTCGGCCAGGAATTGCAGGTAGAGGTAGAAATTCACATCCTGCTGGTGTTCGGCCATCCACTTGGCAACGGCGGGATTGTGGTAGTTGCGGAACTGCTCCGGCCATACCGGCCAGCCCCAGGCATTCTCGCCCTTGCCATAGAAATAGGCTTGCAGGGCATCGAACGCAGCCTGCTGTTGCAGGCTGTCGCCACCGGCGGCGACGAAGGCATCGAAGGCGGCCTGACGCTCGGCGCTCAGGGTGGCATCGTCGAACACCTGACGCAGCATGCCAATCTTGGTCTCGACGACGCCGGTGTAATCGACGTTCTCTTTGGCGCGCAGATCGGCCAGATGCTGCTGGAAGGCGGGGCTCGCCACGTCAGCTTTCAGGCGCGCATTGCTCTGGAATTCGGGCACCGCTTCCACATTGATGTAGGCCACGTTGAGCCAGCGACGGGAAGAGGGGCTGTAGGGACTGGCGCTCTCCGGGTTGGCCGGATAGAGGGCGTGGATGGGGTTGAGGCCGACGAAGTGGGCACCCCAGTCGGCCGCTTTCTCGACCAGCTGGCCGAGATCGCTGAAATCGCCGATACCCCAGTTGTGGCGGCTGCGCAGGCAGTAAAGCTGCACGCTCGGGCCCCACACCTTGCGACCATTGGCGATAGGTGCCTGCTTGTAGCACGCCTTGGGTGCAACGATGAGGCGCATGGTGGCCAGCGGCTCGTCGTTGCCATCTTCCAGCAACACCAGCTCGTGATAACCCAGTTCCGGAGCCATCTCCAGCGTCACGCGGTAGGCTTGGCACTCCATCTCTTCAAATTCGGCCACGCCAACCAGCTCGCCCTCGATGGGGGTGAACTGGCCTGAGAGCTCGCCGCCCTGCTCCAGCTTGAGCTGCCAGGTGAGGGCGTCATTGACGAATTCGATGGGGAGGCGGACTTCGAGCGTGATGGCGTCACCGGTGCGAACCACCATGACGGGATCCAGCGCTCGCAGCCAGTGCTGGCGATGTTCCTCTTCCAGCTGCTGCATCAGGGCTGCTTCGTCATCGACGCGATAGCCCATTGCGCCCAGCATGGCAGCCTTGCTCTCTTCGGATACCTGAGCCGGCTGGCCCCAGGCATCGACATACTCGCTGGCAATGCCTTTTGCGGCAGCCAGCTGTTCAATCAGGGTGGTCATAGTTTGAGAATTCCCGCTGTGGATTCTATCTATACTATTTTGTTTGATTTTTATGGGGTGGTACTTGAACAGTGGCTCTATGGGCCATGCTAAACCGCGCACATTTTTACATATCCATCATCACGGTTGTGTGACGTGGCAGGCACTATTGTCGATCTCCGGGCGATGCAACAACTGACCTCTTTTTCGACAAAACGTGGTAATCAGTTACATAAACAGAAAATAAATTTCACAGTTTTTCATGATATAGCGCAATTTCAGACAGAATGTTGGTTGACTCACCAGAGAGTTCTAGTAAATTTACAAGCGGAATTTTCTTTGACTACTGAACAGTTAGGTAACTAAATATGACTATCAAAGTAGGTATTAACGGTTTTGGCCGTATCGGTCGTTTCGTATTCCGTCTGGCTTGCGAGCGTTCTGACATCGAAGTTGTTGGTATCAACGACCTGATCGATGTTGACTACATGGCTTACATGCTGAAGTACGACTCTACCCACGGTCGTTTCAAGGGTACCGTTGAAGTTAAAGACGGCAACCTGGTTGTAAACGGCAAAACCGTACGTGTTACCGCTGAGCGTGACCCGGCCAACCTGCGTTGGAACGAAATCGGTGTTGACGTTGTTGCCGAAGCTACCGGTCTGTTCCTGACCGACGAGACTGCTCGCAAGCACATCGCTGCCGGTGCCAAGAAAGTTGTTCTGACTGGCCCGTCCAAAGACGCGACCCCGATGTTCGTAATGGGCGTTAACCACGCTACCTATGCTGGCCAGGACATCGTTTCCAACGCTTCCTGCACCACCAACTGCCTGGCTCCGATCGCCAAAGTACTGAACGACACCTTCGGTATCGAATCCGGTCTGATGACTACCGTTCACGCTACCACTGCTACCCAGAAGACCGTTGATGGTCCGTCTGCCAAAGACTGGCGCGGTGGCCGCGGCGCGGCTCAGAACATCATCCCGTCCTCTACCGGTGCTGCCAAGGCTGTTGGCGTAGTTATCCCGGAACTGAAAGGCCTGCTGACCGGTATGGCTTTCCGTGTTCCGACTCCGGACGTGTCTGTTGTTGACCTGACCGTTAACCTGAAGAAAGCTGCCACCTACGCAGAAATCTGCGAAGCGATGAAAGCTGCTTCCGAAGGCTCCATGAAGGGCGTTCTGGGCTACACCGAAGACGAAGTTGTATCTACCGACTTCCTGGGTGAGCGTCAGACCTCCGTATTCGACGCCAAAGCTGGTATCCAGCTGACCGACAAGTTCGTTAAAGTTGTATCCTGGTACGACAACGAAATGGGCTACTCCAGCAAAGTTCTGGACCTGATCGCTCACATCACCAAGTAATTTGGGATGCGCAATCGCGTAGCTTGAAAAAAGGCGGCCATGGGCCGCCTTTTTGTTTTCCGGTTTCCCTGATGACAGGAGTCCTCATGCAATCCATTCGTCCCCTGACAGCCAGCTGCCAGCTCGCCAACAATGCAGCCGGCCTGCCCGTTCTCACCGTCAACAACGACTATGCCAAGGCCGAGATCAGCCTGTTTGGTGGTCACGTGCTCACCTATCAGCGCCATGGTGAGCCAGCCTCCATCTGGTTGAGCGACAAGGCGGTGCTGGATGGCAGCAAGCCGATCCGTGGCGGTATTCCGCTTTGCTGGCCCTGGTTTGGCCCGGCGCCGGCCCGTGTCGGTAGCGGCAAGCCCTCCCACGGTTTTGCCCGCACCACCCTCTGGATGCTGGACGGGGTCTCCGACCATGCCGACGGCACGCTCGTCCATCTCTCTCTGCGCGACAGCGACGCCACCCGTGCCCTGTGGGATCACGCCTTCGAGCTGGAGCTGGATGTGCTGGTCGGCAAGGAGCTCTCGCTGGTGCTGACCACTCGCAATACCGGTAGCCAGCCGCTGGTCTATAGCGGGGCGCTGCACACCTATTTGCAGATCAGCGCACCGGAGGCGGTGAGCGTCACCGGCCTTGGCGAGCCCTATGCCGACAAGCTGACCGGTCTGAATGGCCAGCAGCAGGGGGCGTTGACCCTGAACGGGCCGCTGGATCGGGTCTACTGGCAGCCTGAGGCGCTGGTACGCGTACAGGATGGCGAGCGCGAGATCCGGGTGGTAAGTGGCAACCATGACAGCACAGTGGTCTGGACCCCCTGGCTGGAAGGGGCTACCGCCATGGCCGACATGAGCGATGACGGCTATCGCACCATGCTCTGTGTCGAAGCCGCCATTGCTGGCGACGCGGGGGTGGCCGTCGCGCCGGATGAGGAGCACAGCTTCTCTACCGTGCTCATCTGAGCAGGATGAAGTTCAGCTAAATAAAGAGGGCTCCCGCGGGAGCCCTCTTTGCATCTCGTTATCCCGGCAATCAGGCGTTTCCCCGGGTTTTCAATTTGAGTTCGGCAGCGAAGTTGAGCATGCGGTCGAGCGGGATGAGGGCCTTTACCCGCAGCGCTTCATCGACATGGATCTCGTGGCGCTCGGCTCCATCGGTCAGCGCCTCCTTGATCGCCACCAGACCGTTCATTGCCATCCAGGGGCAGTGGGCACAACTGCGGCAGGTGGCGCCATCACCACCGGTGGGGGCTTCTACCATCTCTTTCTCCGGACAAGCCTGCTGCATCTTGTAGAAGATGCCCCGGTCGGTCGCCACGATCAGCTTCTGCTGGGGCAGCTCTTTGGCTGCCTTGATCAGCTGGCTGGTGGAGCCGACCGCATCGGCCAGCTCGATCACCGAGGCGGGGGATTCCGGGTGAACCAGCACGGCAGCGTCCGGATTCTGCTCTTTCAGCTCGCGCAGGGCGCGGGCCTTGAACTCGTCGTGGACGATGCAGTGGCCCTGCCAGCGCAGCATCTGGGCGCCGGTCTTCTTCTCGATATAGGCACCCAGATGGCGATCCGGGCCCCAGATGATCTTGTGACCCAGACTGTCAAGGTGTTCGACGATCTCGAGCGCGATGCTGGAGGTAACGACCCAGTCAGCCCGCGCTTTGACCGCAGCCGAGGTATTGGCGTAGACCACTACGGTATGATCCGGGTTGGCATCGCAGAACGCGGAGAACTGCTCGATGGGGCAGCCCAGATCGAGCGAGCATTCGGCCTCCAGCGTCGGCATCAGCACCCGCTTGTGGGGGCTCAGGATCTTGGAGGTTTCGCCCATAAAGCGCACCCCGGCGACGATCAGGGTCTGAGCCTCGTGATCGCGGCCAAAACGGGCCATCTCCAGCGAGTCACCAACAAAACCGCCAGTGGCTTCGGCCAGCGCCTGGATCTCGGGATCCGTGTAGTAGTGGGCTACCAGCACCGCCTTGCGCTCCTTGAGCAGTGCCTTGATCTCTGTCGTCAGGGCGGCTCTCTGCTCGGCACTCAGGGGCTGCGGTTTGGCCGGAAAGGGGTAGTCCATTTCGACTACCGGTGGGATACTGCTCAGTGCATTGCTCATTTGCGACTGTTCCATCAACGCTCGGGAAGGCAAAAATTATAACCAGAAGCCGGCTGCAAACCCATCAACAAATCGGGTGAGTGGCAAGTAGGGGAATATACTCAACTTATTCGTTGTTACTCTTGCCATAAGGAGTTGCCGCATGAAGCAACGTTCACTCAAGTTCAAGCTCTTGTGTCTGACCATGGGGCTCTTTCTCCTCACCGGTCTGGCCATGACCTTGCTGCAATCGGCCTCTTTCAGTTCTCTTCGTACCATGGTGATGACCCAGACCAGCGATGCGCTGGAGCAGGAGGTCTCCCACAGCCTGCAATATCAGGCTGAGCGCTATGCCATCCAGATATCCTCTCTGATGCAGAACTCCTACCAGATCCCCCTGACGGTCACTGCCCAGATTGAAGCGGCCATGGCCAAACCGGAACAGCGCTTGTCACGGCCACAGGTGGAGTCGCTGCTTGGCAGCAGCTTGCAGCAGGCGAGCGGGATCAGCTCCATCTATGCCCAATTTGAGCCGAACGGTTACGATGGCGAGGACGCCAACTGGGTGGCCGGAGCCAGCCACTCGGTGGCGGGCAAGGGGAGCCTGGAGGTTTATTTCACCAAGGGTCAGGGGGGCGCCGTTACCCAGCAGCCGATCGATGCGGCTGCCAGCGAGGCAAAGTTCGATACATCCCTCAACGAATTTGGCATCCGCAATAGCGAGTGGTATCTCTGTGGCCGCGATACCCGCCAACCCTGCCTGATGGAGCCCTACCTCTACGAGATAAGCCCGGGCAACAAGATGCTGATGACCAGTCTGACCGTGCCCGTTCTTCACGACGGCAAATTTGTCGGTCTGACCGGGGTCGACATGAACCTGCCCATCTTCCAGCAACTGGCCGAAACGCTGGGCAAGAGCCTTTATGACAACAAGGCGGATGTCACCATCGTCAGCAAGATGGGGTTGATTGTGGGCAGCAACCGCTACGCCAACAAGCTGGGTCGTCCGCTCAAGGAGGTGGGCCTAGCCCTGCCGACTGGCCAGCCGGTCAGCAGTGACAGTGACTTTATCCTCGAGCAGCCGATCCGGGTTGATGTCGCCAATGCCCAGTGGTGGCTGATGATCAAGGTGCCCAAGGCGCTGGCGCTGAGCAAGGCGCGCAGCATCAGCAGCGATCTGGGCGCCCTGCTGCAGGGTGCCCAGCAGCAGCAGGTGATGGCCATGGGAGTCATCACGCTGCTGGTGCTTGGCCTGCTGATCTGGTTTATCCAGACCATTACTGCGCCGCTGGCTCTGATCAGCCGTCATGTTTCTCACCTCTCCAGCAACGAGGGGGACCTGACCCAGAAGATAGAGATTGATACTCACGCAGAACTGATAGAGCTGGGAAGGCATCTCAACGCTTTCCTTGGCAAGCTGCGTGGCATGGTGCAGAGCAGCAAGGAGATAGGGCAGCAGGTTAACGATCAGGCCAGAGGCATGAAGCAGACCGCCAACACCATGCGCCAGAGTCTGGATGAACAGCATCTGGAGCTGGAGAGTGTGGTCAGTGCCATGCACGAGATGAGCACTACCGCGGTCAGCGTCGCAGGCTATGCCGAGCAGGCTGCCGAGGAGTCGGAGGCTGCGACCCATCACATCAACAGTGCCCAGCAGACCTTGAGCAATGCGCGGCAGGAGATCCATACCCTGGTTGAGGATATGCACGAGGCTGACAAGGCGGTGGCACTGGTGGCCCAGCGCAGCGCCAATATCAGCCGGATCCTCGATGTGATCCGGGCCATCGCCGAGCAGACCAACCTGCTGGCTCTGAACGCCGCCATCGAGGCTGCCCGCGCTGGCGACATGGGGCGCGGTTTTGCGGTGGTAGCGGACGAGGTGCGGGCACTGGCGACCAAGACAAGGGCGTCAACCGACGAGATAGGTCAGTTGATTGGTAGCTTGCAGGCCGAGGTGAACAGTAGCCAGCGCCTGATGAATACCGGCATCGAGCGCTCCAGCTCTACCGTGCAGGGAACCGAGCAGGCATTCGAGGCGCTCAATCTGGTCGTCTCCCAGATCCAGCAGATCCACGACCATATCAGCCAGGTCGCTACGGCTGCCGAACAGCAGAGCGCCGTCAGCGACGACATCAACCAGAACCTGATGCGTATTGGCGACACCGCCAACGTGATTGGTCAGGAGGCCAATGCCAGCCATCAGCTCAGCGAAACGCTGGAGCAAGCGGCAACGGCGCTGGCCAGCCAGCTGGAGCGGCTGCGTACCTGATGGTGATGCAAACAAAAGCCCGCGATATCGCGGGCTTTTTTATGGCTTGCAGGCGGTCAGGAGAGCGGTTCAACCAGCAGGATATGGGAGTCGGCTCCCACCACTCTGACTTGGGTGCCTGCCGGCAGTGGCTGGCTGCAGCGCACCGTCCAGACCGTATCATCCAGATGCACCCGGCTGGAGCCCTGCACGACATCATCGATCAGGGTCAGCTCACGGCCCAGATAGCTCTGCATCCGCTCGTTGATGGGGGCGGCGGCATCCTTTCCGGAGCGATCCCGATTGTGCTGCCAGCGCCACCAGACCCAGGTGGTGAGCAGGGATTGCAGGGCGAACAGCAGCAGTTGTGCCTGCCAGCCGAAGGGCCAGACCAGCAGCAGCAGGCCCACCTCCAGCGCGGCGATGCCGGTCCAGAGCAGAAAACCCACCGACCCCAGCACCTCGATGGCCAGCAACACGAAGCCGAGCCCCAGCCAGTGCCAATGGGTCAGCCCCTCGAACAGGGTGATCATGACTTGCCGCCCTTGCCATCCTTGAATAGCTCGGCCATACCGGCCACGGCGCCAATCAGGCTGCCCGCTTCCAGCGGCATCATCACCACCTTGCTGTTGGGACCTTCACCGATGCGGGCCAGCGCTTCGGTATATTTCTGGGCTACGAAGTAGTTGATGGCCTGCAGATCCCCTTCGGCGATGGCCTTGGAGACCATGTGGGTCGCCTTGGCTTCTGCCTCGGCAGCCCGCTCGCGCGCTTCGGCGGCGAGGAAGGCGGCCTGACGCTCACCCTCGGCCTTGAGGATCTGGGACTGTTTCTCACCTTCCGCTTTCAGGATCTTGGACTGGCGCACCCCTTCGGCCTCCAGCACTTCGGCCCGTTTCTGGCGCTCGGCCTTCATCTGGGCGTTCATCGCTTCGACCAGTGCCAGCGGCGGGCGCACATCTTTAATTTCGATGCGGGTCACCTTGATACCCCAGGGGGCGGTGGCGGCATCCATGGTGCGCAGCAGTTTCTCGTTGATGGTGTCGCGCTGGGAGAGCATCTCGTCCAGCTCCATGGCGCCGAGCACGGTCCGCATATTGGTCATGGTGAGATTGCGTATAGCGCTGGTGAGATCGTTGACCTCGTAGCCCGCTTTGCGGGCATCCACCACCTGCACAAAGCTGATGGCGTCGATGGTGACGTTGGCGTTGTCGCGGGAGATCACCTCTTGTGCCGGGATGTCCAGCACCTGCTCCATCATGATGATCTTGTGGCCGACCCGATCCACATAGGGGATCAGCAGGTTGAGGCCCGGGGTCAGGGTGCGGGTGTAGCGGCCGAAGCGCTCGACAGTCCAGTTGAAGCCCTGTGGCACTATCTTGATGCCGGCACTCAGGGTTGCGATGACCAGAAATACAAAAATCCCTAGCACAATCAATGATTCGTTCATCATTAAGCTCCTTATGAAACACAGTCCATAGCCTAGGGTTTGCCCTTTGGCACTACAAGCGACTTTCGCTCTCTTTAGTCAGTAAATGGCTTTGCTAATTACCAAAGTGTCTTAAAAAGCATTTTTTATTATTTTGAGGGATAAGTGGCCCTGCCTATAGTCGCCCCATATTAGTCGTATTCCGAGGGATGGGTCGAAATGGATTATTTGCCGATGTTTGCCAAGTTGGACGGGCGCCCGGTGCTGCTGGTGGGCGGGGGCGAAGTGGCCCTGCGCAAGGCGCGCCTGCTGCTGGCGGCCGGTGCCCGACTGACCATCGTCTCCCCGGAGCTTGAACCGGAATTTGTGGAATTTTCCGGTCGTTTTACCCATCTTGCCGAGCGTTTCACCCCGGCCCATCTGGCAGGCCAGATCCTGGTGGTGGCGGCGACCGACAACCTCGAAGTCAACGCCCTCGTCTATCAGAGCGCCAACCAGCTGGGTCTGTTCGTCAATGTGGTGGATGATCCCAAGCGTTCCAGCTTTATCTTCCCCTCGATCATCGATCGTTCGCCGCTGATGGTGGCGGTCTCCAGCGGCGGCAAGGCGCCGGTGCTGGTGCGCTTGCTGCGCGAGCGGTTGGAGAGCCTGCTGCCGCGCCATCTTGGCGGGTTGACCGAGCTCTCCGGCCGGGTCCGTGACAAGGCCAAGCGGGTGCTCTCCTCGATTTCCGATCGTCGCCGCTTCTGGGAGCGCGCCTTTGCCTCCAACACCCTAGCCAGCCTGATTGAAAAAGAGGATTGGCAAGGTGCTGAGCAGTGGCTGAGCGATGGACTCGATCAGGCGAAAAGCGAAGTGGGCGAGGTGGTGCTGGTCGGCGCGGGCCCCGGCGATCCGGGCCTCTTGACCCTCAAGGCGCTGCAACAGATTCAACAGGCTGAAGTGGTGCTCTACGACCAGCTGGTCTCCGCCGAGATCCTCGATCTGGTGCGCCGCGACGCCACTCTGGTGTCGGTCGGCAAGAAGGCGGGCGCCCACAGCGTGCCGCAGGAGGAGACCAATCGCCTGCTGGTGGACTACGCCAAGGCGGGCAACCGGGTGGTGCGGCTGAAAGGGGGTGATCCCTTTATGTTTGGCCGTGGCGGCGAGGAGCTGGAAGTGCTGGCCGACGAAGGCATCCCCTTCTCGGTGGTGCCCGGCATCACGGCTGCCGCCGGAGCCACCGCCTATGCCGGCATTCCGCTCACCCACCGTGACTATGCCCAGAGCGCCGTCTTTATTACCGGCCACTGCCAAAAAGAGGGTAAGGAGCCCGACTGGCAGCAGCTCGCCGCCACCAGCCAGACCTTGGTCATCTACATGGGGCTGATGCGCTCCGAGCATATCCAGCAGCAGCTGGTGGATCACGGCCGAAGCCAATCCACCCTCATCGCCATCATCGAGCGCGGCACCACATCCCGTCAGCGGGTGCTGACCGGCACGCTGGCCGACTTGGCTGAGCTGGCCAAACAGGCGGTGAGCCCGTCGCTTATCGTCATCGGCGAAGTGGTCGCCCTGCGCGATCGGCTGGCCTGGTTTGGAGAGCTGGGCGGCGAGCAGCAGCGCGCTAACCCGGATCTCGATGGCTGCGACCTCAAGCTGGTGCAGCTGGCCTGACCGAGAAAGAGATATTTGATGCGGCTGCCGGTGCGGCCGCGCACTGAACCACCCCGCGCCCTGACCATGCGCGTTAGTAATGACCAGAGGACCAACATGGATCGTGAAAGATTGACCCACTTGCAGCAGCTGGAAGCCGAGAGCATCCATATCATCCGCGAGGTGGCTGCCGAATTTGAAAACCCGGTGATGATGTACTCCATCGGCAAGGACTCCTCCGTCATGCTGCATCTGGCCCGCAAGGCCTTCTATCCGGGCAAGATCCCGTTCCCCTTGCTCCATGTCGACACCGACTGGAAGTTCAAGGAGATGATCAAGTTCCGCGACGAGACCGCCAAAAAGTACGGGCTGGATCTCATCGTCCACAAGAACCCGGAAGGGCTCGCCATGGGCATCAACCCCTTTGTGCACGGCAGCGGCAAGCACACCGACATCATGAAGACCGAGGGGCTCAAGCAGGCGCTCAACAAATATGGCTTCGATGCCGCCTTCGGTGGCGCCCGTCGCGACGAGGAGAAGTCCCGTGCCAAGGAGCGCGTCTACTCCTTCCGCGACAAGTCCCACCGCTGGGATCCGAAGAACCAGCGCCCCGAGCTGTGGCGGGTCTACAACAGCCAGATCAACAAGGGGGAGAGCATCCGGGTGTTCCCGCTCTCCAACTGGACCGAGCTGGACATCTGGCAATACATCTATCTGGAGAACATCGACATAGTGCCGCTCTACTTCGCCGCTTACCGTCCGGTGGTGGAGCGCAACGGTATCAAGATCATGGTGGATGACGATCGCATGCCGCTCACCGCCGAGGATGAGGCGAAGCAGGAGCTGGTGCGCTTCCGCACTCTCGGCTGCTACCCGCTGACCGGGGCCATCGAATCCGCTGCCACCACCTTGCCGGAAATTATTGAAGAGATGCTGCTCACCACCTCGAGCGAGCGGCAAGGGCGGCTGATTGACCACGATCAGGCCGGCTCCATGGAGCAGAAGAAGCGTCAGGGATATTTCTAAGGAGTCGTCAGCATGAACAGCCATATTCAGACCGCCATCACCGAACAGGGCATCGAAGCCTATCTGCACGCCCAGCAGCACAAGAGCCTGCTGCGTTTTCTTACCTGCGGCAGCGTGGATGACGGCAAGAGCACCCTTATCGGCCGCCTGCTGCACGACTCCCAGCAGATTTATGAAGATCAGCTCAAAGCGCTGGAGTCCGATAGCCAGAAGCTCGGCACCACCGGCGAGAAGCTGGACCTGGCGCTGCTGGTAGACGGCCTGCAGGCGGAGCGGGAGCAGGGCATCACCATCGACGTGGCCTACCGCTACTTCTCCACCGCCAAGCGCAAATTTATCATCTCGGATACCCCGGGCCATGAGCAGTACACCCGCAACATGGCCACCGGCGCTTCCACCTGCGATCTGGCCATCATCCTGATCGACGCCCGCAAAGGCGTGCTGGATCAGACCCGTCGCCACAGCTTTATCGCGAGCCTGCTCGGTATCAAGCAGTTCGTGGTGGCGGTCAACAAGATGGATCTGGTGGAGTTCAGTCAGGAAGTATTCGAGCGCATCAGTGCCGACTACCGCGAGTTCGCCAAGAAGCTCAGCGTCGACACCATCCATATCGTGCCGGTCTCGGCGCTGGACGGTGACAACGTGGTCAATGCAAGCGACAAGCTGGCCTGGTATCAGGGGGAAACCTTGCTTGCTCTGCTGGAGTCTGCGGAAGTGGAGCGTGAGCTGGAGCGTCACCCGGTGCGCCTGCCGGTGCAGTATGTAAATCGCCCCAACCTCGATTTTCGCGGCTTCGCGGGGACCTTGGCCTCTGGCATCCTGCGGGTGGGTGACAAGCTGGCGGTGCTGCCGTCGGGCAAGGAGAGCACGGTGACCCGCATCGTCACCTTCGACGGCGATCTGGAGTACTCCCTGCCGGGTCAGGCCATCACCGTTACCTTCGCCGACGAGATCGACATCAGCCGCGGCGACCTGCTGGTGGATGCCGCCAACCGTCCGCAAGTGACCCAGAACCTGCTGGCCCATATCGTCTGGATGGGGGAGGAGTCCCTGCAACCGGGCCGGGTCTACGACGTCAAGCTGGCCACCAAGAAGAGTCGTGGTCAGGTGGAGGCGATCCGCCATCGCATCGAGATCAACAAGCTGGATGAGCTGCCCGCAAGCGAGCTCAAGCTCAACGAGATCGGCCTGTGCGAGCTGAGCCTCACCGACCCGGTGGCATTCGACCCGTATCAGGAGATCCGCGATACCGGCAGCTTTATCCTGATCGACCGGCTGAGCAACGTCACCGTCGGCGCCGGCATGATCGTAGAGGGCTTGGCCGCGAAAGCGGTGAAGGGGCACTACAGCGAGTTTGAAATCGAGCTCAACGCCTTGGTGCGCAAGCACTTCCCGCACTGGCAAGCCCTTGCCATCGGTAACGACAGCGACAAGCAATAGCGCGCTGTTCTCCCCTCCCTGCGGGAGAGAGCAGGATGATGAGCGTCCCCCGTTATTCCCACCCCTCCTGCCACTGAGGAAAAGAGGGGGTAGGGAATCGGTGTTCCCTCTCCCTTGGGAGATAGCAGGATGATGAGTGTCCTCCGTGATTCCCACCCCTCCTGCCGCTGAGGACAAAGAGGGGGCAGGGTGTGTTCCCTCTCCCTTTGGGAGAGGGTCAGGGTGAGGGGCGGGATTGCGCCGAAAAGAAGGAGTCTGGATGAATAACGTTGTGTGGCATCAGCATGCGGTGAACAAGGCCAGCCGGGCCGAGGCCAAGGGGCAGCGACCGCTGGTGATCTGGTTTACCGGGTTGTCGGGGGCGGGCAAATCGACTCTAGCGGGGGCGCTGGAGCAGGCGTTGGCCGCCGAGGGCAAGCACACCTATCTGCTCGATGGCGACAATGTGCGCCACGGTCTGTGTGGCGATCTCGGTTTCGATGATGCCGCGCGGCAGGAGAATATCCGCCGGGTCGGCGAGGTGGCAAAACTGATGGTAGATGCGGGCCTTATCGTGCTCACCGCCTTTATCTCGCCGTTTCGTGCCGAGCGGGAGCTGGTGCGCAGTCTCCTGGGCGAGGGGGAGTTTGTCGAGGTCTTTGTCGATGTGCCGCTCGCCGTCTGCGAAGAGCGCGACCCCAAGGGGCTCTACAAAAAGGCGCGGGCAGGGGAAATTCGCAACTTTACCGGTATCGACTCCGCCTATGAGGCGCCCGAGCAGCCGGAAATTCATCTGCTTAACGCCGGCAAACCGGTCGCTGCGCTGGTGGATGAGCTGCTGACCGCCCTGCGGCAGGGGAACTACCTGTAGCTGGATCGGAAGAACCTATAACAAGCTCCCTGCGGCCCTTAAGCTGGCCACCACAGGCGTTGATGGACTGGTGGTCGCCACTATAAGCAAAAGTTGGGTCATAATCGGAAAACCCATAAATCCAGCTTATAGTGGCACCGGCAAGTCTTGACCCACCCCAAGGCGGTCGATAGCAACCCCGCAAAGGGAGCTTCCGATCCCTGCTTATATCGCGGCGGGTTATTCGCGATTGTCCGAATACGCTGCGCTATTCGAACCTACGGGCTGAAGATTGGATGGGTCACATCAACGTTTTTATGGTGTTGTTGTGGGTTTGTGAGAGTCAGCATCAGCAGTTAATTGGTTTGGGCTCCAAGGGGGTCTTATTGGTGAAGGGTCGCATTAACATGTTATTGCTCACATTTTGGCTGGGGAAAATACTGTAAATAAGTAAGAAGTTAAAAGATGTAGGGGTTTTATGATGGGGATTGGCCTGCAGAGCTGGATCTATCTTATTGCGGCTGGATTGCTTGAAATAGGATGGCCAGTGGGGTTGAAAATGGCACAGGTGCCGGGGAAAACAGTTCCTGGAATATTGATTGCAGTTATATTCATGATCGCAAGTGGTGGGTTGTTGTTTCTAGCGCAACGGCAGATCCCGATCGGGACTGCGTATGCTGTTTGGACAGGTCTCGGTGCCGTAGGAACCTTTCTTATTGGAATTATGGTATATGGCGATCCAACATCGCTGCTCCGCTATTTGGGGGTTACGCTCATTTTGGCTGGTGTTATAACTCTGAAACTTGCTCATTGATACTTGGCTTAGAACCTATCCCCAAAGGGGTTGTCAGATAACAAGGGCCTGTCTCAATATCTAGTATGTTAGGCTACGCTCTGCGCCAGCCTGCAAAAACCACGCTACCGCCCCTGAATTCCAGCCTCCAGTCTGCTGCATTTTACCTGTGTTTTGGCACTGGCTTGGTTCATGGCTGACTCCGACAAGGGGTTGCCAAGCGGCTATGTTATCGAACGGGGCTTGGCTGAAAAGCGCAAGCGAGCCATTTCCTGAGCAAGATCAACAAACTAATCGGTTACGGGTGGCGATATGTTCGTGCCAGAACCGCCGCCCATCAGCGCAGGGGGAAATCGGAAGGGGAAAGCGGGAGTGTCGCCAGCTTGTCGGCAGACATTAAAAAACCACATGGGCCCAAGGGCCCATGTGGTTTTTCTGCGGTGATTGCTTGTTTGTATCTGGCTTAGCGAACCGGCACCACGCGGGCGGCTGGCATCTCGTAGCGGCTCTGGGTTGCCGGAGCGCCTTTCTGGAACTGGCGTACCAGACGGTTGAGCTCGCTCAGCTGGGTCACCAGCTGGGTGATGCCGTGGACGGCGTGCTGGCTGCCGACGCTGGAGTCATCGGCCAAGGTCTTGATGCTGAGCACGTTGCGGTTGATCTCGTCGGTGACGTGGGACTGTTCCAGCACCGCCTGGGCAATCTGGCCGCTGCCGGAGGCAACCTGCTGCAGCATGTTGTTGATTTGCTGCAGGATGGTGCCGGTGACCGATGCCTTCTGCTGGCAGCTCTCGGCCAGTTGGCAACCCTTCTCCATCGCCTGCTCTGCTTCGCCGGAGCTGTTCTGAAGTTCGGTGATCATCTTCTGGATTTCGCTGGTAGAGGATTGGGTCTTGATGGCGAGCGAGCGGATCTCGTCGGCGACCACCGAGAAGCCGCGACCCGCTTCACCGGCACGGGCGGCTTCGATGGCGGCATTGAGGGCCAGCAGGTTGGTCTGGTTGGCGATGTTGTTGATCACATCGAGGATGCCGTCGATATCGCGGCAGTGACCGACCAGCGCGCTGATAACCGTTCTGGAGGTGGTCAGTTCGCTGTTCATGCCGGCAACGGCGGCGACGGTTTCGGTGACGCTGTCGTTGCCGCTCTTGAACAGATCGGCGGTCTCGTCCAGCAGGCTGGAGGAGTCGCTGGAGCTTTGCGATACCTCGCGAATGGACTCGGACATCTCGGTGATGGCGGTCGCTACCTGATTGGTCTCGGCCTGTTGCTGCTGCAGGTTTTCGGTGATGGACTCGGCGTTGCGCAGATCCCCCTCGGCGGCTTGCAGGATCCGGCTGCAGGTCTGCTGGGTGCGGGCCAGCACGGCGTTGAACTCGGCCTGATTCATCACCATCGAGAGCTCGATGGCGGCGATGTTGTCCACCTTGTTGGTGTAGAGCAGCTGCATCAGCGGGTTGTCGAAGCGGCTGCGGGCCATCTTGTTGAGCTTGCCGAGGCGACGGGAGAGGGCGTTGAGGGTGATGGCGGCCACGGCCAGCGGAATGGCGGCCAGTGTCAGTTGCCAGCCCACGGTATGGGTGTAGCCAAAGCTGAGGATGGCGACCAGGCTCAGCAGCAGGCAGAGGTTGATGGCCAGAGTGTGGGAGAAGGTTGGCAGTTTCAGCGCCAGCGGCAGCTTGTCATTGCGCAGGTCGGCATAGATCTTCTCGGCCCGCTGTTTGATCTCTTCACTCGGTGCAGAGCGTACCGACTGGTACTCGACGACCCGGCCATTGCCATCCTTGATGGGGGTGACAAAGGCGCTGACCCAGTAGTGGTCGCCATTTTTGCAGCGGTTCTTCACCGGCCCCATCCAGACTTTGCCCTCTTTGATATGGTTCCACAGATCGGCAAAGGCCTGTTTCGGCATGTCCGGGTGGCGCACCAGATTGTGGTGTTGTCCCACCAGTTCATCCAGTTGGAAGCCTGCAATCTCGCAGAACTCGTCGTTGGCGTAGGTGATACGACTCTCCAGATCCGTGGTGGAGATGAGGCTCTGGTGATCCGGATAGAGACGTTCGCGCTGGGTAACCGGTTGATTGACTCTCATGGCGTTGCTCCCGAACTGTGGTGGCTAAAGTTTGATCTACATCAAGAGTGTGTGCAAAGGATGGGCCATATGTCGCCTTTAATGATTTTTATGTCATTAAAGGGTTGGCGAGCGTGGTGGTGGGGATTTTGTTTTGCAAGTTGCAAAAAAATGGGGGCGGTGAGGGGAGAGCGCTCTGCATTTTGCACATCATTTTGACGGTGAGAGCAATGCAGATCGCCCTATTCGCAATAAGGGAGGGCTTGCCTCCCCGAGGTATTCAGGAACGGGTTCAGGGATGGCTTGCGGGAGTGGGCTCGGTGGCGGAGGGGGTCGGCTCGCTCGGTTGTTGCTGCACCTCTATCTGCATCCCCTGCACCAGCACGGTTTTCAGATCCTGCAGGTACTCATCCAGCGGGGCATCGGTGAGCAGCTGGGCCAGCTCGTTGCCCACCGGGGTGAGCCGGTAGTAGAGCAGGGTGATGTTGTTCTGCTTGCGTTGCAGCCGCCAGCGCTGGTTGCCAAACTCCAGCTCCACCCCATCGGCGGGCAGCGGGCCCGACTCCAGCTCGCCCTTGTGCAGCAGACCCAGCTCGAACAGCTGCAGCAGGGCGCTATAGGGCAGGCGATATTTGCCGAGCCCCAGCCGGGTTGCCTTGGCGCGGCTCAGCAGGCTGGCTCCCTTGTGCAGCCCCAGCAGCAGGCGCTGCTCGTCGCTGCCCGCATAGTGGCAGGTGAGGGAGCAGATGCGCTGGAACAGCTGGGCTTCGCGCTGGGTCATCTCCTTCAAGGTGGAGAGCGCCCGAATGGAGAAGCGACCTGGGGTGGCGATCTCCAGCGCGAAGATCCGCCCCCACAGCTGCTGCATCGGCACCATGCTGATATCTTCGGCCAGTTGCAGGAAGCGGGTCAGCCAGTCGCTGTCCATCTCGCCGCCAGCGGCGGTCTCTTCGCAGTGACGGGAGGCCATCACCATGATGGCTTCCAGATTGCGCTGGCGGGCGGCCTGATCCGCCAGATGGCGAAAGGTGGCGCGCTGTTCGAAGGTGCTGTCGGTGTTGCGGGTGAGCATGCCATCGATGCCGCGACTGCGGGCCAGACGCAGAGTCTGCTCCTGACTGCTCAGGATCGAACTCTCTTTCTTGGGGGGGGGCAGATCGGCCATGCTGACTCCATTCGCACAGGTGCAGGAGGTGAATGTTACTCCAAGCCAAGTTTGAAGATAACAAAGCGGCCTCCGTGGAGGCCGCTTTTTTTGCAAAGGGAGGATTACTCCTCGTAAACGCTCACCTCCACCGCATCCATGGCGTAGGAGGCGGTGGCCATTTCGTGGCTGGAGCTGACGGTGCGCATCTTGCCTTTGACCCAGATGGCGTCCCACAGGTCATCCACCGGCGCCCCCTTGGGGTAGCTCACATAGACCACCTGATTGGTGGGCGGGGGCGGCACGTGGATGCAGGCGCCAAAGTAGGGCACCAGCAGGAAGGCGGTGATCTTCTTGGCATCCCCCTCCAGCGGTACCACGAAGCCCGGCAGCCGCACATTTTGCTCATCCAGCTTCTTGTTCACGCCACCCACAGGTTGCGGCACCGAGGCAAAGTTGCCGTCATGGTTGATCGGCGGGGGCGGCTGGATCTTCTCCCCCTGCGGGATGAGCACATCCCAGTCGATGGTCTTGTAATCGTCTGCGGCCATGGCGGGCAGCGCCAGCAGGCTGGCGAGCAGCGCCACTATTTTCCACTTCATCATCTGTCCTTCTGTTTCTATTTTTGGGCGTCTCGCTAGACGCGAATACTCATGCCATCGCTCAGGCTGTAGCGGTAGGCGCGAGCGGCGGGGAGCAGGCCGATCACCATGCCCGCCAGCCACACCAGCCCCAGCAACTGCCACTCGTAGGCGCTTGGCAGCCCCAGACTCAGTTGCAGGCCATAGTGGCTGAGCAGCCAGGGGGTAGCAAGCCCCTGCCCGAGGTAGAGCACCGCCACCCCGAACGCGATGCCAACCGTGGTCAGCGCCATCGCCTCCAGCGCCAGCAGCAGGAACAGATGGGCGGGACCCGCGCCGAGGGAGCGCAATATGGCGAGCTCGCGGCGCCGCTCGTTAAGCCCGGCGAGCAAGGTGGTCAGCATGCCGATCAGGCCCGCCACCACCACAAAACCGGCGATGACCGACAGAGCGGTTTCTGCCACGCTCATCAGGCTCCACAGCTCCTGCAGGGCGGCGCCCGGCAGGATCGCCATCAGCGGCTCTCTGGAATAGGTGTTGATGGTGCGTTGCAGCTGGAACGCCAGAATCCGGTTGCTCAACCCCACCATAAAGGCGGTGATGGTTTTCGGGGTGAGATCCTGCGCCAGCGCCTGCTCCGGCGTCACGTTCTTGCTGTGGCGACCGGTATCCCACCCGAGATGGATCGCCTCGATCCCCGCCAGCGGCACATGGATGGTGCGATCGATGGGCGTGCCGGTCGGCGCCAGAATGCCCACCACCTTGAACGGCAGGTTGTCGTGCTGGCTGAACGAGGTGTTGCCGGCGCCGTGGGCGATGACGATGGACTGGCCAAGGTGATAGCCGAGCTTCTCGGCCACCTGGGCGCCGAGTACCGCTTCGAACGGCGTATCGAATGGTCGCCCCTCGCGCAGTTGCAGCGACTGCTGCTGGCCGTACTTCAGGTGGGTGAAGTAGTCGCCGTTGGTGCCGAGCACCCGAAATCCCTTGTGGGAGTCACCGAGGGAGAGCGGGATGGTCCAGGCGATGCCGGGGCGCTGCTTGATGGCCTGATAGGAGTCCCAGCCCACGTTGTTGGTGGGGTTGCCGATGCGAAACACCGAGTAGAGCAGCAGATTCACCTGACCGGAGCGGGCGCCGACGATGAGATCGGTGCCCGAGACGGTATTGGCAAAGCTGTCGCGTGCCTGATTGCGCACCCGCTCCACCCCGAGCAGCAGGGTGACGCTGATGGCGATGGCCAGCAGGGTAAGCCCGGCGGTAAGGCGGCGGGCCCAGAGACTTTGCAGGGCGAGAGTCAGCATGATGCCCTCCGGTTGAGCTGTTGCAGGTTTTCCACCCGCGGGAATAGCGGTTCGAGGTAAGGATCGTGGCTGACGAAGATGAGGGTCGAACCCTGCTTGTCGCACTCCTCGAACAACAGCTTGATAAAGGCGGCCCGGTTATCGGTGTCGAGGGCCGAGGTGGGCTCGTCGGCGATCACCAGTGGTGGCGAGCCGATCAGTGCCCGTGCAGCAGCAACCCGCTGCTGCTGACCGATGCTGAGGGCGTGCACGGGGCGATGCAGTGCTTCGTCCGGCAGTTGCAGCTCTGCCAGCAGGCGGCGCGCCTCCTGTTGTGGCGAGGCTTGCAGCCGACTGCGCTTCTCGGGGGAGAAGGTGAGCGCAGCGGTGACGTTATCCAGCACCGAGAGAAACGGCAGCAGGTTGAACTGCTGGAAGATGTAACCGAGATTGGCCGCCCGGAAGTGGTCACGGGCGCGACCAGAGAGCTGGGCCAGTGGCTGGCCCAGCACCTCCAGGGTGCCGTGGTTGGCGGTCTGGATCCCGGCCAGCAGGCCGAGCAGCGTCGATTTGCCGGAGCCCGACGGCCCCTTGATAAAGACCCGCTCGCCCTTTGCAATGGTCAGGGTGGGCAGGTCGAGTACAACCTCGTGACCCGGCCAGGCAAAGGCCAGATCGCGGATCTCAACCACGGCGTTTTTCATGGCGTTACCAGCTCAGCTTGTTGGCGGACGGGGTCAGTTCGGCTGCGGTCTGGCTGGTGGGCAGGATCCCCTGCACGCTCAGCTTCTCAAGGCTCGGATAGACGCTGAACAGGGTCGCTTCAAGACCGGTGAGTTTGGCCGGGGTAGCGCAGGTGTAGGTATACATGGCGCCCATATCGGCGTGACCCGCTTCGTCATGATCATGGTGGTGCTCATGCTCGCCGCTGGCAGCCTTGTCATGGTCATGGTCATGGTCATGGTCGTGATCTTCTTTGGCGGCCTGCAGCTCCTGTTGGGTCAGCTTGCAGCCGGCGGCCGGGTCGAAGCGGAACAGGGTGTCAGGCTGCTGGAGGCGGGCAATGGCCTTGGCATATTGTGCCTTCTCTTCGTCGCTCTTGGCTGCGTGCTCGAAGCCCACCAGATCGGCGGCAGGGGCTTGCAGCTCGATCATCAGCTGGTCGCCATCGACCACCAGATTGAGGTGGCCGTGGCCATGTTCGTGGGCGCCGTGGCTGTGACTTTCGTGTTCATCGTGATTGGCGTGCGCGGCAAAGGTGGCTACCGCCAGCAACAGGGTAACTGCTTTCATCTTGAATCCTTTTAATAACAAAAAGATAACTTAAACAAAGGGATAGATAAAAGCGGAGAGCGGTGGCGCACGGATTGCGTAGCTGTGGGGAGGGGTGGCATCTGCCGAGTGTTGCATGAGTGCAACAACAGGCGTGTCGGCCGTTTTATCAGCGTAACAATATGGGGCAGGGGTGATCGCCTGTTTGCCATCCAGATGGAGGGCACAGACCAGACAGTGGTGGTTGTCGTGACCGGGTAGGGCGGAGTCAAGCTGATGCCGGGCGAGCAGGGGTTGTAGCAACAACCAGCCCAGCAACAGGATCCAGATTTTCAGCTTGATACGACCCATAGACCCTTATGGAAAGGGCGCCATCAGCGCCCTTTCACTCTGATTAGAGATGGGACTTGATGAGCCCCATCACGGTTGCGATGTTGTTGGCATCGAGCTGGCCATCTTTGGCAAACAGCACCTTGCCCTCTTTATCCAGCAGGATGATGGCTGAACTCTCCGGCGCCAGATCCCAGGCGTTGCGCGCCATGCCCTTGGCATCCAGCACCAGTGCGGACCAGGGGAACTCTTTCTTGGTATCTTCGGCGCTGCTCTTCACAAAGCCGGAGGTACCCCAGATAGCGTCATTGCTGTTGATGATGGTGACGGTCTGGTACTTGTCATGGGGCAGATGAGCCGCCTTGATCGCCTCGATCATCGGTGCATTCAGCTCTTTGGCACTGGTGCGACCGGCGATGTGCTGGATCAGGAAGACCTTGCCGGTGAGCGCCTTGCTCTGCCACGGCTGGTAGCTGATCTCCTTGCCGCTGAGTACCAGCTCACCCTTGTCGCTGATATTGACCAGCGGAACCGGGTTCGCTTCCTTGATGTTGCTGGCGAAGGCGAGGCAGGGCAGCAGCGCCAAAGTAAGTACGAGATGTTTCATCCTGATGACACTCCATTTGTTATGTTATAACGAGTTTCAGATTGAGGGAATGGGCGAGCTTCATCCTAAACTGATCGGATCTGTTTAAAAAGTGTTAAATAGAATCGCAATTCGGAAGTGCCACCACCCCGTCGGTTTGACGAGGTGGGCTAGGATGGCATGACATCGATAAAAATCAATGAATTGGCTGCTGGTCTGAGCTCTCGGGTTCAGTAGAGCGGCTGGCTGACGAGGGGGATCCTGGCCAGCGCCATCTGCTGCACCATCAGCGGAGATCCGGTCAGCAATACCTGACGCTGGTTGTTGATCATCAGGGTATCGCCCTTGAGGCCGCTGTCGGCGGTGATGGCGAGCCAGGCGGGCGAGACACTGCCGATGCTGATATCGGGATAAATGATGCTGAGCACATATTGCGGCGCCAGCTCTGCCAGCAGGCTGGCCATCAGCAGCGCCTTCTCGTCGCTGTCGGCCTTGTTCTCCTGCAGCGCCTGCAGCGGAGGGGCGAAGTGATCCATCTGCTCGGGCTGGGTCGGGATGGCGTTCAGCCACTCCTGCAGCAGGCTGACGCTGGTGGCGAGATCCTTGGCGGCAAACTGGCGGGCCAGCGGCTTGAGGGAGTCCTTGAAGTGGTAGAAGAGCCGCGAGTAGTCGGGCCGCACGCAGGGTAGCTTGCGATTGGAGGGATGCACGCAGGGCACCACCATCATCTGGTAGAAGGCATCATCCTGATACTGCTGGTACGCCTGCCAGAAAAGTTGCGACTCCATGCTGTCATCGTGCAGGGTGAAGGCCTGCTCCAGCGAGCGAAACTTGGTAGCGGTCTCGGGGCTGTACTGATTGATGAGATTGATGCTGTTGTAGAGCCTGGGTCCGATGTAGGCGTACAGGGTCTCCAGCGGCTTGGTGAGGGAGGCATCGAGCAGTTGCATCTCGTGCTGGCTCGCTGCCAGGGTCTGGTCATCTGTGGTCAGCTGAAAGTGCTGGTGCTGGCCGCCCGGCGATTGCCACTGCCAGCTCATCTGGATCTCGCTGGCATGAGCGGTGGTAGAGAGGGTCAAAGCGAGCAACAGCGCGGCGATTGGCTTCATGGCGGTGTTTCCTGCCGGGGATGATAATTAACAACTAGGTGAGACGGGGCCAGTTTGGCGATGTTTCGTTTTGTGAACCGGATAACAGACTGATGTGGCTTTAAATTTAATTGTGGAAAAAAGTCACGAGGAGGGGTTATGAAGCTGTGGCTCTTGGGATGGCTGGTGGCGGTGAGCCTGCCTGCAGTGGCGGGGCCTGTCATCGTCAGCAAGGGAGATGACGGGATCGATGCCTTTGCTCTGCGCGACAAGCTGGCGCGCGAACATGAGTGGCAGGAGTGGTTGCGCTTCCAGCAGGCCATCAAGTGGCTGGAGGTGCTGCCGGTCAATTGCGAGCTGGTGAGTCAGAAGGAGGGAGGGTATCGCTGCGGGAGCGATTACTACCGTCCCTACCAGCAGCAAGATGGTCGTGAAATATATATTCAGGGGGATCCTGCTGGCGAAACGCCCCCAAATTTGTCGCAACAGCCCACTAAAAAGGCGCCATAAGGCGCCTTTTTCATCTGCGGGTTGCGCTTACTTGGCAGCGTAACGCTCGGCAGAGGTTTTGATCTCGGCTTCGGCAGCGGCCTTGTCGCCCCAACCTTCAACCTTGACCCATTTGCCTGCTTCCAGCTCTTTGTAGCGCTCGAAGAAGTGCTGGATCTGTGCTTTCAGCAGTTCCGGCAGATCGTTCACATCCTGAATGTGGTCGTACTGCTTGGTCAGCTTGGAGTGCGGTACGGCAACGATCTTGGCATCTTCGCCAGATTCGTCGGTCATCTTCAGCACGCCAACCGGGCGGCAGCGGATGACGGAGCCCGCCAGCAGCGGGTAGGGGGTCGGAACCAGTACGTCGACGGGGTCACCATCCAGCGAGAGGGTCGCGTTCACATAGCCGTAGTTGCACGGATAGAACATCGGGGTGGACATGAAGCGATCCACGAAAATTGCGCCGCTATCCTTGTCGACTTCGTATTTGATCGGGTCGGCATTCTGCGGGATTTCGATGATGACGTAGATATCGTCGGGCAGGCTCTTGCCGGCCGGTACCAGGTTCAGGCTCATGATATTTCCTTGGTTTTAATATCGGGTTTGCAGGCCGACATTATAGCGATGTGATGTTAAATGACCATATTTCAGCAGATATCGCCGCCAAAGAGAGGGGATGTTTATCGCAGGGGGAGAGTAGGTGTGCGCAAAATGCAACAAATTGGCTGTTTTGATGCCATACCGGTGGGTTGCGTCACCGGTATGGCATGAGATTCAGAGCGAGTAGGGAAGCCGCGATTCGTTGACCAGTCGGGCGAGGGCAGCCACGACATGGGGGTCAAACTGGGTGCCGGAGCGCGACTGGATGTACTCCATGGTTTGCTCCAGCGTCCAGGGCTCCTTGTAGGGGCGTTTGCTGAGCAGGGCATCGAACACATCGACCACCGCCACAATCCGCGCCGAGAGCGGTATCTGCTGGCCAGCCAGCCGTTCGGGGTAACCCTTGCCGTCAAAATGCTCGTGGTGGCCACGGGCTATCTCGGCTCCGAGCGACAGGTAGCTGGTACCTTCCACCATTTCGCCCGCCTTGTGCAGTATGTTGGCGCCAATGCCGGCATGCTGCTCCATGATGGCCCGCTCGTCGGGATCGAAACGTCCCGGCTTGTGCAGGATATGGTCCGGTGTGCCCACCTTGCCCACATCGTGCAAGATGGAGGCCATGCCGATCATCTCGATAAACTCGGGGGTGAGCTGCTCGGGGTAGGCGGCCATCTGCTGCAGCTCTTCCACCAGAGCATCGGATAGCTTCTGGACCCGCAAGACGTGTTCGCCGGTGTCCGAGTCGCGGAACTCTGCCAGTGCAGCCAGCGCCACAACAGTCGCCTCCTGGGCACGCAGCAGCTGGTTGTAGAGATAGAGGTTGTCGTAGGCGGCGGAGATACGTTGGCAGAACACATCCAGCAGGTCGCACTCGAGGGGGTCGAGGGGCTGGGTGGGGGTAAAGCTCAGTACGAATTCCCGGCCATTCTGGGCGGCGATATAGAGCGAGTCCTGCGGGTGTTCAAAGCGGTTGCAACGGGCTGCCAGCGCCTTGGTCACCGACTCGTTGAGGGTCGGGAAGTCGGTAAGACTCCCCTGACTCAGCAGGGTTTCATAGTCACCGGTAGCCGCCAGGATCTCCAGTTTCTGCTCGCCCGGGCGGCGTTCGGCACAGATGGCACCCTCGGTACCGACGTCCAGAATCGCGCTGATCTGTTTGAGCACACCGGAGGCAAACTCCTTGAGCGAATGGAGATGGTAAAGGTCTCCGGCCCCTTCCAGGATCTTGCCAAGACCTTGCCGGCTCTTGTCGATGGCACTCAGCGTTTCATACGAGCGCAGGGAGGCTATGACGGTGGTGTAGAGCTTCTGTACCGTCAGCTCGGTCTTGGTCTTGTAGTCGTTGATATCGTAATCGAGGATCACCCGCTGCTCCGGTGCTTGGCCGGGTTGGCCGGTCCGCAACACGATGCGCACCAGCGAGTTGCGCATTTCGTTGCGGATCCTGTGCACCAGCCGCAGGCCGGCGTCTTCGGTTTCCATCACCACATCGAGCAGGATCAGGGCTATTTTGGGATTGGCCTCCAGCATAGTGGCGGCTTCAGCACCGCTGTAAGCATTGAGCAGTTCGAGCGGGCGGGATTTGTACTGAATATTGGAGAGGGCAAGCCGGGTGGCATGATGAATGTCGGGCTCATCATCCACGATCAGCACCTGCCAGGGGTTGAGTGCCTTGGGGATTACGACTTCTTCGTCATCGAGTTCGATGATGTCGTCATCCAGCCAAATGTCGTCCTTGTCTTGGGCACTGCTCATATCGGTTACGCCTCCGGCGTTCAATGAGTATGTAAACAGTATGCACGATCATGCTCGGTAGACGCATCAGCTTAAATGCAGATCGTGAACTTGCTCCGTGACTTTCATCTATTCGAATGGTTCCAGATATGTCTGGATTGAGCGCTTCAACCAGGCCAGCGCCTTGCCGTGATAGGCGTTCTGCGCCAGATAGACCCCGTAATCCCGCCACTGCAGGCTGAACTTGTGTTTCAGTGTCAGTAGCGACCCCTGCCTCAGCTGACTCTGTATGAGAGGCGAGGGGAGCACCGCCCAGCCAAGTCCGTCCAGCACCGCATTGCGCATCAACTCGAAGCTGGAGAGACCGATATGCTTGCCACCCACTGGCAGCAGGCTTTTTACAGAAAACTCATCCACATAGGAGAGTGTGACCTGAGTGTGATCGGTGAGATCCTGCTGCACCACTCGCTTCAGGGCCGCCAGCTGGTGGTTGGGGGCAACCACCATCAAGGTACGGATCGGGTTGAGCAGATCGATGTGGAGGCCGCTGCGCTCCTGATCTTCGGTAATGAGGCCGAAAGCGGCATCGACAAATCCCTCCTCGACCAGCGCGGGCAGCTCGGGCGGGGAGGCGAGCACCAGCGAGATGCTGGTACCGGGAAACTGGCTGTGCAGTCCAGCCAGCATCTCGCGCCATACCTGTTCGGGGATAGCGTCATCGCGGGCGATCCGCAGTGCCACTTCGGCCCCCGAAGCGTAGTGCTCGCATTTCTGTTGCAGGCTGTTGGCGGCCTGCAGCAGGCGGGTGCAGTCATCCAGCACCAGCTCGCCGATTTCGGTCAGCCGACTCTGGTTGGCACCGCGTTCAAAAAGTTCGACGCCAAGCTCGACTTCAAGAGCCGCTATGGCGGTACTGACTGCGCTGCGGCTTTTGCCAAGGCGGCGGGCAGTGCTGGCGATGGAGCCACTATTGGCAGACTCGACAAAGAGTTCTATCTGATAAAGCTTCATGGTTTACGGCATATGACACAGTGATCCCATCTTCACCTTACCCTGCCCCCGACTGACAAGGCAAACGAGTAGCGTCGATATTATCGACGCTCAGCGACTCCCGCCGGAGAGAAGACCCGAGCTACCATCTCTCCCGTCGCAGCAACAAAAGGAAAATTTATGTTATTCAGTCGCATGGTTTTAGCTCGAATATTTTTGACGGGCGCCATAGTGACCGAGGTGGCAGGCACCTCGAGTATGGCGATGATCCCCGAGAACGATGCCGGATGGCTCAACTATTTGCCGATGTGGGTGCTGATTTCGCTCTCGTATCTGCTACTGGCCAAAGCCGCCAAAACAATCTCCATTGGTATTGCCTTTGCGTTGTGGGAGGGGCTGGGGATTGCGCTGATCACCGTCGTCTCCGTGATGTTCCTCGACTACAACCTGAGTGCTCAGGAGTTGATTGGTCTGGGGCTGGCGATAGTGGGTATTGTTATGGTGACCATGGGGGAGTGCCACGATGAGCCGACAAGTGCTCACGGTGACACCCGCAATGGCGAGGAGGTTGTATGCACCCGTTAATCATCGTTTTTGGCGCAGCGCTGCTGGATATCGGCGCCAACATGGCGATCAACCGCTCGGTCGGCTTTCGCTACAAGAGGTGGGGTTTCCTCGGCATCCTGCTGGTGCTGATGGCCTTTACCCTGCTCTCCGAGGCGGTTAGCGGTGGCAAGATCGACCTGGCCGTGGCCTACGCGACCTGGGGTGCCATCGGTATTCTCGGTACTGCGCTGGGTGGCTTGCTCATCTTCCGCGAGCGCCTCAAGCCCATCGGCTGGGCCGGCATGATGGTGATGGCACTGGCTGTCGCCATGCTGACCACCGCCTGATAAAACGCCAGCAATAAATAAAAAAGCCGCCCGGTTCGCCGGGCGGCTTTTTGTTTGGCCGATGCGGACTCAGCGCGGCGCTTCGTAGAGCTCCAGCGGCAGGCCGTCGGGGTCAGCGAAAAAGGTGAAGCGCTTGCCGGTCAGCTCATCCACCCGCACCGGTTCCACTGCGACTTGGTGGGCATGCAGATGGGTGATGACGCGGTCAAGGTCGCCGACCCGAAAGGCCAAATGACGCAGGCCGCATGCCTCTGGCGTAGAGGGGCGCTTGGGCGTAATGGGGAAGCTGAACAGCTCCAGCTGACTGCCATCCGGCAGGGCCAGATCCAGTTTCCACGACTGGCGCGCCTCGCGCAGGGTCTCCGAAATGATGGGGAGCCCCAGCACCTCGTGATAGAAGTGGCGCGAGCGAGCGTAATCGCTGGCGATGATGGCAACGTGGTGGATGGCCTCAAACAGCGGCTGGTTCATGGTGACTCCTTGTAAGCGGGTTGGCGAGACGGGCAGCCCGGGCTACCCGTCTCCCTCGGTCAGTTGAAGAATCCGCCGAACCAGTCGTCCAGCGCGCTGCGTGGCGTACCCGGGCTGCTGCAGCTGGTCGGTGAGCCCATGGTCGATACCTTGGCCGGCACCTGCAGGCTGCCCGGGCAGTCGCTGGTGACCCGGGTGCCACTGGTACGAGAGAAGTTGGCCCAGGTAACCCCTTCCGGGATCTGCAGGCTCAGGCTGTTGACGCCGCGCTGGCTCATGTAGCCGGTGAACAGCTGCAGGGCGCCGCTGGCGCCGGTCAGGCCTGCCGGGGTGTTGTCATCGCGGCCGACCCAGATACTGACCAGCTCGTTGTTGTCGAGCCCGGTAAACCAGGAGTCGCGCAGCTCGTTGGTGGTGCCGGTCTTGGCCGCCATGGTGGCGCCCGGGAACTTGGCTCCCAGCGAGCGCGCCGTCCCCTGGCTCACTGTCTTGGTCATGGCGAACAGGGTGAGCCAGCTCGCCTGACTGTCGGTCACCCGTTTGGCGGTCTGATCATGCTGATAGAGCAGGCTGCCATCCCCTTTGACCACGGCGCGGATCGCTGACAGCGGCTGGGTCAGCCCCTGATTGGCGATGGGCAGGTACATCTGGTTCACCTCCATCGGCGAGAGCGCAACGGCCCCCAGCACCAGCGACGGATAGGGCTGGATCTCCTGCTGCACCCCCAGTTTGTGCAGGGTGTCGACCACCTTCTCCAGCCCCACCTGCAGACCAAGATTGACGGTCGGCACGTTGAGGGAGCTGGCCAGCGCATCCATCAGCGGCACGCTCTGGCGGAACTTGCGATCGTAGTTTTGCGGCGTCCAGACCTGACCATCCTGACCGCGAATGCGGATCGGCTGATCTTTGAGCGGGGTCGCCAGGGTCAGGCCGTTGGAGAGGCCGGTCAGGTAGACCGCAGGTTTCACCAGCGAACCGATCTGGCGGCGGGCATCAAGCGCCCGGTTGAAACCGGCGTAGCGAGGATCGCGACCACCGACCAGTGCCACCACTTCGCCCTTGTGCCAGTCAGAGACCACCATGGCGGCTTCCAGCTTCTTCTTGCCGCGCAGTTTTTCGATGTCGGCGAGGCCAGAAGCGACCGCCTGTTCAGCGGCATGCTGGGCGATGGGGTCGAGGCTGGTGAAGATCTTGAGGCCGGACTGCTTGAGCAGATCCGGGCCGAAGCGGCTCTGGATCTCGCGCTTGAGCAGCCCCATGAAGGCCGGGGTTCGGCCGTAGCTCATCTGGCCGCGGGCGATGATGCCGAGCGGCTGCTTGCTGGCCAGATCATATTCGGCCTGGGTCAGGCTGCCGTGATCCATCAGCAGTTTCAGTACCAGATCGCGGCGCACCTTGGCCCGATCGGGGAAGCGCCAGGGATCGTAATAGGAGGGGCCTTTTACCAGACCGACCAGCAGGGCGACCTGATCAATATCCAGCTCGTTGACCGGAATGCCGAAGTAGAAGTAGGAGGCGAGGCCGAAGCCATAGACCCCTTGCGAGAAGTTCTGCCCCAGATAGACCTCGTTGAGGTAGGACTCCAGGATCTCGTCCTTGCTGTAGCGATAGTCGATCAGCACCGCCATGTAGGCTTCCTGCAGTTTTCGCCACAGGCTGCGCTCACGGGTCAGGAAGAAGTTCTTGGCCAGCTGCTGGGTGAGGGTACTCCCGCCCTGCACGGTGCGGCCGGCGATCAGGTTGGCAAACATGGCGCGCATGATGGCGATGGGGGAGACGCCGCCATGCTGATAGAAGTCGCGATCCTCGGTGGTGAGCAGGGTCACCAGCAGGCTGTCCGGCACCTCGGCGAGGCGCACCAGCAGGCGATCTTCCCGATCTTCGGTGTTGAGGCGGTCGAGCAGCACCGGGTCCATCTGGGCGTAACCGAGCTGGCGCTGGTTCTCCAGCGACTGGATCCCCTCGAGGCGCGGGCCGTTGAAGGTGAGGCGCAGGCCGCGGGCACCATCGGTGCCATCGTAGAAGGCAAATGGTCGGCGAATAAGCTCGATGCGGTTGCCGATGATGGTGTATTCACCCGGGGTATGGGGCTGGCGCACCTGCTTGTAGCTCAGCATGTTGAGCTCGCGCAGCATCTGGTCGCGCGACAGGCGCTGACCCGGATAGAGCTCCAGCGGACGGCTGTAGACCATCACCGGCAGCTGCCACTTCTCGCCGTCAAATCGCTCGCGCACCTGGGTATCGAGGTAGATGCCAAACACCACCATGAAGGCCGCTACCACCAGCGAGAGCTTGAAGCCAAGCCAGAACAGCTTGCGCCAGATGGTACGCTTGGGTGGCGCTTTCTTGGGGGCGCGCTTGCGTCGTTGGGTTGCCATAAATCCTCTTTGCTTTCCTTTCTACTTGTTATGTCGCATTCGCGAACGTCCGATCGGGCCTGGCCAATCGAACCTAGATACCCATCTTCTTCTTGGTGACCCTGGTCGGCATCGCCTCCAGCGGATTGTCCGGCCAGTAGTGGCGGGGGTAGCGCCCCTTCATCTCTTTTTTCACCTGCTCGTAGGAGCCAGCCCAGAAAGCGGCCAGATCGGCGGTGATCTGCAGCGGTCGCTGGGCGGGGGAGAGCAGCTCCACCACCAGTGCCACCCGGCCATCGGCTACGCAGGGGGTTGCCGCCTGACCGAACATCTCCTGAATTCGCACCGGGATCACCGGTGCCTGCCCCGGCTGATAACGGATCCGTACCCGGCTGCCGGTCGGTGCCGTGAAGTGGCCGGGCAGTGCCTCGTCCAGCCGTTTGGGCAGTGGCCAGGGCAGAGATTGGCGCAGGATGTCGCTCATATCGAGCTTTTTCAACTGCTCCAGCCGGGTCATGCCGCTCACCGCAGGCAGCAGCCACTGTTCGAGGGTGGCCAGCAGGCTGTCGTCATCCATGGCTGGCCACTCCTCATCGGGCAACCAGTCGCGGGCGCAGCGCAGACGGGCCAGCAGCCCTTCGCTGCTCTCATCCCACGGCAGCACATGCAGCCCCTTGCGGCGGATGCCCTGCAGCAGGCAGCGCCCCTTCTGCTCATCCGAAAGATCTGTCAGCGGTCGCTGGCTCAGCACCAGCTCGCCGAGCACCTGTTGGCGTTCGGCTCGCACCCGCTCCTCGCGCTCGTCCCAGTCGAACCACTGCCGTTCGCTTACCAGCTCCGGCAACAGGCGTGCCAGCTCATCCAGCTCTATCGGTTCGGCGATAAAGATGCGGCTGCCGCGCTCGTTCTGGCCCATCTCCACCGCAATCAGCGCACTCTGGCCCTGACAGGGGTGACCCTCGATCAGATCGCAGCTTACGCCGCCACTGAGCTGGTAACGGCTGCCGCTGCGCAGCTTGCCGATGCGATCCGGCCAGGCAAGGGCACAGAGCAACCCGAGCCACTGACCCTGTGGATTGGCCGGGCGCACGCCAAGCCGTTCAAACCAGCGGGCCGCACTCTGGCGCAGGGCTCCCTGACGGCGGTGGAACAGCACCGAGAGGCGCTCCGATCCTCGCAGATCTTCTTCCAACAACGCCACCAGATATGCGGCATCGGCGACAATCCCTGTCAGACCTTCAGCTTCCAGCTCGCGGGCGCGCAGCAGCATGCGGGCGAGCCGGGGATGGGTACCGAAGGCCGCCATGGCGCGGCCAGCCGGGGTAAGTTGTTGCTCACCCTCCGGCTTCATGGCGCCGAGGGCGACCAGCAGCCGCTGGGCGCTGGCGACGGCCGCGGCCGGCGGCATGTCGAGCAGCGGCAGATCTTCCACCTTTGCCCCCCACTGGGCGGCATCCAGCAGCAGACCGGTCAGCTCCTGAGTGAGGATGTCGGGCGGACTCTGCTCGGCGAGCCGCTCCTGCACTTCGTTGCTCCAGAGCCGGTAGCAGACGCCGGGGCCAAGACGACCGGCACGGCCCGCCCGCTGGGTGGCGGAGGCTTTGGCGATGGGGCGGGTCTCCAGTCGGGTGACGCCGCTTTTCAGATCGAACGAGGCACGGCGCTCCAGCCCGCTGTCGATCACGACAGAGACTCCTTCGATGGTGAGGGAGGTCTCCGCCACATTGGTGGTGAGCACCAGCTTACGGCGGCCCGCAGGTGCCGGCTCGATGGCCGCTTGCTGGGCGGCCATGTCGAGGCGGCCGTAGAGGGGGGCGAGGGTCACGTCATCCGGCAACCGTCCTTCCAGCCACTGCGCCAGCCGCTCGATCTCTCCCTGTCCCGGCAGAAAGACCAGCAGGCTGCCAGCTTGCCCGGCCAGCGCTTCGAGCACCACGGCGCCGACTTGCGGCTCCAGCCACTGCTGGCGATTGGCGGGGCGATAGTGGTAGCCGATGGGAAAGCCGCGCCCTTCCGAGCGGATCACCGGCGCATCCGGCAGCAGCTTTTCCAGCGCCATGCCATCCAGAGTGGCGGACATCACCAGCAGCTTGAGGTCATCGCGCAATCCCTGCTGGCTCTCGATGGCGAAGGCCAGCGCGGTATCGGCGTGCAGGCTGCGTTCGTGGAACTCGTCGAAGATGACCAGCGAGACGTCACCGAGCTCGGGATCCTGCTGCAGCATCCGGGTCAGCACCCCTTCGGTGACGATCTCGAGCCGGGTCGCGGAGCTGGTGCGGCTCTCGCCGCGCACCCGCAGGCCGATGTGCTCGCCCACCTTCTCCCCGAGCTGGCGCGCCAGAAAGCTGGCGATATTGCGCGCCGCCAGCCGTCTTGGTTCCAGCATGATGATGCGGCCGGGCAGCCGGTTCTGGCGTACCAGCTCCAGCGGCAGCAGGGTCGATTTGCCCGCGCCGGGGGGCGCCTGCAGGATCACGCTGCTGTGGCGGTCGAGGGCGGCAAAGAGTTCGGGCAGCACCGAAACGATGGGGAGTGGGGACAAAACGATCAACACCTTCTGTTGCAACCGGTAAAACGGCGCCTATTCTGCCACAGCCAGCCCGGCCACCGTGAGCAGATGTAGGGGAGCAGATGGCCCTCGGCCCGGATGGCGAGACAGGAGGAGATGGCTGCCATAGAATGGGCCACCCTCTCTGTCTGGAAAAAGGCATTTTCACCCGAATGGCCAAACTCTTCTTTGCCCTGCCCGTCGGGGAGCTCGCTCCCGAACTCATCAGCTGGCGTGATCAACGCCCCTGGCCCGGTCAGCCGGTGCCGCAAGCCAATCTTCACCTCACCCTTGCCTTCCTCGGTGAAGCGGACGAGGTGACCACCCGCCGCCTGATTGCCGCCGTTGAGCGCCAGCACTGTCCGCCTCTCACCATCAGGCTGGACGAGACCGGCTGGTTCAGCCGCGCCAAGGCTGGCTGGGTTGGCCCGAAGGAGTGGCCCAACGAGCTGACCGTGCTGGCGAAGGCGCTGCGGCGTCACGGCGAGAAGCTGGGACTTGGCAATGGCGAGCAGGGTTATCGCCCTCACGTCACCCTGTCGCGCAAGGCGGGCGAGGCGCCAGCCACCCTGCCGGCTCCCGATTTTCTGCTTAAGGCCGATCAATTTTGTCTCTATGAGTCGATCTCGACCCCGGACGGGGTGCGCTACCAGCCGCTCGCCTGCTGGCCGCTGCGGGCCAGAGCCAGGGATGAGGGAACTCGGGATGAGTGGGACAACGAACAGGCGCGGAGGGCGAACCCGTGATATTCGAGCCCCCGCTGCAATCCGGGCAGCTTGTTGCCCGCTACAAGCGCTTTCTGACCGATGTCGAACTGGCCAATGGCGAGGTGATCACCATCCACTGCGCCAACACCGGCGCCATGACCGGCTGCGCCGATCCGGGCACCCGGGTCTGGTATTCGACCTCCGACAACCCCAAGCGCAAGCTGCCCCATAGCTGGGAGATCGCCGAGAGCCCGGCCGGCCACTTTATCTGCGTCAACACCGCGCGCGCCAACCAGATCGCCCGGGAGCTTATCGAGCAGGGTGCCATCGCACCGCTGTGCGGCTATGCCAGATTGCGCACCGAGGTGAAATATGGCGAAGAGAACAGTCGCATCGACCTCTTGCTGGAAGATGAGAAGAGGGGCAACTGTTACATCGAGGTAAAATCGGTCACCCTGCTCGACGAGCGGGAAGATGCCGGCATGGGCTACTTCCCCGATGCGGTAACTGCCCGTGGCGCCAAGCATTTACGTGAATTGATGGCCATGAAAGCGGCAGGTCACAGAGCCGTGCTGCTATTTATGGTGTTGCACTCCGGAATAAGCCGGATGCGCCCTGCAGCGCACATAGATCCGCACTATAGTCTGCTAATTGAACAGGCAATTGCGGCGGGGGTTGAAATTTTATGCTATCGGCCCCATGTTGGGGTGCAAGGCATGGTGGCACAAGGATTTATCCCGTTTGAATCCAGCCACCTGTTACCCGAGGGGAGTTCATAAATATTGGAGTGGGTAACATTATTGGTACGGCTCGTTTGCTTACCCGTTACCCTTCTGCTATAGATGTCGCCCTCAATTTATGGATGGCACGGGTAGCGTGCTGAATTAGGAGACAGGGCATGCCAACAGGCGAAAACAGGAAATCTCTGGGCCCCCTGGCCATTGCGGGTGTCGCGCCTTACCAGGAAAAGCCGGGTGAGGAGTACATGAATGACCAACAGAAGGCGCATTTTCGCAAGATCCTGGGTGCCTGGCGCAACCAACTGATGCAGGAAGTTGACCGCACCGTTGATCACATGAAGGACGAGGCTGCCAACTTCCCGGATCCCGTGGATCGTGCCGCGCAGGAAGAGGAGTTCGCTCTCGAACTGCGTACCCGCGATCGTGAACGCAAGCTGATCAAGAAGATCGAGAAGACCTTGCAGCTGCTGGAAGACGACGACTTCGGTTACTGCGAGCACTGCGGTATCGAAATCGGTATCCGCCGTCTGGAAGCCCGTCCGACTGCCGACCTCTGTGTCGACTGCAAGACGCTGGCCGAGATCAAGGAAAAGCAGATGGCCGGTTGATACCGACCCGCTGCAATATGAAAAAGGGAGCTTGCGGGCTCCCTTTTTTATTGCGCATTTTTTATTGAGCTTTTGAGCGGGTCGTCCCAAAATGCGCCTCACTGAACTGCTTATCCGAACCGTCATGGCTGTGAATACCCCTTCCTCCCCCCAAATTCGCCCCTATGTGGGCCGCTTTGCGCCGTCCCCTTCCGGCCCGCTCCACTTCGGTTCGCTGATTGCGGCCCTCGGCAGCTTTTTGCAGGCGAGAGCGCAGCAGGGGCGCTGGCTGGTGCGCATCGAGGATATCGATCCGCCGCGGGAGATGGCGGGGGCGGCCGACCTTATTCTCAAGACCCTTGAGGCATATGGTCTTGAGTGGGATGGCGAGGTGATGTTCCAGAGCGCGCGCCACGGCCGCTATGACGAGATCATCGACCAGCTCTACCGGGCCGGCGATCTCTACTGGTGCCGCTGTACCCGGCGCGAAATCATGGCAAGCGGTGGTTTTTACAACGGCCACTGCCGCACCCTGGAGCTGACGGCAGAGGGCTCTGCCGCCCGCTTGCGCCAGCACCATCCGGTCTACCACTTCGATGACCGCTTGCAGGGCCATATCGCGGTACCGGCGGCGCTCGCCGATGAGGATTTCATCATCCGCCGCCGCGACGGGCTCTACGCCTACAACCTGGCGGTGGTGGTGGATGATATGGACAGCGGCATCACCGAGATAGTGCGCGGTGCCGACCTGCTGGAGCCGACGGTGCGCCAGATTGCCCTCTACCAGACCCTGGGGGCAGCGGTGCCGGACTGGGTGCATCTGCCGCTGGCGGTGCAGGCCGACGGCAACAAGCTCTCCAAGCAGAACCATGCGCCGGCGCTGGCGCTGGATGAGGTGCGCCCGGCCCTGTGGCAGGCACTGCACTTTCTCGGTCAGTGCCCGCCGCCCGAGCTGATGGCAAGCCGGATCGACGAGATCATCGGCTGGGGCATCGCCCACTGGCAGCTGGCCCGGGTGCCCGCCAGCGAGAAGATCCTGTTGCTTGCCGGCTAAATCTGGCTGCCAAAGCAAGATGAAGCGCTGCGCGAGTCGGCTTGAGCGGATCGGGCGCAGGCCTTCGAGAGCAGGCAAGAGAGAACAACGGACCCTGCGCCGCGGATCCGGTTCGGTATAAGCTGGAATTGGGTCATTTCCCGAAAAGCCATAAATTAAATTTATAGTGACGGGGTTGGCGCCATAGCCGCCTTGTTGTCGTGCCGACAGGTGCTAAAAGGGCAATGGCCGGTTTGATGGCAGTGAATGACCGCTATTTTTCCGGCAACGCCGATTCAAACGGGATCAATTGCCGTCACGGTTTTTCATTTGGTCAGGTGTGAGCTATCGGAATAGACCGCTATTTTTTCCGGCAACGCCGATTCAAACGGGATCAATTGCCGTCACGGTTTTTCATTTGGTCAGGCGTGAGCTATGGGAACAGACCGCTATTTTTTCCGGCAACGCCGATTCAAACGGGATCAATTGCCGTCACGGTTTTTCATTTGGTTAGGCGTGAGCTATGATAGGCCGCTATTTTTTTGGCCTCCCGTCAATTTGAAGTCATAACGAGGTGTACCATTTTTTCCCAGATCGCAAACTTTTGCCGCAAAGTGCTCGGCAAGGATGAGGGCGAGCAGTCGGCGGAGTCCCCCATTCCGGCCCGTGTTGCCGGACAACGTCGAACCCTGAGTCGTGACCAGCACCCGATTTCGCGCAAAGAGATCAGCGAGAATGCACTCAAGGTGCTCTATCGCCTGAACAAGGGCGGCTACGAAGCCTACCTGGTCGGCGGCGGAGTCCGGGATCTGCTGCTCGGGAAGACGCCCAAGGATTTCGACATCGCCACCGATGCGACGCCGGAGCAGATCAAGGCGCTGTTCAGCAACTGCCGCCTGATTGGCCGCCGCTTCCGCCTGGCCCACATTGTGTTTGGTCGTGACGTGATCGAAGTGGCCACCTTCCGCGGTCACCACCATCAGGTCAATACCAGCAAACATGTGTCGGCCCAGTCCGATGAAGGCATGCTGCTGCGCGACAACGTCTACGGCACCATCGAAGAGGATGCCGAGCGCCGCGACTTTACCGTCAACGCCCTCTACTACAGCGCCAAGGATTTCACCCTGCACGATTTCGAGGGCGGGCTGGAGGATTTGGCCGAGCGCAAGCTGGAGCTGATTGGCGATCCCGAAACCCGCTACCGCGAAGATCCGGTGCGGATGCTGCGCGCCGTGCGTTTCGCCGCCAAGCTCGACATGACCATCAGCCCGCGCACCGCTGCCCCCATCAGGGAGCTGGCGCCGCTGCTGCAGGATATTCCGGCTGCCCGCCTGTTTGAGGAGACCCTCAAGCTGTTCCTGGCTGGCGATGCCCTGACTACCTACAAGCTGCTGCGCGAGTACGGCCTGTTCCAGCAGCTCTTCCCGCAAGTGGCTGCACTGTTTACCCCGCACGGCAACTCGCCTTACGAGCAGTTTATCGAGCAGGCGCTGATCGATACCGATACTCGCGTTCGTGAAGATAAACGCGTCACCCCCGCCTTCCTCTACGCCACCCTGCTGTGGGGCTGCGTCGAGGCCCGTGGTCGGGTGCTGGAGAACGAGAGCGGCCTGCCCTGGTATGACGCCTTCATGCTGGCGATCAACGAGGTGCTCGACAATCAGGTGCGGATCATCGCCGTTCCCCGCCGTTTCACCACCGATGTCCGTGACATCTGGGCCCTGCAACAGCGGTTGACCCGTCGTCAGGGCAAGCACCCCGAGCGCGCCATGGAGCACCCCAAGTTCCGCGCGGCGTTCGACTTCCTGTTGCTGCGCAACCGGGTCGAGCGCGGTCTCGGCGAGCTGGCCAGCTGGTGGGAGCGCTATGTTGCTTCCAATCCGGATGTGCGCCCGCAACTGCAGCGGGAAGCGACCCGTCGCCCGGCCAGCGGTGAGCGCGGTGAGTCCCGTAGCCACGATGGCGAGAAGCGCAGCAGCAACAGCCGCAATCGCCGCCGTCCGCGCCGTCGCAAGCCGAAAGCGGCCGAGTGACCACAGACGTGATGACCGAGGTCTTCATCGCCATTGGCTCCAATCTGGCCGACCCGCTCGGTCAGGCGCGCCGCGCGGTCGCCGCGCTGGCGACCTTGCCGGAATCTGTGCTGGTGCAGGCCTCGTCGTTTTACAGCAGCCGCCCCATGGGGCCTGCTGATCAGCCGGACTACGTCAATGCCGTGGCCCGGCTCAACACCCGGCTGACGCCGCTGGCGCTGCTGGATCAACTACAAAAAATCGAGCTGGAACAGGGACGTGTGCGCAAAGAGGAGCGGTGGGGGCCCAGAACCCTGGATCTCGATCTGCTGCTCTTTGGCGATCAGGTGATCAACCACGAGCGCCTGATCGTTCCCCATTACGGCATGAAGGAGCGGGAGTTCGTGCTGCTGCCCCTGGCCGAAATCGCGCCCGCTCTGGTGCTGCCCTGCGGCACCCCGCTCGCACAACTGGTTGCCCGCTGCCCGGGCAATGATCTCGCCATCATTGCGCCGAGTGCAGACGTACAGGAGCCTTTATGAGCAAGATCACCACCGCCAGCCTGCTGAAGATGAAGCAGGATGGTCAAAAGTTCACCGCCATCACCGCCTATGATGCCACTTTTGCCAAGTTGTTCGACGATGAGGGGGCCCACGTGCTGCTCATCGGCGATTCGCTGGGCATGGTGCTGCAAGGGGGTCAGGATACCCTGGCGGTCAACATGGATGAGATGGTCTATCACACCCGCTGTGTGGCTCGCGGTGCCAGCAATGCGCTGATCATCGCCGACATGCCCTTCATGAGTTACGCCACCCCCGAGCAGACTTACCAGAACGCCGCCCGCCTGATGGCAGCCGGTGCTCGCATGGTCAAGATGGAAGGGGGCGACTGGCTCTGCGACTCCATCCGCCACCTCACCCGCAACGGGGTGCCGGTATGCGGTCACCTCGGCCTCACCCCGCAATCCGTCCACGTCTTTGGCGGCTTCAAGGTGCAGGGTCGCGACGAGTTTCAGGCCCAGGAGATCTACCGTCAGGCCCTCGAGCTGCAGGCGGCCGGTATCCAGCTGCTGGTGCTCGAGTGCGTGCCCAGTGCGCTGGCCGAGCGGATCAGCAAGGCGCTGCGCATCCCGGTGATCGGCATCGGTGCCGGTCCCGCGACCGACGGTCAAATTCTGGTGATGCACGACGCCTTTGGCGTCACCTCCGGCTATGTGCCCAAGTTCACCAAGAACTTCCTGGCCGAGACCGGTGACGTGCGTGCCGCCGTGCGCCTCTATGTGCAGCAGGTGAGCGAGGGGAGTTTCCCCGGCCCGGAACACTGCTTCAACTGATGTGATGCCCTATCGATGCGAGCGGGGGCCAGTGCCCCCGTTTCGTCATCCTGTCAGGCTGATGTAACCCGTATCTTTTTGATTCATCTGAAGGTGAACTGCCGATGTTGGTTGTTAACAATCCTGCCGCTCTGCGTGAGCAGATCTCTCAATGGCGCCGTGAAGGGCGTGCCATCGCATTCGTGCCCACCATGGGCAATCTGCATCAGGGCCACCTGACGCTGGTGAAAGAGGCGCACAGCCACGCCGAGAAGGTGGTGGTCAGCATCTTCGTCAACCCGATGCAGTTCGACAAGGCCGAGGATCTTGCCAACTACCCGCGCACTCTGGAGCAGGATTGCGCAGCGCTGGAAGCGGCCGGGGTCGATATGGTGTTCACCCCGACCCCGGAAATCATGTATCCGCAGGGGCTGGCCAGCCAGACCTTCGTCGAGGTGCCGGGTCTCTCCAATCTGCTGGAGGGGGCGCTGCGTCCGGGTCACTTCCGCGGGGTCAGCACCGTCGTCACCAAGCTGTTCAATCTGGTACAGCCGGATGTGGCCTGCTTTGGCCAGAAGGATTACCAGCAGCTGGCGCTCATTCGCAAGATGGTGGCCGACATGGCGATGCCCATCGAGATCGTCGGCGTGCCCACCGTGCGGGCCGAAGACGGGCTGGCGCTCTCTTCGCGCAACGGCTACCTGACTGCTGCCGAGCGGGCCATCGCCCCCGAGCTGGCGCGCACCATGAACTGGATCGCCGAGCAGATCGAAGCGGGTGATCACCACCTGCCCTCCCTGGTGGCGCAGGCCAGCCAGCGCCTCGACAACGCCGGTTTTCGCACCGATGCCATCGACATCGTCGATGCCGCCAACCTCGAAGCGGCTACCGACGAGAGCGAGCAGCTGGTGATCCTGATGGCTGCGTATCTCGGCAAGGCCCGTCTTATCGACAACCGGGTGGTCACGCTACAGCAAGCCTGAGCGAGTCGCCCACAGGAGGATCTCATGTCCAAGAAGGTTTATTGCATCGCCCAATTCCTGCCGAAAGCCGGTCAGGAGCAGGCCCTGTTTCAGGTGTTGCAGGCTCTGGAGCCCAACACCCTGCGTGAGGATGGCTGCCTGCAATATCGGGTAACCCGCCACATCGCCAGCCCGTTTGCCGAGGGGGAGAGCTTTCCCATCGTGTTCAACGAGATTTGGCAAGATATGGCCTCTTTCGAGGCGCACTGCCAGCGCGCCGAGATCAAGGCTTTCTTCGAGCGTTACTGTCTGGCCGACGATGGCCTGGCTGCCAAGTGGAACGTCTGCGTCTATAGCGACGAACCCGAACAGTACGACGCCCCCGTAAAGAAGTAATTCCCCCGATTGTCAGCGGACGCCTTCCCGGGCGTCCGCTGCTTTTTCACGCCTGCACTCTCCTGCATCCCGGCGTTTTGTTCTGCGGCCCTGCCCGCCTCCCCCTTTGTTTCAATCCACTCTCGGCCTGATGGCCGCTACAGGTATTCATGATGTTTGTCCTGATTGCATCGCTTGTTTTCTGTCTGCTCTGTTTTGCTCTCACCCGGTTACCCTCCGGGTTGCCGCTCTCGCGCAAGGTGCTTGCGGGTCTGCTGTTTGGCGCCCTGTTCGGGCTGGCGCTGCAACTGGGGTGGGGTGCCGATGATGCCGGCGTCCAGCAGACCCTGGAGTGGGTCAATATCATCGGCGGCGGCTATGTCAGCCTGCTCAAGGTGGTGATGATGCCGCTGGTGTTCACCTCGATCCTTTCTGCCATCAACAAGCTGGAGCAGGCCCAGTCCCTCGGCAAGATCAGCGCCGTGCTGATCGGCTCCATGCTGACGCTGGTGATGATCGCCGGTGTGGTGGGGATGACGGTGACCCATCTGAGTGGCCTCACCGCAGAAGGGTTGCTGAGCCACGGCAGCGACACGGCTGCGCTGCAACAGAGCATGAGCACCATCGACAGTGCCCAGAGCTTGCCGGCCCTGCTGCTCTCGCTGGTGCCCACCAACTTTGCCGCCGATATGGCGGGTAGCCGCGGTCTCTCGGTGATCGGGGTGGTGATCTTCACCGTGCTGGCCGGGGTTGCCCTGCTGCAGTTGAAGGCGGAGCATCCAGAGGCTGGTGCTCGCGCCGCCGTCGCCATCGACACCCTGCAACTGTGGGTGATGAAGATGGTGCGGGTGGTGATTGCGCTCACCCCCTATGGCGTGATGGCGCTGATCGCCCGGGTGGTGGCCCACTATCCCCTGAGCGAGATCCTCAGCCTGCTCGGCTTTATTCTGGTCTGCTACGTCGCCATTCTGGCGATGTTTGCGGTGCACATGGTGATCCTGCTGCTGATCGGCCAGAACCCGCTGCACTACCTGCGGGAAGTGTGGGGCGTGCTCACCTTCGCCTTTATCTCCCGCAGCAGCGCGGCTTCCATCCCGCTCAGTATCGAGACCCAGCAGCGTCTTGGCGTGCCCTCCAGCATCGCCAACTTTGCCGCCTCGTTCGGTGCCAACCTCGGCCAGAACGGCTGCGCCGGTATCTATCCGGCCATGATGGTGGCGATGATTGCCCCCATGCTCGGTATCAACCCGTTTGATCCCCTGTTCCTGCTTACTCTGCTGCCGGTGATTGCGCTGGGCTCCATCGGGGTGGCTGGTGTCGGCGGTGGCGGCACCTTCGCCGCGCTGATCGTGCTCTCCACCCTCAACTTCCCCATCGCGCTGGTGGGGGTGATGATCGCCATCGAGCCGCTGGTGGACATGGGCCGTACTGCTCTCAACGTCAACGGCTCCATCATGGCGGCCATGATCACCAAGCGCCTGCTTGGCAAACAGGTGCAGAGCGATGTCGCGGAAGGCGAAGCGTCCCGAGTCGCCAGCTGACAGCCAGCATCGAAATGAGAGAAGCCCGCAGTTGCGGGCTTCTTTTTTTGGGGCGAAAGGTCGGGTTACTCGGCCGTGACGGGGTAGCCGGCCCCTTTCCAGGCGAAGATGCCACCCGGCACCCGATAGACCTGTTGATAGCCCTGATTGACCGCCCAGGCGGCGGCATTGTGGCTGCGGCCGCACTTGACGAAGCCGCAGTAGATCACCACGGGGCGAGCTTTGTCTTCACCCAGCAGCGCCTGGAACTGCTCCGGTGTCCCGCTTCCCTCGACAATCTCGCTCCAGTTGTCGCCAGCCTTGGCCTCTTTCACGAAGGCAAAGTTCTTGGCGCCCGGGATGTGCTCCTTCTTGTAGGAGTCCTCATAGGGCATGGTGTCGATGATCACCAGCTCCTCGCCCTTGTCCATCCGGGTTTTCAGCTCGGTCACGGTCAGCAGCTGATAGCCCCCCTGCTGCGCCTCCTGTGCCAGCTGTACAGCCGATTGCTCAAGCTTCACCTCCTGCTCGAACTGGTTATCGCCACAGCCCGCGAGGGCAAAGCTGGCGGCGATCAGCGAGGCCACCAGAGTGCGGGATCGCAATGTCATCATGTCACTACTCCTTTAGAACGGGAAAAACGGGGCGGGAAGTTCGCAGCAGGGCGCCCGCAAGCGTCAGTAGCAGCAGATCCCGCACAATGGCCTCCGGCAACGAGCTGAGATCAGCCCTGCCCAGACAGCCGCAAGAGATGTCGAGCCCGATGGCAACGCCATAGCCCAACACCGGAATAAACAGGGCGAGCAGCCCGATCACCAGCCACAATCCCCAGCGCCGGTTGGCGATGACTGCAAGCCCGGCGCATAGCTCAAGGGCAATCAGCCCCCAAGCGGCGAGTGGAAGCAACGGTGGCCAGATCAGGCCAAAGGCGCCGATCTGTTCGATGAACAGGGCAGGGGAAGCCAGCTTGAACCCGGCGGAGGCGAGGAAGAATCCCCCCAGCGCCAGATTGGCCAGCATGCGCAAATAAACGGCGATGGGATAGCTCTTTATCATCCATGACTCCGACTGCCAGCCACAGGCGTTTGCTTCGCCATGTCCTGACTATCGGCCGGGTAGCGGGCCAGCTCCTGATAGCCGCCGTCTGCTTCGCAGCGAAAGACGGCGGCGGTTTCACCACTCTGGCACCACTGTTGCCACTCGTCTGGCGGGCAATGGAGGCGAATGGCGAGGCCACAGCCGGCGCTGAGCAGGCGCGGCACATCGCAGACCCGAAACTGCTGGCCATATTGCTCCAGCCGCTTGCGCAGTCTTACTGTGCCTAGGGTGGAGTGGAACAGGTAGAGAAACTCCTGATTCATCATTTGCCTCCCGTGCTGGCGCGCGCACCGAACAGGGCGGCCCCCAGCGCACCGGCAAACTGGGCATCCGGGTGGGTGGCGACCTCGCAGCCCAACCCTTCGGCCAGATAGTGGCGGAAGGTGGCGCAGTGGCTGACGCCGCCGGTAAAGAGCACGGTCGGTCTGGCACCGAGGCGGCCGATAAAGTTGGCACTGCGCCGGGCCATGGATCGGACGATGCCGGCCAGGATCGACTCGGCCGGAATGCCCGCCGAGCGCAGGCTGATCGCCTCCGATTCGGCAAACACGGTGCACATGCTGCTGATATCGTGGGGCTCGGCCCCTTGCAGCAGTTCGTCAAGCTGCTCGACCCGAGCCCCCAGGGTGCGGGTGATCACCTCGAGAAAGCGACCGGTGCCGGCGGCGCACTTGTCGTTCATCAGAAAGTCGGTGAGATTGCCCTCGCTATCTAGCTGGATCACCTTGCTGTCCTGCCCGCCGATGTCGATGACGGTGTGTACCGACGGGCAGAGCAGGCGAGCCCCCAGCCCATGGCAGGAGATCTCGGTAACCCGGCGATCGGCGAACGACGCCAGATCGCGGCCATAGCCGGTCAGGGTCAGGTGGGGGCGCTCTGGCAAATCGGCCGAGAGCTCCTCCCAGCCTTGCTCGATGGCGGCCAGCGGACGAAAGGGGGTTGGCACCAGAAAACGGCGGACGATGCGCCCGCCATCATTGTGGTCGAACAGGATCCCCTTGGTCGCGGTGGAGCCCGAGTCAATCCCGATGGAGAGTGACACGGCGCCTCCTCACAGCATTTCGATAAAGGCCGCCAGCCGGGTAGCCAGCTGTCCCTTGTCAGCGCTGGAGTAGTCGGTCTCGACCGCCATGTAGGGGATGCCATGGCGTTCTCGTACGTGACGCTTGATGGCGAGCGACTCCACCGCATAGGTGTGGCAGGCCTGCAGGATCACATCGATCACCCCGTCTGCCTGATACTCCTCCACCATCTGGCTCAGCAGCTTCATGCGCTGGTGGTTGGGGGAGATGCAAGAGCAGCCGATGGCCAGATACTTGTCGGTCAGCGCATCGAACAGGTCACCCTCCTCGCTGACGCACTGCTCGGTCGCCTTGGCGCCGGTGCAGTTCTCGTAACCTACTACCCAGCCGCCGTGTTCCTCGATAAGGCGCACCACCTTGTCGGCCGCGCCGCCGATGGGGCAGCCGGTGATGAGGATGCGCGGGCGGGCATCGAGCCGCTTGCCCTCGGCATACTCGGCCTTGATGCGGCGGGTCATCTCCTGCAGCTCGCTGATGAGCTGCTCCTTGTCGAAGCGGAAGGTGGCGCCATAGACCACCTTGAGCAGGTCGGTGCCGCTCAGCGCCGGCGGGTTGAGCTGACCCAGCCGATAGAAGTCGGCCAGCGCGCGGCGCTCGCGGTTCTTCAGCACGATGGCGTCGCGCAGCGCCTGCTCGCTGATGGGTTGGCCAAACTGCTGCTCCAGCAACTCCTTGAAGCGGACGATTTCGCTGCGCCACAGGGTGCGGGAGGCCTCGTCATCGGCGCGGTTGGGCAATTGCATCACGTGCACCGGTTTGAACTCGGCCATGTACTCGTACATCTTCTTCTTGCCGTCGCAGGTGGTTTCCCCCACCACCAGATCGGAGAAGTAGAAGTAGGGGCACTTGTCGGTCTTGCCGAAACCATAGCTGCTCTTGATCAGCGGGCAGAGGTTGCGGGGCAGATCTTTCTCGGCCTCCTCGATGGTCTCGTCGCTGGTGGAGCAGAGCGATACCACCACCGCGCCGGCGGCCATCGCCACCTCTTGCGGCATGAAGGTGCAGTAGGTGCCGATCAGGGGGATCTGTCGCTCCTTGAGTGCCATCACAGCCAGAAAGCCCTGACGACGGGCATCTGAAAAACTATCGAAAATGGCTGGCAACTCGGTGATAAGTGACATAGGCGATCCTGCCCTGATGAGAGAAATGAAGAGACGGATGCTCCATCAATAACGGCACATCCAACCGCGAGAATTATACCTTTGGGGGTAATTCGAAAATTGCGATGGATCACAAGGTGTCAGGTAAAGCCTTAATAACAGGCAGGTTATTGCGAAGGGGGCTGGCAGGTTGAAGGAGCTACAGGGGGAATAAAAAACGGGCACCGCGAGGTGCCCGTTCTGGTCATCAGTGGCGCAGACCGGTGCCGCGCGAGATAAGCCACCAGGCCAGACCGTAGAGAGCCACGATGAAGCCGGTGATGATGAGGTAGGCGGTGCCGAGCGGCACGTCGGAGATACCGAGGAAGCCGAAACGGAATGCGTTCACCATGTAGATGATGGGGTTCACCTGGGAGACCCCCTGCCAGAAGGGGGGCAGCAGGCTGATGGAGTAGAACACCCCGCCCAGATAGGTAAGCGGCGTCAGCACGAAGGTGGGGATGATGCTGATGTCGTCGAAGGTCTTGGCAAACACCGCGTTGATGAGGCCACCCAGCGAGAAGAGGATGGCGGTCAGCAGCACGGTCACGCAGACGCTGAACAGATGGTGGATCTGCAGCGGCACGAAGAACAGCGACACCAGGGTGACAATGAGGCCGACGCAGAGGCCGCGCGCCACACCACCGCCCACGTAGCCGGCGATGATGACGTAGTTGGGCACCGGTGCCACCAGCAGCTCCTCCACGTTGCGCTGGAACTTGGCGCTGAAGAAGGAGGAGGCGACGTTGGAGTAGGAGTTGGTGATCACCGACATCATGATGAGGCCGGGCACGATGAACTCCATGTAGGTGAAGCCGCCCATGTCACCGATGCGCGAACCGATCAGGTTGCCGAAGATGACGAAGTAGAGGCTCATGGTGATGGCGGGCGGCACTAGGGTCTGGATCCAGATCCGGGTAAAGCGGCTCACCTCTTTGGCCAGAATGCTCTTGAAGGCGATGTAGTAAGTGGTCAGGTTCATGCTTTTCTCCCCTCTTCGACCAGGGTGACAAACAGCTCTTCCAGCCGGTTGGCCTTGTTGCGCATGCTCAGTACCTGCACCTGCTGGTGTGACAGCTGCTCGAACAGGCTGTTGAGGGACTGGCTCTTGTCGAGATCCACTTCCAGGGTGCGCTCATCTTGCATGCGGCCGTTGAATTCGGGCACGTTTGGTACGGCAGAACCTGGCGCCAGATCGAGCAGGAAGGTCTCGCGGCCCAGCTTGCCCAGCAGGTTTTTCATGCTGGTGTTCTCGATCAGACGACCCTTGTCGATGATGCCGATGTTGCGGCAGAGCATCTCCGCCTCTTCCAGATAGTGGGTGGTGAGAATGATGGTGACCCCCTGCTCGTTGAGATCCTTGAGGAAACTCCACATGGAGCGACGGATCTCGATATCGACCCCGGCGGTCGGTTCATCGAGGATCAGCAGCTTGGGTTCGTGCATCAGGGCGCGGGCGATCATCAACCGGCGCTTCATGCCGCCGGAGAGGGTGCGGGCCGGCATGTCGCGCTTCTCCCACAAATCGAGCTGGCGCAGGTACTTCTCGGCACGAATTTTGGCTTCTGCCTTGGGTACGCCGTAGAAGCCGGCCTGATGGGTGACAATCTGGATCACTTTCTCGAACTGGCTGAAGTTGAACTCCTGCGGCACCAGTCCGAGCTGGGCCTTGGCCTCTTCCAGATGGGTATCGATGTCATAACCGAATACCTTCACCTTGCCGCCACTCTTGTTCACCAGCGAGCTGATGACGCCGATGGTGGTGGACTTGCCCGCCCCGTTGGGGCCGAGCAGGGCGAAGAAATCCCCCTGCTTGACGGTGAGATCGATGCCTTTCAGGGCTTCGACGCCCCCCTGATAGGTCTTTTTCAGGCCGCTGATTTCCAGTGCGTTCATTGCAACCTCTAACTGGCTGAACCCGTCTTGATACAGAAAAGGCGGCCGAGGCCGCCTGAGACAGAAAATGGCGCAGCGCCACCTTGTTCGGTATGTTTTTTAACCTTGTTACTCTTGCGGTACCACTTTGCCGATGAAGGGCAGGTTGCGGTACTTCTGGGCGTAGTCGATGCCGCAGCCGACCACGAATTCATCCGGAATGGCAAAGCCGACCCAGTCAACCGGCACCTGCACTTCGCGGCGGGAGGGTTTGTCCAGCAGGGTGCAGATGGCGAGGGATTTCGGCTCGCGCAGGGAGAGGATCTCGCGCACCTTGTTGAGGGTGTAGCCGGTATCGATGATGTCTTCGACGATCACCACATCCTTGCCCTTGATGTCGTCATCCAGGTCTTTGAGGATACGCACGTCACGGGTGCTGTGCATGCCGGAGCCATAGCTGGAGGCGGTCATAAAATCCAGGGTGATGGGCAGCTGGCACTGACGGCAGAGGTCAGCCAGGAAGACGCAGGAGCCGCGCAGCAGACCGATCATTACGACTTCGTCGGAACCCTGGTAGCGGGCGGTGATCTCTTCACCCAATTTGGCGATCCGGGCGGCTACTTCAGCCTCGGAGATCATCACCTCGACAGTGTGTTTCATCACTTACTCCCATATGGCCAAAGGGAAACTGGCCGTTCATGAACATCAAAACCGATGATTCTACCACCCGTGTCGAGAGGCGCCATATATACGTGGTGCTTTTATCGGCTTATTTTAATTGATAGAGTTAGCAGGCACTCAGGCATGATTAGTTACAATACTATAAACACCATAATCAATAACTATTAGATGATAAAAACTATGGAACCACGCGCAGAAATAAGACGTCGTACCCGGCTGTCGCCGGAGGCTCGTCGCAATCAACTGATGGAATGTGCCATCGAAGTGTTCTCCCGCCGCGGTATCGGTCGTGCTGGTCACGCCGAAATTGCCGAGCAGGCCAAGGTCTCTGTTGCCACCGTCTTCAACTATTTCAACACCCGCGAGGAGTTGGTAGATGAGGTATTGGCCGAGATCGAACGCTTCGTGAACCTGACGTTGTCGCAGGCATACAGCGGCAATGGTTCAATCTTCGACAAGATCAAGCGCCATGTGAGCTTGTCTGTCGATGCGGCCTACGACCAGCCCGATTACGCAGGTATTTGGCTGGAGTGGAGTTCCTCGGTTCGGGAAGAGGTATGGCCTCGCTATACCCGGCTGCTCGATCAGTGCCTTGAGCTGATCGCCAGCGAGCTGCAAACCGCCATGGATGCAGGGGAGATCACCAGCGTGCTGTCGGCACAGGATCTGGCCCGCTCTCTGACCGGTTTTGGCTATGTGATGATGCAGATGATCAATCAACCTCAGCGCCCGGCGCGCGAAGAGGTGACTGATTTCCTGTTCAAGTACGTGACTGCACCTATTCAGGCTTGCTGATACGGCTTAACGAAAAAAGGCGCCCCTCATCGAGGGGCGCCTTTTTTTATCCGGTTTGTCTGGTCAGCTCAGCCGTGGCCATAGCCCCAGCGGCTGGTCAGCTCACGCTCGACACCCAGATGATCGAGGATGCGGGCGACCATAAAATCTACCAGATCCGCGATGCTTTTCGGCTCATGATAGAAGCCCGGCGCGGCGGGCATGATGGTTACCCCGAGGCGGGCCAGTTTCAGCATGTTCTCCAGATGGATCGCCGAGAAGGGACTCTCACGGGGCACCAGGATCAGCTGGCCGCGCTCCTTGATCACCACATCCGCCGCCCGCTCCAGCAGGTTGTCGGAAGTGCCGTTGGCAATGGCCGAGACGGTGCCCATTGAGCAGGGGCAGACCACCATCTGCTTGGGGGCCGCCGAGCCGGAGGCGACTGGTGAGAACCACTCCTCCTTGCCGCAGGCGACTATCTGACCCTCTTTGGCGCCATATTGGCGACAGAGATAAGCCGATAGCTCCTTCGGTGAGCCCGGCCACTCCTGCTGTTGCTCGGTCTTGAGTACCACCCGTGCCGCTGAGGAGGCGAGCAGGTAGACCCGATAGTCCGCCTGCACCAGACACTCCAGCAGGCGCAGGGCGTAGGGGGCGCCGGAGGCACCGGTCAGCGCCAGGGTGATCGCTTTGTTCATAGTTCGCCGTGGTAATCCTTGAGGCGGGCGATCAGCTTGTCATGAATGCCGCCGAAGCCGCCGTTGCTCATGATCAGAATATGGTCGCCATCGCGGCTCTCGGCCACCAGCCGGTTGATCAGGGTCTCCAGATCGTTGAACACCTTGGCGGGTCGGGTCATATGGGCCGTTACCTCGCCGAGAGCCCAGCCAATGTTGGGCGGCTGGAAGAAGAACACCTCGTCGGCGCCATCGAAGCAGCCGGCCAGCTCCTCCTTGTGAACACCCAGCTTCATGGTGTTGGAGCGTGGCTCCAGCACGGCCAGAATACGGGCTTCACCCACCTTGGCGCGCAGACCGCCGAGGGTGGTCTCGATGGCGGTAGGGTGGTGGGCAAAGTCGTCATAGACGCTGATACCTGCCACTTCGCCCTTGAGCTCCATCCGCCGCTTGGGGGATTTGAACTGGCAGAGGGCCGCTATGCCGTGCTCTACCATGACGCCGGCATGACGGGCGGCAGCGATGGCCATCAGGCCATTGTTGACATTGTGCTCGCCGATGCACTCCCAGCGCACCTCGCCCTGCTTTTCGCCATCCAGCCACACCTCGAAGGCGGAGCCGTCATCGGCCAGCTTGACCGCTTTCCACTTGGCGTCGTCCTGACCCACCAGCTCTACCTCGCTCCAGCAGCCCATCTTGCGCACGGCGGCCAGGTTCTCGTCCCCCTTGGGGAAGAGCACTCGACCGTTGCTCGGTACGGTGCGCATCAGGTGGTGGAACTGGCGCTGGATGGCGGCGAGATCCGGGAAGATATCGGCGTGGTCGAACTCCAGGTTGTTCATCACCAGGGTGCGCGGATGGTAGTGGACGAACTTGGAGCGCTTGTCGAAGAAGGCGCAGTCATACTCGTCCGCTTCGATGACGAAGAAGGGGGCAGAGCCGAGGCGGGCCGAGACCGGGAAGTTGCCCGGCACGCCGCCAATAAGGAAACCGGGCTCCAGCTTGGCGTACTCCAGCACCCAGGCCAGCATGCTGGCGGTGGTGGTCTTGCCGTGGGTGCCGGCAACGGCCAGCACCCAGCGATCTTGCAGCACGTGCTCCAGCAGCCACTGGGGGCCGGAGATGTAGGGCAGATTGCGGTCCAGCACATATTCAACACAGGGGTTGCCGCGGCTCATGGCGTTGCCAATCACCACCAGATCCGGCGCCGGATCAAGCTGGGAAGGGTCATAGCCTTCGGTCAGCTCGATGCCCTGTTGCTCGAGCTGGGTGCTCATGGGGGGATAGACGTTGGCGTCCGAGCCGGTCACCCGGTAACCAAGCTGTTTTGCCAACACCGCCAGACCACCCATAAAGGTGCCGCAGATCCCGAGAATGTGAATATGCATACCGCTTCCTTTCGCAGTAAAGGGAAGTGCGCATTCTAGCAAGGTGACAGAAATTTGGCAGACCCAAGGGGGAGGCTGGCAGGAATTAAGTTGGTGGGGATGGGGCTTGATTTCAGATGAAAGCGCTTTAAAATGCCCCATTTTTGTGACAGCGGTAACATATTTTCGGCCGTTGCCCTTTCCGAGGAGAGTCTGCATGGGCAAGTTTCTGCTTTGCTATCTGGTCGGTGGTCTGGTGGCCATCAGTTGGGCCGCGCTGCCCGCCCATGGTCCCTGGGATCAGTGGGACCTCGCGATTTTTCACACCGTTAACGGCTGGCTCGGGCAGTCGCCTTTGTGGGCCGATCTGGTGGCCATCACCAACAACCGGCTGTTCGATCTGGTGGTGCTTGGCTGCATGGGATTGATCCTGGCTCGCTGTTTCTTTGCCCGTGATATTGCTGGTCGTCGCCAGCTGGTGGCGATGGGCATAGTGATGCTGCTAAGTGCACTGGTGATCAATCAGCTTGGTCACAGATTGCCGGTGGAGCGACCCAGCCCGACCCTGATGGTGGCCGATGCGCTGCGGGTGACCCAGATCAGCGGTATTCCGACCAAGGACTCTTCCGGTGACAGCTTCCCCGGGGATCACGCTCTGTTCCTGATGATCTTCGCCGGCTTTGCTCTGCGCTACCTGCCGCGCTGGGCGGGGATTACTGCGCTGCTGATGGTACCGCTTTTCTCCGCCCCCCGGATTTTCTCCGGCGCGCACTGGTTTACCGATGTCTATGTCGGCGCGCTGGGGCTGGCGACCCTCTGTCTGCCCTGGTTGCTGCTGACGCCGCTGGCGGATCGGCTGATAGGCCGCATCGCCCCCCGATTGGCCCGTGTGCCGTTGCTGCGCAGTCAGACCCACTGATTGAGCGTCGCAAAATAAAACGCCCCGACATCTTCATGTCGGGGCGTTTTGCTATGGCCAGCTCGGGAATTAACCCTGATAGCCGTTGGGGTTCTGGCTTTGCCAGCGCCAGGTATCGATCATCATCTGCTCCAGACCACGCTCTGCCTGCCAGCCCAGCTCGGCACGGGCCTTGTGCGGCTCGGCCCAGCACTCGGCGATGTCGCCCGGGCGACGGGGTTTGATCTGGTAGGGAATGGGTCGGCCGCTGGCCGCTTCAAACGCCCTGATCATCTCCAGCACCGAATAGCCCTGACCGGTGCCCAGGTTATAGGTAAAGACGCCGGTATCCGATTCGATGCGAGCCAGCGCTTTGAGGTGACCGATGGCGAGATCCACCACGTGGATATAGTCGCGCACCCCGGTACCGTCCGGCGTCGGGTAGTCGTTGCCAAACCCCCCCAGCTCCTTGAGCTTGCCCACGCCGACCTGACTGATATAGGGCAGCAGGTTGTTGGGAATGCCATTGGGATCTTCGCCAATCAGACCGCTCTCATGGGCACCGACCGGGTTGAAGTAGCGCAGCAGCACGATGGCCCAGCGGGGATCAGATTTGGCGAGGTCGCGCAGGATCTCTTCGACCATCAGCTTGGAGCGACCATAAGGGTTGGTGGCGCTGGTGGGGAAATCTTCCCGCAGCGGTACCGAGGCCGGATCGCCGTAGACGGTAGCCGAGGAGCTGAATACCAGCCGGAACACGCCGGCCCTGGCCATCTCTTCGCACAGCACCAGGGTGCCGCTGATGTTGTTCTGGTAGTAGGTGAGCGGGATCTGGCTTGACTCACCGACCGCCTTGAGGCCGGCGAAATGGATCACCGACTCGATCTGGTGGGTGGCAAACAGCTGCTGCAGACAAGCTCTGTCCAGCACGTCCCCTTCGACGAAGATGACCGGCTTGCCGGTGATCCGTTCGACCCGCTTGAGTGACACCGGTGAGGAGTTGGAGAGGTTGTCCAGCACCACCACCTGCTGCCCGACGTTCAAGAGTTCAACCAGGGTATGGGAGCCGATATAGCCGGCGCCCCCTGTAACCAGAATTGTCATTTTTTATCCCGTCTTCGACTGAAACTGGGGCTGCGTCTACCTGCCCGGCCCACTCGGGAAAAGCGCGAGATGCCAGGAACGCGCTTCAATAGTCGACGGTGACATCCCCGCTGGCGGTGCAGGAGCAGGCCAGAGCCACCCCGCTCTCGAGATCCTGCGCACTCAGGGTCATCACGCTCTGGCGCTCGATATCGCCTTCCGTGGTGCAGCGGCAGGCACCGCATACCCCGGCGCGGCAGGCAGCCATCATGGTCTCGCCCACAGCTTCCAGCGCTGCCAGCAGGGTCTGGCCCGGCAGGATCTTCACCTTCTTGCCGCTCTTTTTCAGGGTTAGCCAGAAGTGGTCGCTGCTGGTTGCAACTGGCGCCGTACTCGATGTAACCGCCGGCAGACCGAACGACTCCTGGTGCAACTGCGCTTCCGGTAGCCCCAGTTTCGCCAGCATGGTGCAAACTGCGGTCATGTAAGGCGCGGGCCCGCACAGATAGACGTGGCGCGCGAGCAGGTCTGGTGCCAATTCCTTCAACATGTCCGCTGTGAGCCGGCCAACCCAGGGGTGATCTGCAGGGGCCTCTTCCAGAATCAGGGCATGGCGTACACCGGGATGAGCCTCAGCCAGTGCAGCCAGCTCGTCTGCGAAGATCACATCTGCTGGCGAGCGGGCACTGTGAATAAAGCGGATGTCGGCGTCCGGCCGTTTGACCAGCTCGCCCCGCAGCATGGCCCACATGGGGGTGATGCCGGAGCCGGCGCTCAAGAGAAGCGGCCGCTCGCAGGGCAAAGCGGTCAGATTGAAGTCGCCGAAGGGGCCATCCACCCGGATCTCGTCCCCCACTTGCAGGGTCTGGTGCAGATGGTGGGAGACCAACCCCACATCCTTGATGGTGACCTGCCAGCAGGCATCCTGCGGGCTGGAGGAGAGGGTATAGGCGCGGCAGTGAGGCTTGCCATCGATCTCGGTATGCAGGGTGATGCACTGGCCAGCCAGCACGGCTGGCAAGGTTCCCGCCACTGGGGAAAGTCGCCAACTCGCCACGTCGTGGGTATCTGCCCGGCGACCGATGCAGCGCAGGGTCAAAGAGGTGGAGGTCATCGCAAGGCTCCTCTTGCTCGGAAATCGCTTTGAAAAAAGGCGAGCTCAATGGCTCGCCAAACGCTTACAACATGCTGGAATGTCAGGCCGCCAGGATCTCGGCCAAGTCAGCCTCGGCCGTGGTGGTCCCTTTCAGGCCAAACTGTTCCTCCAGCACCTTGAGCAGGGCCGGGGTGAGGAAGGCGGGGGCGGTCGGGCCGGTACGGATGTCCTTCACACCCAGTGCCAGCAGGGTGAGCAGGATGACAATGGCCTTCTGCTCGAACCAGGAGAGCACCAGCGTCAGCGGCAGATCGTTGACGCCGCACTCGAACGCCTCGGAGAGCGCCAGCGCGAGCTGGATGGCGGAGTAGGCATCGTTGCACTGACCCACGTCCAGCAGACGGGGAATGCCGCCGATGTCGCCAAAGTCGAGCTTGTTGAACTTGTACTTGCCGCAGCCCAGCGTGAGCAGCAGGCTGTCGCGTGGCGCAGCCTTGGCAAACTCGGTGAAGTAGGCGCGCTCGGCCTTGTCGCCGTCACAGCCACCCACCAGGAAGAAGTGGCTGATCTCCCCGGCTTTTACCTTCTCAATCACCGCCGGTGCGGCCTGCATCAGGGCATTGCGGGCAAAGCCGATGGTGATGAAGTACTCCAGCTCGGTGTGCTTGAAGCCTTCCAGTGCTTGCGCCTTGGCGATCACGGCGGAGAAATCATCCCCCTCCAGATGAATGACACCCGGCCAGCCGACGATGGAGCGGGTGAAGATGCGATCCGAGTAGTTGCCCACGTTCGGGTCGATGATGCAGTTGGAGGTCATCACCACGGCGCCCGGGAAGTTGGCAAACTCCTTCTGCTGGTTTTGCCAGGCGGAGCCGTAGTTACCCACCAGATGGGGGTACTGCTTGAAGAAGGGGTAGGCCAGTGCGGGCAGCATCTCGCCGTGGGTGTAGACATGAATGCCGGCCCCCTTGGTCTGCTCCAGAATGAGCTTGAGATCCATCATGTCGTGGCCGGAGACCAGAATGCACTTGCCGGGAATTGGCGTGACCCTGACCTGGGTCGGTTCCGGGTGGCCGAAGGCCCTGGTTTCACCCAGATCCAGCATCTCCATGATTTTGAAGTTGAGCTGGCCGATCTCCATGGCGCAGTTGAACAGACGACCCATTTCGCTCGGATCTGTGCTGAGCCAGCTCATGATACGGTGGAATTCGGCGGCCACCTCGTCACTCTGCTGATCCAGCACCCGGGCGTGCTCCATGTAGGCGGCAGCACCCTTGAGGCCGTAAAGGCAGAGCAGGCGCAGCCCCATGATGTCCTCATTCACCTCGTTCTTGCCCCGTGTATAGAACCTATTGAATTGATCACTGGTGACATAGATTAGGGAATAAGTGGGATCAGCAGGGATAAAGTGGGATCAAATCAGAAGTGGCGCGGCCTGCAGAGTTATTGAGACTCTTCAGGCCGTATTCGTTATGGGAGATCGCACGATTGATCACTGGATCCAAAAACGGCCGAAAATTACGAGTAGATTGATCACTAGTGATTTTTGTGAGATGGCTTTAAACGACATTTAAACCAGCATCACGTTTCGTTGATGATGCGCACAACTCGGCCGATGACCTTGCACTGTGATTCAGCGTCGCCACTCAGGGTGATCGGCTCATAGCGCGGGTTCTCACAGTTCAAGCGCCAGCCGCCAGGAATCTTCTGCACATTGCGGATAAGCGTTGCTCCATCGACCTCAACGGCCATCAGGTAGCCATCAGACAATCGATTATCGCGGCTGTTGATGATGACTATATCGCGGTGCTTTATCCGCTGCGCCATGCTGTCACCACTCTGCACATAAAATGCCAGATCGCTAGAATTAAATCCTCTGTATTTCAACCACTTGGGAGATACTGGCAGGGTTCCACCAACATCGCTAAAGAAGCGTTCAGGCTCCTCTATAAAAAAGCGAATATTGACTGATTCATCATGCTGCATTGATTTGTAAGATGATGATTTTTCTGAAACATTTGGTTCATCTTCAAAAATCCCTCCCAAATAACCAACTGTACAAGCTGCAGCTGCCGCTCCTCCAAAAAATGGAAGGCCTACCATTCCCGGTGAACTGCTGGCCGCAAGGCCTGTAGCAGGTCCAGTAACAACGGACGATAGGGTTTCAGCAGGCGTTTCTGGCTGCTCCCTGCTTACCTCTACAAGGTACTCCACGCCAGGGCCCTTAACCCCTGTCTGCTTGCGTTGCTGCCACCCATCCCGCTTCGCCTTCTTGTGTACGCCCTGGATCGTGCTGGGCATTCCAGGGAGTTCCGCGATCTCTTTTGCTGACATCCATTGGTTTATCACAAACTCTCCTTATATAAACTCAGTTTATATAAACTGATGAAAGTTTATTTCTATACAAATCAATACCTTGTCGTGCTTCTTGATGATTTTAGATATAAACCACTTGCGGCAGATTAGTTTATCAATAAACTGGTAATCAGAAACGGTTATCAGAACCGGTAAGAATCCTAAGCCAGAAGTGAGGTTAATGAAATGGAAAATAAAGATTGGCATAGGGCTGATGTGATTTCGGCGCTGAAAAAGAAGGGGACCAACATGGCTCGCCTGTCCCGTGAGAACGGGCTTGATAGCGGAACCCTTTACAACGCGTTTTCCCGCCCTTGGCCGAAAGGCGAGCGGATCATTGCTGAAGCTCTGGATGCCAAGCCTGCTGATATTTGGCCGTCCCGTTACCCAGAAATGCAAGAAGCGGTCTGACGGAGGCTGTCATGGAATGGTTCTCAATTAACGACGTAGTAGGCCTTGCCGGGCTTCCATCATCCGTGATGGGCGTTCACAAGATGGCAAAGCGTGAAGGCTGGGTCAGCCGCCGTAAAGAAGGCGTAAGAGGCAAGGCGCTGGAGTTCGCTGTATCCAGCCTTCCCCCCACCGTCCAAGCCGCCCTGCTGCGCAAGTCTGGCAAGGTCAAGGTCGGCGGCATGACGCTGGATCTGCCCAAGCCAAAGGCCCCGCGCTACTGCAAAGAGCAGCTGTGGGCCAACTGGAAGAAGGCCAACGACAAGGCGCACGCCACCGCCAAGGAACGGGTCAAGGCCGTGCAGGCCGTCCATGCCCTGGTTGCCAGCGGCAGCACCCTGATGCAGGCCTATCAGCATATCTCTGACGAGTTCGGGATCGCCTTGCCTACCCTGCGCCGCCACTGCTCAGCTGTGAAAGGCTTTGACGATAGCGACTGGCTGGCCGTGCTGGTGCCAAAACAGCAGCAGTCCGCGCTCGAAAACCGCGCCGGCAAGCTGGCAAAGGTGAGCGAGCAGGCGTGGGAGTTCTTCAAAGCCGACTACCTGCGCAACGAGCGCCCGAACGCCGCCAGCTGTTACGAGCGCCTGAAACTGGCCGCCCGCGATCAGAACTGGGTGGTGCCGAGCCTCAACAGCCTGATGCGCCGCATGGATCTGGAAGTACCGCACGCCCAGCAGGTCATGCTGCGCGAAGGCGAGCACGCCATGATGCAGCTCTACCCGCCACAGGAACGCACCATCGAAGGGCTGGATGCCATGAGCTGGATTAATGGCGATGGCTACCTGCACAACGTCTTCGTGCGCTGGTTCAACGGCGAAATATTGCGCCCGAAAACATGGTTCTGGCAGGACATCTACAGCCGCAAAATCATCGGCTGGCGCACCGATATCAGTGAAAACACTGACTCGATCCGCCTGTCACTGATGGATGTGTGCAGCAAATACGGCATCCCGCGTGAAATCACCATCGATAACACCCGGGCGGCGGCCAACAAATGGATGACCGGCGGCGTGCCGAATCGCTACCGCTTCAAAGTCAAGGAAGATGACCCGCTCGGCATGATCCCCATGCTCGGCATCAAGCTGCACTGGTCCAGCGTCCTGCTGGGCAAGGGCCACGGTCAGGCCAAGCCGATCGAGCGCGCCTTCGGCGTGGGCGGTCTGGATGAAATCATCGACAAGCATCCGGCATTGGCTGGCTGCTACACCGGCCCCAACCCGATGGCCAAGCCAGAGAATTATGGTGAACGGGCGGTAGATGCCGAAGAGTTTCTGCGCGTGGTTGCCGAAGGTGTTGCCCATTACAACGGCAAGCTTGGCAGAAATACCGAGGCCTGCCACGGCGTCATGAGCTTCGACCAGGCATTCGAGCAGAGCTATATGCAGGCCACCGTGCGCAAGGCAACCAGCGAGCAGCTGACCATGATGATGCTGCAGTCAGAAGCCTGCCGCGTCAGCAAGTACGGCACCATCAAGCTTGAATCTGGCGGCACCATCCGCAACCGCAGCAACCGTTATTACCACGAAGAGCTGGCCGCCTATCAGGGCCAGAAGGTAGTGGCACGGTTCGACCCGCAGCGTCTGCATGACGCGGTGATCGTCACCACCCTCAACGGCCTGCATATCTGCGAAGCGGCATGCCAAGAGAAAGTTGCCTTCGGCAATACCCAAGAGGCCCGCGAGCACACCCGCAAGCGCACCCAGTTCGTCAAGGCCAACAAGGCCGCCGCACTGGCTCAGAAAGGCATGTCGGCAATGGAGGCCGCCGCGCTGCTGCCCAGTATCAGCGACGAAGAGGCGCCAGAGGCCAAAGTGGTCGAGATGGTGCGCCCAGCTTCCATCGGCAATGCCGCGCTTGCTGTCCAGCCGATGGCCCAGCCGGTCGCCACACCGCGCAGCGAAATTACCGCAGACATCATGGAAGCCCGTTTTCAACAGGCCGCCGCAGCCATGGCTGCAAAACAGAAAAACCGGATTTAACCGGCATTTAAACCACAAAAAAAGCGGCCATACGGGCCGCCTGAAAGGAGTAATTCAATGACCAATGTAGTCGCACTCGACCAAACCGGCAATACCGATGCCATCACCCGCATCAAGGCACTGCTGGAACAGAGCATCGTCACCCAGGCGCAGATCGCCAAAGAGATCGGCGTCAGCCCATCCACCGTCAACCAGCTGCTGAACGGCAACTACAAGGCCGACCCGGCGCCGATGATGCAAAAGCTGGCCAACTGGCTGACCGCCCGCGACCAGCGCGCCGATGCACCACGCGATCCCGGCTTTGTGATGACCGAGACCGCCAAACAGATCATCGCGGATATGAACTACGCGTTGGCGACAGAGAGCATCGTCATCATCCACGGTATCTCTGGCGTGGGCAAAACCACCGCCCTGCGCGAGTTCCAGCGCACCAACAACAACGTGTGGGTGATCACCACCTCCCCAAGTCGCAGCACCATGACCGAATGCATGTATGAGCTGGCCATGGAGCTGGGGATGGAGAACGCCCCGCGCCTGCGTGGCCCGCTGGCCCGCGCCCTGCGCCGCCGCCTGCTCAACACCAAAGGGCTGATTGTGGTGGATGAAGCGGATCACCTCGACCGCCCCACCCTCGAAGAGCTGCGGATTCTGGTTGAGGAAGTGGGGATCGGCATGGTGCTGGTCGGCAACTCCCGCGTTTACACCCAGCTGACTGGCGGCCAGCGCAGCGAAGATTTCGCCCGCCTTTACTCCCGCGTCGCCAAGAAGCGCGCCCTGACCAAGGCTAAGCGCGCTGACGTGATGGCCGTCGCCAGCGCCTGGAATATCGACGGCGACGCCGAGCGCAGCCTGCTGGTGCAGATCAGCGAACGTCCCGGCGCCCTGCGTCTGGTCAGCAAGAACTTGAAGTTGGCCGTGGCCTGCTCTGGCGGCGAGCCGCTGACCGAGCAGGTACTGCGGTATGCGTTTAACGAGCTGGAGGGGGAGTGAGTCATGGGTAAACACACACCAGAACCGTGGGCCGTTCATCAGGATGCAAGTGGAGATGTCTTCATTTCATCAGCGGTGACGTCATTTCACATCGCTGAGGTAGGGAGCGAAGACGATGAAACAGTATTTGCAGATGCCAGCCGCATCGTTGCCTGCGTGAATGCCTGCGCAGGTCTGCCTCAAGAGGCGCTTGATGGTGGTTGGAGCGCAACCGGAATCAGTGCTTATGCAGCGGATCTTGAAAAGCAGGTTCGCCACTTTCAAGAGCGCCTCGCCGTGTTTCAAGCGCAATTCAGCATGGCAAAAGACCTGATCCACGACCTGCGCACACCAGTCGAAACAGGTCTTCACAATGCCAAGGTTATGCGCTGCGAGCTGGGAGTGGAGAAGAGGCAGGACGAGCTTCGCCGAATTGAAAACATCCTCAGTTGGAAGGAGTCGGACTGATGAACGCACCAAAGGAACAAACCAGCTTCTACGGCGTCAAGACCGCGCCATGGACGCACATCAACCTGCTCAGCGGTCGCAAGGGCCGCGTGGTGGAGCAGAGCGATGGCGAAGTGGTGATGCAAGACGAGAAAGGCTGGGCACAGAGCTATGACGAAGACCGCCTGCACCTAAGCTGGGCGCCGCTGAACAGTGATTCACAAGGAGAGCAAGCATGAACATCAAGACCCCAAGCATTTGGACCAAGTCGCATCGCATTGCCCGTAATTTGCGCAAGCTCGGTTGTCAGATTCTGGCCATCAAATCGATCCATCAGCGTCCAATCATCGAGATCGCTTACCCCACTGACGAGCTGAAAAAGGATGCCATTGAGCTAAACGAACAGGTCAATGGTCTGCGCCGCCGCGCCTACGCCGCTCGCCTGGGAGGTTGCATCATCCACTGGCATGAAGAACCGAGCCGAGACGACTTCGAGCTGACCGGCAACATGACCGCCGTTGAATACCTGCACCACCGTGCAGCCGGTTTCCCCGCTTAACAGGAGCAACAACATGACCAACCAAACCGACAAAATGCGCAAAAACGCCCTTGGCCACTTCGTGCCGGAGTCCCTGATCCCTGCTGTGGACCTGCTGCGCGATGACCTGACTACCCGCCTATGCACCGAGGCCAAAGAGGAAAAACTGCGCCTGCTGGCCCGCAAGGCCAGCATCGCCCAGGAGATTGAAGCCTTTATGGACCTGTCTGCCGCCGAGTACGGCGTGCAGTACGGCGGCACCAAGGGCAACGTCACCCTGACCAGCTTTGATGGCCGCTTTCAGGTGGTGCGGGCCATCGGCGAGCACCGCAAGTTTGACGAGCGCCTGCAGACCGCCAAGACCCTGATCGACGGCTGCATCGGCCGCTGGAGCGAGGGCAGCAGCAACGAGATCCGCGCCCTGGTGGATCACGCCTTCCGCGTCAACAAGGGAGGCCATGTTGACGTCAATCAGGTGCTATCCCTGCGCAAGCTGGACATTCAGGATGCCGAATGGAAGGAGGCCATGCAGGCCATCGCCGACGCCATCACCGTGGTCGGCAAAGCCGAGTACATCCGGTTCTACGAGAAGACCGGCACAGGGGCCTACAAGGCCATCGTCATCGACTGGTCGAAGCTGTGAGGCCTGACATGAAAAACGAGAACCTGATCTATCTGCTGGAAGTGATCGCCAGTACCGCCAGCAACGACATCGAATCAGACGAGTTCGAGGTTGTGTGGGAAGACAAGAACGGCATGGAGGGATGGACTACCGAGTCCATCACCGCCACAGCCAAGCAGGCTGCAGATGCACTCAAACATGACGTGTGTGATATCGACCGCGACCAGTTCAAGCAGCAGCTGCTGATGTCAATTCTGCTGGCAGAACGCAGCGAAACAGTCGGTACCGACTTTGAAGATGGCACCTATGAACAGGGCGTTCGGGATGCCCTGCAGTGGGTGGCTGGCTGGATCTCGTCAGCAGCTCCCCTCAATCCGGAGGAGTACCCGGAGATCGTGGCGGAAGCAAACCGTCTGGTGAAAGCCAGCGAGTGCAAGACCATGGGGCCAACCTGCCGTGGCTGCCCTGACTGCGGGCCGGTGATGGGTCATGAAACCTATCAAGAGATGTTTGGCCAGCAACAAGATGGAGTTTGAAACCCGCTATGGCCCGCTGTACGTCACCCGCCACGCCTTCGAGCGCTGGGTGCAACGTACCGGCCGCAGCGAACTGGAGATGCTGGGCGCCCTGTCACGGGCTTGGCGCCCAAGCAAACGCCAGCTGCGGCGGATCCGGCAGCGCGAGGCGGGATGGAGCCCGCGCCGGATCCTCGAATGTGACGATGCCTATTTCATCTTGAAGAACGGCTCCATCGTCACCGTATACGACAAGCAAACCCGATTTGAACAGGAGTTACACCATGGCTAATGCAGTGTTGAAGGGCGACGAGATCGCCCGCAATCCAAACGGATATCTGGCGCTGGCCACTCAGGCAGCAGATCTGGAGCGTGAGGAGCGTTACGCCGCCGCGCTGGAGATGTGGAAGGCCGCCGCCAAGGTCGCCAAGAACAGGCTCAACGTGGATTATGCCCGCCTTCGCGCGTCGCTCTGCGTGACCTTTATCCACCGCTATGGCAAGAGGGCAGCGTGATGGCTATCAGCAAAGAGCAATGGCAGGCCATCGCGGCCGAGCTGAAAAAGGGCTGGGTATCGATGCTGTTCAGACTGCATGGGCATGAAGTCTATGTGACCCGCGAGCACAAGAGCGAAAGCACAACCTGCCTTGGTGTGTATATCGATGGGTTTATGAAAGGCATCTGGTGCAAAGAGCTAAGCGATATCGACCCGTCAGACGAGTTCATGAACAAGGTGGTAAAGCAGGTTTACTTCCACAAGTTCAGAGCCCGTTACACCAAGAAAGCGTTGGAGGAACAGGCCAAGTTCAAACGTAAGTGGGGTGCGAAAGAAGCCAAGGAGATCTGGGGTGATAACCCGGAGAAAGCAGGCCACACCTACCTGTTTCCCTACTTCGGCAGCAGCACCGCGCTGGTGCGCCAGTTCAAGAAGATTGAAGGGCTGGAGCTGGTCAGCGAACTGAAAGAGGTGGCCGCATGAAAATCAGCCGCCGCACCTTTCGCATCCTCGCCGTGGTGTGGGGATTGGTCTGGGCCGTGCTGATTGTCGGCGCCGTCCACTTCGTCAAGAACGCATAGGAGCACGTATGCAAACAGCAGCCGAGAAGATGAGCCGCCAGATTGCTATCCATGTCAACAAGATTAATGCCCTGCTGTCAGGTGAAGAGATCTCAAAGCACACCGAGTCAGAGTTGAGTTTCTTGATGGGATTTATGCATGGCCTGCATAGCGCGCTGGAGTGCGGTGACATGGTTGGCATGACAGCCGCAGAGCGCCACAACGTGGTGATCGAGCTGGAGAATGCCGTGTGGATCATCCCTTCTTTTGCAGCCGATGGCCGAAAGCGGAGCGCCAATCAGCGCAAAGGCGGTTTTATCAACATCATCAAGCGAATTTTCAACTAAGCGAAACCATGCCGGGGTTGCCCGGTATGGTCTGCCCAGCGTGGTGGTTGGGCACTGATGAGCAGCCGACCGGGCCCGGTCATAACCCACTCACGATAAGCGAGGACGCTATGACCAGAAATGTGCTGAACAACCTGTTAAACCGGCTCTATGGCGAGATGGCCATAGCGATGAACTGGAAAGAAAAAGTGGTGCTGCAGCGCCGCTTTATCGCCCTGGCGCGGGGCGCCAGAAAGTACCGCGCCCACGATATTGCCGGTGATGCCCTGCGTGAAGCTGAGCAGCTGCTGGCAGAGCTGGAGGCAGATCGCCTGCAGCTGATGGATGGCAAGGGGGCCGTATGCACGGTGAATACACGCCACTGATGAAAGCGGGGCTGCTGCAAAAGCGGCTGGAGAGCGGCAAAGCCCGCATCGACCCCGATATGGGGCTGGAGAAGTTCTGCACCGGATGCAACGACTACTGGCCCCAAGACACCGCCTTCTGGTCTGTGCGCAACCATCCCAACGCGCCAGACGGCCTGCAGCACTACTGCAAGGCCTGCGAATCAGAAGGCAATGCCGAGCGAAAGAGGAAATACCGCCATGGCACTGACCCGCTACCAGCGCAAGATGGTGAATTACGTCAAAGCCAATATGCCGTGTTACGCCACCCGCGCCCGCAAGGATATGGACGAAAAGACGCTGCGTGAACGGGAGAAACAGGCCGATGGCGTCGCCATGGCCTGGCTAGACAAAACGGTACCGCGCTGGCGCGAAGGCCAGCCACCAAAGACCAATAAAGTGATTGTGACCGTCAGCAAAGACGACGAGGAAGAAGACGATGAACATTAAATCTCGCTGCAAAATGACTGAATCAAGATTGGCGCGAATGAAAAAAGAGGTGTTGGCCGTTCCGCTCTGGAACCATATGACCGGCGGCGAGCTGGCCGATGTGCTGGGTTACAACAGCCAGTATGTTTCTGGCGCGCTGGCAGAGCTGCGAGCCCGGGGTGAAATAGAGGTGGCCAGCCCCATCACTCTGCTCAAGATCCGCCGCTATCACCAGCTGAACAAGCTGCTGGAAAATCCAAGAGGCAATCATCATATCGATGCGCTGACCGTTGAGATTTATGGCAATGACGGCAAGTTTCGTGCGACTTCTCGCCGCAGCCAACTGCGTGAACTGATTGCAGACTGCAAAAACGCAGGGTTCCCTGTGCCGCATGAAAGCCGCATATTCAGTGAGCATCCGAGTTCAGGAAAGGTAAGCCAGAAGAAAATGACACTGAGCTATATCCCGCTGTCCAAGGTTGACCCTGACCACCTCGCCCAGTTCGTCAACATCTGCCAGATGAACGGGGGCCGCCATGCAGCCTGATGCCCTGCGTCTGCTCAAGATTGTGCAGGTCGGCCGCCGCGAACTGGGGCTGGATGAGGAGGATTACCGCGCATTGCTGGAATCCGTGACCGGTGCCCGCTCGGCCAAGGGTTTAAGCGCCGCTAAGCTCGAAGCGGTCATTACCGCCATGAAGGGGCTGGGATTCAAAGTCAAAGGGGGCGCTCAGGTAAACGGTCGCCGCTCCCCGCCAAGCTCTGCCAAAGTGCAGGCGCCGGAGGTGCGCAAGGTGCGCGCCATCTGGATCACCATGAGCAATGATGGCCTGCTGCAGGATGGTTCAGAGGACGCGCTGGGCAGCTTTATCCGCCGCATGACGGCCAATGCCAACGGCGGGATTGGCGTCAATCGGGCAGAATGGTTAACATCAGCGCAGGCCGAGCGGGTGCTGGAAGCGTTGAAGAAGTGGCATATCCGCCTGATGACCGCCGCCATTATCGAGCGCGGGGATATCGTCCCCGCCTCACGCGGCCACCAGATTGATGCGATGCCGGGTTACGACCTGATCCGAGAAGCCTATGAAAACCCGGGCTGGCGGCCAGCGCAGATAATGGTGATCGATGGCAGCAAGACAATCAGCGAACTACAGCAAAAGGAGAATTGAGATGGCAAAGATAAGCGGATTCGGTATTGCCGTGTTGGGTGTAATTGCGCTGGTAGGTAGTGGCGTTGCCTATCTAGCTGCAGATGAAAAGCAGCAGGTAAGCATTAGTCTGCAAGGAGAAAAGGATGGTGTTGACCGCACTTCAGCCGTCCAAGCAGGGTTTGGCCAATTGGCCAAGCTGTGCCCTGCCATTGTGAAAGCCACGGATGTAGTTGTCATTCATGAGCAAGGCGAGCTTCTTGTATGGCGAAACGAGAAGCTTGGATGGCAAAGCGATTACTACTTCAAGGCGGTTGACCGTCGTGGAGAAACCCACCACTTTTACCTGCGCGATGATGGAAAGAACGAGCTGATCATCAACGCAAAGCAGGCCAGCTTGGACTGGTGTGGCATCAAGCAGAAGATGGATGGATATTACCTTGCTACCTTCTAGCCCATGAATTGGGCGCCCAGATCCACTGCGTTATCATATAAACACCCGGCTTAGTCCGGGTGTTGCTTTATCTGCCGTTCGCACGCCGTTTGGGGGCCATATGAAAGACGAGACCGACCTGAGCACTGTTGATCTGTTTGGCGTAGGGGTTGACCTGAATGCCATCGATCCGGAAACCTACCGCATGCTGAGTGATGACACCGCCCCGGGATGGAGCGAGCAGCTGCGCGCCATGTTCGACACCATCGAGCATGTGGTCGCAGCGCACCGCGATTCGCCCATGCTGTCGTTCGTCATGCTCTCCGAGTTCTGCCGCACCTTTGGCGGGGCCCCCTTCTACGTGCCGAACGGCAAGACCCTGACCACCGTGCTGCGCTCCATCCAGATCTGGAAAGAGTTCAACGGCAAGAATCAGTTTGAACTGTCACGCAAATTCGGGGTATCGGTGCGGGAAATTCAATTTGTGCTGGCACGGATGCGCCGCAGCGAATTGCGAAAAGTGCAGCCGGATATGTTCACCGGACTGGATCCGGTTGCTGATGGAAATGGACGGCGTAATGGTCGGGCATATTAAACGACAATTCGATAGCAAATAGAGGCGGCCAACTGGCCGCTTTTATTTTGTCTGCGCTTTATACGATATCCGTCAATACACCACCCGAGCATATAAAAAGCACACTCAACGAAATTCATTATTTCTCAGGTGTGTCATGTCCATTTATGCGCTTATCAAATACGAAGAGGGTTGGCGCGAAAAACCCTATCTCTGCACCGAAGGTTATCCCACTGTAGGATTTGGATTTCGCATCGGCCCCCAAGGCGCGGATATAAAGCTCTATCAATTCACCTTGCCGCTGGCCGCTGGCGAAGCGTGGCTGGATGAATATCTGGCGAAGATGGAACGCGAGATGCGCACCATCCCGCATCTGGCCGATGCGCTCGATACCTGCGCCACATCTCCCGCCCGTACTGCCGTGCTCTACTCCATGGCCTATCAGCTTGGTGTGAAGGGGCTTGGCAACTTCAAGAACACCCTTGCCGCCGTGGCCCGTGGCAACTGGGACAAAGCCGCTGCCGGCATGCTCGATAGCCGCTGGGCCAAGCAGACGCCCAAGCGCGCCCAGCGCCACGCCGAACAGATGCGCACCGGCCGCTGGGCCAGCGTGTACGGGGGCTGATATGGGCCGCAACTGGGAGTGGAGTTTTAACCATGGCCGCGAGCAGCGGCTGAAACGCGAACGCGAGGCGGCCGAACAGGGCATCGCCGAGTGCGATGTCGATCGCCGCGTGCCGCTCCATAGCCGTGACGGCACCATGCAAAGCCAGTTCAAAAAAGGGTGGTGTTCCGTGACGCCATCCGAGATCTACGACGCCCGCAACTGTCACCGCTTCAATATCCTCACCACCTGCAACGGCAAGGCCGCAGAGCACTGCGCCAGACTGCGTGCGCTTTTCAAGAAGGATGAACCACCATGCCACTCCCGTTAATCCCCGCACTGGCCGCGCTGGCGGTGCAGCAGGGCCCCGCCATGATCCGGGGCATTGCCAGCCTGTTTGGTGGCAGCAAAACCGCGAACAAGGTCGCCGATATTGTCGAGCAGGTATCCGGCGTCGGCATGACAGCAGAACAGCAGCAGGCTGCTATCGAGCGGCAGCTTGGCGGCATTTACAGCCCGGAACAACGTGCCGAGCTTGAAAAGCTCAAGCTGGAGTTGGAGAAGGAGCAAACCCGCCGCCGCGAGCTGGAGCTGGCCGACCAGCAGGCCGAGCAGGCCGCCACCCAGCAGACCATCCGCGAAGGGGATGGCGCCACCGACACCTATGTGCGCAACACCCGCCCGTTGATGGCGCGCCAGAGCTGGTATGCCACCGCGCTCTATGTGCTGGCGTTCGAAGGGCTGCGCGTGGCCGGTTACGGTGACGGGGCGGATATCTCGATGATCGCCATGCTGTCATCCCCCGCTTGGGCCTATATGGGCCTGCGCACCCTGGACGGCTTCGCCCCGCATCCCAAATCCTCTGGCCAGAAGGTGCAGTCCGTAGTCACCGGCGCCGTCTCCAAACTACTGACGAGGGCCAAATGACCGACCTTTTCGACCGGGCACAACAACAAGAACAGGAGTTCCGCGAGCGCGCCATCACCAATGCCAGGCGCCATCGCAAGGAACAGCCGGATCAGGACGAGCACGGGAATCGCTTTTGCCTGACGTGTGGAGAGCAGATCGCCGCCGAGCGACTGCAGGCCGAGCCGGATGCAGTGCGCTGCGTGCCGTGCCAATGCCGTGTAGAGAGAGCGGGGAGACATCGCTATGGAGTTTGACTGGATCCCTCGTTGGTGGGGCGTTATCACCACGGCAGTCGCGGTGCTTGCCACCGTAGCCATGCTGTGGCTGAGCAAGACGTTCGTCCGCCGTGAGGAGTTGAAGAAGGTGGAAAATACCATGGCTGATCACAGCACCCGCCTCGCCAATGTTGAAGAGAAGTTGGACGCGATGCCAACTCAGGAAGAATTGAATGCCCTGCGGCTCGATATGGCCGAGATGCGCGGGGATATCAAGGCTCTGCGTGAAGCCCTCCATCCGGTAAATCACATTGCGCAATTGCTGCTTGAGCAGCGTTTAAACGACAAATAAACGGGGGTTGTATGAGTAGTAAAGAGTTCGTGCTAGAAGACCAGCGTCTGATCATCCTGAAAGAGTTGAAAGACCAGAACGGCTACGAGACCAACGATTCGATTCTGGATACGGTGCTTGAAAACTGGGGACACCGTATCAGCCGCGACGCGGTTCGCACCCAGATCTGCTGGCTGGAAGAGCAGAACCTGGTCACCACCCGCACCATGGGCGAGTACCTGATCGCCAAACTGACCAGCCGTGGCTTCGATGTCGCCAAAGGTGACGCCACCGTGCCGGGTGTCAAGAAACCGCGTCCGGAGTAATCACCATGAAACAAGCCATCATCCTGCTCTGCTGCGCCCTGCTGGGTGGCTGCATTGAGCATGCACAGTCAGGCAGCGAGCAGCCTAAAGAACAGCAGGTGGAAACGATAGGTAATGATATTTCTATCGGGGTCTGGCATGACGACCAGAGACAGGTTACCTGCTGGGTTTATTTCGGGTACCAGCTCGGTGGATTGTCATGCATTCCTGACAGCCAGCTGGCAGGTGGCAAGTGAAAAGCCGCCTGCTGGATATCGCCGCCATGATGGTGACCGGCTATCTGCTGGCGCTGGTCATGCTCGGAGATCCCGTCTCTGCACTGTGGGGCAGCACCGCCCCGCTGATTGACAAGCTGCTGGAGTAATCATGGCCCCCAAGAAGAACACCAAGAGCAAGATCCAGCAGCTGCCGGACGACATCCGCAGCCAGCTGGCCGCGATGCTGCGATCTGGCTCCATGTCACAGAAGGACATTCTGGCCGAAGTGAACAAGCTGATCGTGGAATCCGGCCTGCCGCCGGAAGAGCAGATAAGCCGCACCGGCCTTAACCGTTTCTCCAAGCGGATGGCAGAAGCGGGCAGCCGTATGGAACAGGCCCGCGAAGTGGCCGCCGTCTGGACGTCAAAGCTCGGGCAGGCCCCCACCTCTGAAGTGGGCAAGTTGCTGCAGGAATTCGTGCGCACCATGGCGTTTGAAACCTCCATGAAAATGATGGACGCAAGCGACGGCGAAGAGGGCAAGATGATTGACCCGAAATCGCTGGGCCAGCTGGCGCTGGTTATCCAGCGGGTGGAGCAAGCCGCCATGACCAGCCACAAGGTAGAGAAGGAGATCCGCGCCGCGTTCGCCGCCGAGGCCGCCAATGCCGCCGAGAAGATCGTGAAGCAGGCAGGGCTGACAGCCGAGACCGCCGCCCAGATTAAACAGCAGATCTTGGGGATTGCGTGATGAACCACCTGACCGCCGCAGAAAACCAGCTTCGCAACCAGTCAGCGGCCGCCATTATCGGCGGCCAGTTCAATCCTGACGAAGTGCTGCTGCCCTATCAGAAGCGCTGGATAGCGGATACCTCACCGCTCAAGATCGCCGAGAAGTCGCGCCGAACCGGCCTTACCTGGGCAGAGGCTGCCGATGCTGCCCTGACCGGCTCCATGTCGGCGGCAGCCGGTGGCGGCGATACCTTCTATGTCGGTACCACCAAGGACATGGCGCGCGAGTTTATCGACGCCTGCGCCATGTGGGCCCGCGCCTACAACTGCGCCGCCAGCGAGGTGAGCGAAGAGGCGCTGGCCGACGAAGACAAAGACATCCTGGTCTATGTCATCAACTTCGCCAGCGGCTTCAAAATCAAGGCGCTCAGCTCGAACCCCAGCAACTTGCGGGGTATGCAGGGCAACGTGGTGATCGATGAAGGTGCCTTCCACAAAGACCTTGCCGCCATCCTCAAGGCAGCTCTGGCGCTGACAATGTGGGGCAGCAAGGTGCGCATCATCTCGACCCATAACGGTATCGAGAACCTGTTCAATACCCTGATTTTGGACAGCCGAGCAGGCAAGAAGCGGTTCAGCGTGCATCGCATCGATATCGAGACGGCCATCAATGAAGGGCTTTATCGCCGTATCTGTCAGGTAACCAAGAAGCCATGGACCCAGCAGCTGCAGGACGAGTGGCTGCGCAACCTGCTGCGCGACACCGCCACCGAAGAGGATGCGCGGGAGGAGTATTACTGCGAGCCAAAGAGCGGCGGCGGTGCCTATCTGCCCCGTGGCCTGCGCGAACGGGCCTGCCGGGTCGATGGCCCTGTGCTGCGCTTTACCGGCTCGGCCGCCTTCAACGGCTCCAGCGAATCGGAGCGCAATGCAGAGATGCAGGAATGGCTGGAGGCCGAAGTATTCCCAGAGCTGATTAAGCTGGATCGCAGCCATCGCCATGCCCTGGGCGAAGACTTCGCCCGTTCTGGTGACCTGACGGTATTCGCCCCCATTGAGGTGCTGCCGGATACCCGCCGCCGGGTGCCGTTCACCATTGAGCTGAAAAACACCCCGTTCAAGCAGCAGGAACAGGCGCTCTATTTCATCTGCGATCGCCTGCCGCGCCGCGATGGTATCTGGCTCGATGCCCGTGGCAACGGCCAGTATCTGGCAGAACAGGCCGCCTATCGCTACGGCCAAGAGGTGGTGCAAGTGATGCTGTCGGTCGGCTTCTACCGCGAAAATATGCCGCGCTTCAAAGCGGCGTTTGAAGATGACGAGCTGGAGCTGCCGCGCCACGAAGACATCATCACCGATCTGGGGCAAATCCAGATCTACCGTGGCACCCCAGGCATCGACGACAGCCGCACGCAAGGGTCTGATGGCAACAAGCGCCACGGCGACTCGGCGGTAGCCATCTTCTTGGCCTATCTGGCCAGCCGTGCCGAAAACCAAATTTACGAACTGCACCGCATCGCCAAGGTGGGTGCGCCAGCAAAAGACAACGACAGCCAGCGGCAAATGAACATGACCCGTGGCCTGCGTAGCGGAGGCGGATTACTGTGACCAACATTCTCGATAGCCGGGGCAACCCCATCAAACCCGACAAGCCGCAACTGAGCGAAGATATCGCGCTGGCCCACACGACCAGCGTGCGCAATCCGCGCCCCAACAGCGTGGCCAGCACCATCACCCCGCAGCGGCTGGCTGGCCTGCTGCGATCAGTGGTGGATGGCAACAACCCGCAGGATTACATGACGCTGGCCGAGGAGATCGAAGAGCGCGATCCCCATTACGCTTCCGTGCTGCGCACCCGCAAGCTGGCGGTGGCAGCGCTACCACCCAGTGTCGAGGCCGCCAGTGATGACGCTGCGGATGTGCGGCTGGCCGATGAAGTGCGCAAGTTGATGGAGAGCGACCAGATACCCGAGCTGTTCTTCGACCTGCTCGATGGCCTTGGCAAGGGCATGGGGGTTTGTCAGATCCTGTGGGATACCACCGTCACCCCATGGGTTCCGCAAGATTACAAATGGGTTGACCCCCGCTATCTGCGGATGGATACCGATACCCTGAGCGAGATCCTGCTTATCAGCGACGATGCGCCCCAGGGCAAGCCATTGCAGCCCTATAAATTCATCACGCATCTGCCGCGCTCCAAGTCAGGTAACGTCTGGCGCAACGGTCTGACTCGCCAATGTGCCGTGCTCTATATGCTCAAGAGTTTTACGGTGCGCGACTGGTGGGCATTTGCCGAAGTGTTCGGAATCCCCATTCGGGTTGGTAAGTACGGGCCCAACGCCACCCCAGAGCAGATTGCCACCCTCAAGAACGCCATCGCCACCATCGCCAGCGATGCCGGGGCTATCATCCCGGATAGCATGATGGTCGAGCTGGTAGAGACCGCGAAGGGCAACGGCGGAGATACCCTGTTCGAAAGCATGGTGCGCTGGTGCAACGAAGAGATCAGCAAGCTGGTGCTCGGTCAGACCATGACCACAGAGAACGGCAGCAGTATGGCGCAGGCCAACGTGCATAACGAGGTGCGGCTGGATATCGCCAAGTGGGATGCCCGCCAGCTCGAATCGACCATCAACGAGTACCTGGTCAAGCCCTTCATCATCCTGAACTGGGGCGTGCAGAAGGCTTACCCCCGCGTCTGCATCCGGGTGCCTGAGCCGGAAGACCTCAAGCTGCTGGTCGATAGCCTGATGCCTCTGGTTGATCGCGGCATGAAGGTGAGCGAGAGGGAAGTGCGTGACAAGTTCGGGCTGGCCGACCCGAAAGACGATGAGGCAGTGCTGCAGCCGCTCAGCGCGATGGAGGTGGCCGCCGCGCAGCCGCTGGCCCTTAACCGCCAGCAGCCTAAGCGCTTGGCCATCAACCGGATCCAGCAACCCAATGAACAGGCCATCGAGCAGCTGACCGAAGAGGCCATGGGAGACTGGGTGGAGGTTGGTGGAGATGACTTTATGAACCCGATCCTCGAATTGTCGGCCAAGGCCACGAGCTTTGAAGAGTTCAATGATGGCCTGCTCAAGCTGCAAGAGACCTTGACCGCCGAGCAGTTCACCCCGCAACTGGCTGATTACCTGTTCCGGATGCGTGGCATGGGGGATGCGCAAGATGCCTGAGCCGAAAGCGTCCGTCTTTCCGCCAAAAGAGGCGCTCGACTGGTTCAAGAAAAAGGGGCTGCAGCCCGGGTTTGATTATCGAGATGTGTGGAAGGAGGAGCACAGCAACGCCTTCACCGTCGCCAAGATGCTCAACGCCGATCTACTGGTCGAGGTGCGGGCCCTGGTCGAGCAGGCGCTGGAGCAGGGCCAGACCTATCAGCAATTCGCTGCCGTGCTCAAGCCGCTGCTGGTCAAGTCGGGATGGTGGGGCGTGCAGGAGCTTGACGACCCGCTGACCGGCGAAACCAAGCCGGTACAACTGGGCAGTGAAGGGCGGATAAAGATCATTTACCGCACCAACATGCGCACCGCCCGCGCCGCTGGCCAGTGGCAGCGTATCGAGCGCACCAAGCGGGCCATGCCCTATCTGACCTATACCATCGGGCCAGCGCGGGAGCACCGCGCCCTGCACCTGAGCTGGCGCGGTATTACCCTGCCGGTGGATCATCCATGGTGGCAAACCCATATGCCGCCCAACGGATGGGGCTGCCATTGCGGGGTGCGCCAGATAAGCAAGTTCGAATACGCCAAGCTGCAGGGCAATAGCGGGTTCAAGTTTGCCGCGCCAAACGATGGCACCAGCGAGTGGGTGAACAAGCGAACCGGTGAAGTCGAGACCCTGCCGAAAGGGATCGAGCCGGGGTGGGATTACAACCCCGGCAAGCGCCGAGAGCAGGCCTTGCAAGCCGACCTGAAAGCCAAGGAGCAAACATTGCGCCAAACGCTCTCTAAGCCTCTGTGAGCGTTTTTGGCTACCAGCGCACGAACAATTACCCAGCTTTTGAATCTGAGGCGATTTAAATCGGTTTTAAAGATGGTGTGTGGTGGTGTCGAAGGTGCTGTTTTTGGCCTGCGCCACCATCCACCCGCCAGCGGTGATCGTCACCACGGCGACCAGATAGACCCGATCACATTGGCAAGCTGACCCGCCATCTGTATCCTGTGATGACCGGTCATCACCGCGTCCCCCCCATCAACTTCCCCTCTCAATAGCGCGAAAAGCGTCATTACAGGCCAGCCCCCCAGCTGGCCCATTATCGATTCGTCCAAACATTTGTTCACCCAACCAACCGCCACCCGGCAGGAGGTTGTTATGTGACGGAGCGATCATGCGCAAGACATCACTAGCCCTTTGCTTTGACCTTTCCCGTCAGGAAGTCCGTGACGAGAAAGTCTGGCTGCCGTTGATCCCGGCTGGCTCGTTCGCTGGCAATGATGGCCGCAGCTGGACCAACAGCAACCCCGACGCCGTGGTCGCCGCCTTTACCCGCAAGCGCCCGTTTGACGTCGAGCATTCCACCCACCTCAAAGGCCCGAAGGGCGACAAGGCCCCGGCTATCGGCTGGATCCTTGCGCTGCAGAACATCGACGGAGAAGTGTGGGGGATGGTTGACTGGAACAGCGAAGGGCGCGAGATGCTGGAGAAGAAGGAGTACGCCTTCTATTCCCCCGCATTTCTCTATGACGAGGCCGGTACGGTGCAAAGCATTGCCAGTGTCGGCTTGACCAACGAACCCAACTTGCACCAACTCCCTGCCCTGAACCGTGAGGAAACTCAAATGCCATTGCCCGTTGAACTGACCCAGGCACTGGGTCTGGGCGCTGATGCGGATACTGCTTCCGTGCTCACCGCCATCAATACCCTCAAGGCCGATCACCAACTGGCCATGAACCGCGCCAACGCTGGCCCTGACCTGAACAAGTTTGTCCCGAAAGAGACTTACGAACTGGCCCTGAACCGCGCCACTACCGCAGAAGCCAAGGTGAAAGAGACCGAAGAGGCCAAGCTGGCCGCGCTGGTCGATGAAGCCATCACCGCTGGCAAGATCGCCCCGGCCAACAAAGAGATGTTCCTGGGCATGTGCCGCACTGAAGGTGGTGTGGAGCAGTTCAAGGCATTTGTGCAGACCGCCCCGGTGATCGCCGATGCAGACAAGCTGAAGAACAAGGCTCCTGCCGCTGTCGATGGCTTGACCGAAAACCAGCTGGCCATGTGCCGCAAGATGAAAATCGCGCCGGAGCAATATCTGGCCAGTCTCAAGAACGTTGAAGGAGCTCAATAATGGCCGTCCCTAACGAAGCGCAAATTGTCTACGACCTGTTCGTGGCAATGAATGCCTCTTATACCGCAGGCATTTCCGCAGCCAAGCCGCAATGGAACATGATTGCAACCGAGATCCCGAGCACCGGTTCTGCCAACTATTACGGTTGGATGAAAGACATCCCGGGTATCAAGGAGTGGGTCAGCGATCGCCAGCTTGTCAAACTCGGTGCGCATGGTTATGCCATCGAGAACAAGACCTGGGAATCCTCGATCACCATCGAACGCGAGAAGGTAGACGATGACCAGATCGGTATCTACGCGCCGCTTGCCCAGAAGTTTGGCGAAGACGTGGCCCTGTTCCCTGATGAGCTCACCTTCACTCTGTTGAAGGACGGCTTCTCAACTCTGTGCTGGGATGGCCAGCCCTTCTTCGATACCGATCACCCGCTCGATACCACTCCGGCCAGCACCTTCTCCAACGTGATCGGTAATCCGGCCACTGATGTGGGTGAGCCCTGGTTCGTGCTGGATACCAGCAAGGTGATCAAACCGATCATCTATCAGCTGCGCCGTCCGTTCGTGTTCAAGAATATGAACCCGACCGAAGAGTACACCTGGTTCAATAACGAGATGGCCGCCGGTACTGATGGCCGCTGCAACGTGGGCTTTGGTTTCCCGCAGACCGCTATCGGCTCCAAGGCTGCGTTGACCAAAGAGAACTACGAAAAAGCGGTCGAGATGCTGGGTACCATGAAGAAGTCCAGCGGTGTCCCGCTCGGTACTCGCCCAACCACCCTGGTTGTCGGTTACAAGAACCGCGCCGCTGCCAAGGCCCTGATCGACATGATGCTGGTCGATGGTGGCAACACCAACATCTATTACAAGGATGTTGAAGTTGTGGTCAGCCCCTACGTGGTCGCCACACCGGCGCCGTAATCGCAGGCCAATCAGCCCCGGCACTGCCGGGGCATCTTTCAACCGAGAGGATGAACCATGGCGACCAGACAAGTTGATTTGACCGATGCCGCCTGGGTGCTGATCTCTTCTGCAGCCAGAGGGACCATGCAGAACCAGAGTGGCCAAATAGTGAAGTTTCGCGCGGATGCGGCTTTGCCTGCGCCAAGCGTCACCGTCGGCCACGTTCTGGAACGTGGCGCCAGTGAGGCATGGGCATTTGAACCGGTGCAAAACCTATATGGCCGACTGGAAACAGGCAGCGGCCCCCTGATTGTCACCGAGGGCTAAGCCATGTTCGGTCGCAGCTTTCTGTTGTTGCCTGGGCCAGCAGGCCCCACACCGAGCCGCAAGAAAAGCGAGGTGCGCTGGGCAGGGTTGACGGGCGTTAGCCTGCCAGCTGATACCGACCGAGATCTGATTGCCCTGCTCAAGGGGCTGCCAGCACCGGCAGCGGGCACGCTGGCGCCGTTCTTCAACACAACCAGCGACAAGCTCAACGCCTTCAACGACAACACCAGCCTGGCGTTCAAGCTGAATCTGGTGGGCAGCTGGGCAGGTGGTTCGACCAACCGCTCGATGCAGCTCGACTTCATCGGCACCAATGGCAACCGTCTGGTGGCGAGCAGAGATGCTGCAGTGACCAGTGATGTCATTACCCTGGCGACGTTTTTCAGTATCGATGCCGGTGGCTTCATCGTGACCAACGGCACCAAGCCGGTGATCCGCTCCAACGGCGGCACCTACAACTTGACGGCCGTGCTGCTTATCGCCGAGCAGGTCACCAGTCAGACCACGATTTCAGCGGTGTAAACCGCCAGTAACGACCGTTTAAAGGAGCATTGAGATGGCCCCGAAAAAGAAAGCCACCCCGACCGGTGACGACAAAAGCCCGCAGCTGGCAGCTGCAACAGTGGGCGCGGGTACCGAGCTGGTACAAGCGCCGCCCCAACCGAAGAAAGATGGCGAAGTGTTGGTAGACCCTGACGCAGAAGCTGCCCGTCTCGAAGCTGAGCAGCAGGCCGCCGAAGAGGCGCGACTGGCCGCAGAAGCGCAAGCAGCCGAAGCTGCCCGTCTCGAAGCTGAGCAGCAGGCCGCCGAAGAGGCGCGACTGGCCGCAGAAGCGCAAGCAGCCGAAGCTGCCCGTCTCGAAGCTGAGCAGCAGGCCGCCGAAGAGGCGCGACTGGCCGCAGAAGCGCAAGCAGCCGAAGCTGCCCGTCTCGAAGCTGAGCAGCAGGCCGCCGAAGAGGCGCGACTGGCCGCAGAAGCGCAAGCAGCCGAAGCTGCCCGTCTCGAAGCTGAGCAGCAGGCAGTGGAAGAGCAACAGGCCCTTGCCAATAAGATGGTCGATGCTGGCATCGCAACGTTCAACAAAGAACAGCCTGACTGGCTGCTCGGCCAGTTCGACGTCAAGGCCAAGTCACCGGCCGGTTTCTGGCGCTGTGGCATCCAGTTCCTGCACTCCAGCGCGACCCGCGTCTTTGTGGTCACCGCGAAGGCCGATGTGCCGCACGACCACAGCTGCGAGATCCCGTGCTGCTACCTGACTCAGGAAGAGGCCAAACGCGTCTATGGCGAACAGTGGCTGACCGTGCTTATCGATAGCGAAGTGATCAAGGACTAAGCCATGCCTATCTACCGCAAGAAGCCTGTCGAAGTTGAGGCGATTCAGTGGACTGGTGAAAACCTTGCTGAGGTTTTGGCTTTCACTGGTAAGTCTCCACGTTTTGAAGAGTGGTTTAGTTCATTTGATGAGTATGCCGCTCATGTCGCATCGGATGGCAACAAGTTCAAGGTAATGACCCTTGAAGGAACCATGGTTGCAAATGTTGGTGATTGGATCATCCGAGGCGTCAAAGGTGAACACTATCCGTGCAAGCCGGATATCTTCGCTGCCACCTATGAGCAGGTAGGGGAATAGCCATGGCCATCTACGCGACGAAGCAGGATCTGGAAGACCGCGACGGCTCGATGCTCTACAACTTCGCTCTCGATCGCAGTACCGACACGCTGAACGATGTCTGGATTGATGAGGCACTGGCCACCGCCGATGACGAAATCAATGGCTACCTGAGTCGTCGCTTTGTGCTGCCGCTGCCGACCGTGCCGGATCTGCTCAAGCGCAACGCCATCGTGATCGCCTTCTACTGGCTGGCCGACCGCGACAATCAGGCCAGCGACCTGCTGCGCGAACGCTATGACCGTGCCATCGCCAAAATCAAAGAGATTGCGGCGGGCAAGATTGATTTGGGCCTGCCCACGCCGGATATGCCGCCAGAGGGCAGCGTCGGCAAGGTCGAACTGGTGCAAGAGAACGAGCGCCTGTTCACCCGCAACAGCCTGAAAGGGGTGCTGTGATGGCGATCTCGGTGCAGGTCTCTACCCGGGGCGAAGAGCTGGCGCGCTATCAGCGTCTGCTCGATACCCTGGGCCGCAACGACTACAAGGCCGAACTGCTGGAAAGCATCGGTGCCGTGGTCGAAAGCCAGACCCGCCGCCGCATCAGTGACGAGAAGACCGCGCCGGATGGTACGCCCTGGGCGCCCTGGTCAGATGCCTACGCCAAGACCCGCCACGGTGGCCAAAGCCTGCTGCAGGGTGATGGCGACCTGCTCGATAGCATCGAGTATCAGGTGCAACGCAACAGCGTGCGGGTCGGCTCGCCGCTGGCCTATGCCGGAGTGCATCAGGACGGATTCAGCGGCTCGGTGCAGGTGCCTGCCCACGTTCGCCGCATCAGTCAGGCGTTTGGCAAGGCGCTCAAGTTTCCGGTCTATCAGTCGGTCGGCAGCTTCACCCGCATGATGGAGATCCCCCAGCGCGAGTTTCTGGGCCTCTCCAGCGATAACCAGACCGAGTTGCTCGCCGTGATTGGCGACTTCTGGCAAGACGTGATGAAGGAGGCAGGCCTATGATCCGCCCTGATTTTGGCACCATCGGCAGCACCGTCAGTGCCTGCGAAGGGGTGGTGAACTACCTAAAGCCCTATCTGGAAGCCACCGGCCCCGGCGCGGATCGGCTGATTGACCGGGTGCAAACCGTGGAGCGTCACATCGGACGCTTCTCCGAGCCTGATGATGTCAAACGCTGGATGGGTAACCGCGAGGGCGGCATCCGTATCTGCGCCCAGCGGGTGGTATCGATGCGCCGTGAAGGCAGCCTGATCGGCACTATCGAGTTTGTCGCCTTCGTGTTCTGCGCTGACCAGTGGGCATATGACAAAGACCAGCGCGCCGAAGTGATTGCCGGTCGGCTGGCCAACGCTCTGATGTTGACCGGCGGATGGCGTGGCACGGATGCCTATAAGGCGCCGGAAGGCGTGCGGATGGACAACCTCTACACCACCGGCATCGACAAGCTGGGGCTGGCGATCTGGTCGGTGACATGGCGGCAAGACTGGCCGCTGGATAACCCCATCGACCCCGCCACGCTCGACGACTTCTTGCGCATGAACTGGCGCGCCGAGCAAGGCGATGGCTCACCGGTCTGCGAGGCAGATATCACCGTGCCAGGCCCAACACCTTAGGAGCAATGATGGAACTCTATCTGAAACCGGCCCCCGGGCTGGTCATCAAAAAGCCGGATGGCAGCAAGCTGGCCGCCGATGGCGAGAAGGTACCGCGCACCAGCTTCTGGCTGAAACGGCTGGCAGATGGTGATGTGAACGAAGTGAAACCGGCCGCCAAGGCCACCAAGAAACCGCAAGCGAAGGAGTGACCATGGCTCTCGGAACTATCCCCAATGACGTGCGCGTGCCGCTCGTCTATATCGAGATCGACAACTCGCAGGCCCTGAGCGGCAACATCGCCCAGGATCAGAACGTGATGCTGTTCGGTCAGATGATCGAATCGGGTACCGGTGCTGGTACCGCCGATCCGGATACCGTGGTCGAGATCCCGGTCAGCGAATCGGCCATTGATGCCCTGTTTGGTCAAGGCTCCATGATGGCGCTGGCCGCCAAGCGTTATCGCAAGGCCAACAGCTACACCCGCACCTTTGCCATCGCCAGCGCCGACTTGGCAGCAGGTGCCGCGGCAACCGGCTCGTTTATCTTCGGGGGCCCTGCCACTCAGGCCGGTACCGTCTATCTGCTGATCGCCGGTCAGTCGGTGCAGGTTGGCGTTATCGCCGCCGATACCGCCGCCAGCATCGCCACCAAGGCCGTGGCCGCCATCAACGCCAACAAGAACCTGCCGGTGACCGCTGCCGTGGATGGCACCGACACCGCCCGCGTCAACGTCACCGCCAAGTGGAAAGGGCTGACCGGCAACGATATCGACCTGCGGTACAACTACTACGCAGGCGAGCAGCTGCCGCCCGGTGTCACCATTACCTATACCGGCATGGCCAACGGTTCCGGCGCCCCCGATATGGCCGCGCTGATCGCCGCTATGCCGGACGAGTGGTACAACCACATCATGATGCCGTTCAACGACACCGCCAGCCTGAACACCCTGCGCGATGAACTGCTGACCCGCTGGGGCCCGCTCAAGATGTCTGAGGCGATCGCCTATACCGCGTTCCGTGGCACCTATGGCGAGACCATCACCTTTGGCGAAGCGCGCAACGACTTCCTGATCTCCTGCATGGGTACCAGCAAGTCACCCCATGCGCCGTGGGAGTGGGCAGCAAGCTATTGCGGTATAGCGGCATACCATCTGGCTATAGATCCAGCTCGACCTCTGCAGACGCTGGTTCTTCCAGGCATTCTTCCGCCTGTCAAGGCAGACAGATTCCCTGCACTACCAGAGCGCAACAACCTGCTCAAATCCGGCATCGCCACCTATCAGGTGCAGCCCGGTGACGTGGTGGCCATCGAGCGCGAAGTCTCGATGTATCAGAAGAACGCCTACGGCGATCCTGATCCCTCTTACCTCGACATCACCACCCCGGCCACCCTTGGCAAGATGCGTTACGACGTGCGGGTGATGGTCACCAACCGCTTCCCGCGTCACAAGTTGGTTAACGATGAAGCGTTGCCGCTGATTGACCCGGCACAGCCTGTTGTTTCACCGAAGCTGATGAAAGAGGCTTTGCTTGAGGTAGCGCTCGACTGGGTTGCTGCTGGTCTGATGGAGAACTATGACCTGTTCAAAGAGACATTGAGCGTGGTTCGTCCATCTGGTGATCGCAATCGTCTGGATGCGCTGAGCAATCCGGATATCGTCAACCAATTCCGCATCTTTGCGGAACTGATCCAGTTCAAACTCTAAGGGGGACACCATGGCAGATATTCTTGGTGAAGTGACCATTCGTGTGAATGGCAAAGAGCTGAAAACCAAGACCGGTTCTGTACTGAATCCGGGCGGTTTCACCCGTACCCAGCACACAGGTGGCGGAAAAGTTCGCGGCGTGAGCAAGCGTTACACCGCCCCCAGCATTGAGACCGTCATCGCCGCCGCTGAAGACGTCGATGTGATGGAGATCAACGCCATCGAAAACGCGGCACTGGTATGGGAAGGGGATAACGGCGTCAGCTATATGATGACCGGTGCCGCCGCAGCAGAGGTCGCTCCTCTGCGTGAGGAATCTGGCGATATTGCAGTCACCTTCTTCGGCGACAAGGTAGTGAGGATCTGACATGGCCGTTATTACCTTCGAACTGCTGCACGGTATCGAAGCGAAAGGGAGCGGCGACGAGCCGCTCCTTTATCGTGAAGTGGGCCTGCGTGAACTTACCACCGCCGATCTGATTAAAGCCCAGCTCGATGCTGAAAAAGTGGTGGTGCAAAACGGCAAGGCGGTCGCTTATACCAGCGATGTAATGTATGGACTTAATTTGCTGTGCCGTCAGGTTGCTTATATCGGTGAAATTCAAGGGCCGCTCTCTTTAAAGATGCTTGAGAAATTGCATGTCGATGATTTCAGTCTGCTGCAATTAAAGGCCACTGAATTGGATGATGCCTTGATGGAGGCGTTGGCCGAGCGGGGGCGATCTAATTCAGCTGGTTGATGGTGCAATGGGGTTAATGTTTGCCATGAGCAAATATATACCGACATCCGAGCTGGAAAATTTGCCATTGCGCCATCTGTTTATTCGCTTCGATAAATTAAAAAAGGCGCTGACTCCTAATAAATAAAGGTAAATATCATGGCCAAGCAACTTGTCACCGATATCGTTATTAACCTCGCTGGCAACTTGGCCGCCAAATCACGGCAATATGGCCAGAGCATGAGCCAGTTTGCTGCCAGCAATCAGCGCGCCATGGGCTTGTTGCGCATGTCTACCGATGCCGCATCCCGTGGCATCGACTCCCTGGGTAATCGTTACGTCGCATTGGGTACCGCCATGGTCGGCGGCGCAGCCGTTCGTGGCTATGCCCAGCTCGACCGCCGGATCTCCCGCATCGCCATTGCCGCCGACATCAGCCGCGACAAGGCCAAGGAGTTGAAGGACGAGATCAACGCCGTCAGCAACACCAAGGGCATTCGCATCGACCCCAACGAAGCGACATCCGCCGTCGAAGAGATCCTGACCAAGACCGGCGATCTGGCCTACGCCATCGAGAACCTGCCCAATATCGCCGCCGTTATCCAGGCCACCGGCGCCGGTGGCCTTGAAGTCGGTGGCATCTTCACCGAGTTCAAGAAGCTGGCCATCGACTCCAGCGAAGCGGCGATGAAAGCGATCGATACCCTCAACATGCAGGGTAAGCAGGGTGCCTTTACCCTGGCCAACATGGCCAAAGAGGGCCCCAAGATTTTCGCAGCCTATGCGGCCACCGGACGAGAAGGGGCCAGCGCTGTGACCGAGCTGGGCGCCGCGCTGCAGATCATCCGTCAAGGTGTCGGATCTGACGCCGAAGCGGTGACGGCCTTCGAATCCATCATCCGCGATATCACCCGCCCCGAGACCGTCAAGAAGCTCAAGCAGCTGGGCAATATCGACGTATTCGACCCCGAGAAGCTCAAGCAGGGCAAAGAGGTGATGCGCAGCCTGCCGGTGCTGATTGAAGAGATTGTCACCAAGTCAGGCGGCCTCTCCAGCAAGCTCTCCATGCTCAACCTGACCGATGAAGCCAAGCGGGCACTCAAGCCGGTGATCGCCGAGTACGTCCAGACAGGTGACGTCAAGGCGTTTGACGAGTTCCTCAAGCTCTCCGGCGATGGCAGCACCACCATGAACGATGCCGCCGTGGCCGCCAGCGACTTTGCCGCCAGCCTGCAGCTGGTCAGTAACAGCTGGAACCAGTTTGCCAACCAGCAGCTGGCAGCCCCCATTGCCGAGCTGGCCGATGCTATCAACAGCCTTGAACCTGATGCGGTGCAGAACTGGCTTGAGACTGGCAAGAACATCGCCCTGGTTGTCGGCGGTTTGGTGGCTGTCAAGAAAGGGATCGACGCCATCAAATGGACGAAAGGCGTGTGGGATGCGGCCAAGCCAAGCAAGGGCGGAGCAGGTGGCCTTGGCGGTGCCATGGCCGATCTTGGCGCGACCCCTGTCTATGTGGTCAATATGCCGGGTGGTGGCATGGGGGGGATGGGCGGTGGTGCTGATCTCCCGGGTGGTTCAGGCAATGGTGGACCAAACCCATCATCAACAACACCTCCTAAAAAAAACCGCTTTGGCATGACTGGATTGGCAGAATTGGCCACCATCACGTATGCAACAACGTTGGCTCCTGAATTCAGCCCTATTTCTTTTTCCAGAGCTCAGGAACGGGCAGCAGATGCAGAAAAAAATACAGGTCTGTTTGATATTTCAGCGCCAGAAGGATTGGCCGCTCCCGGTTTGCTCGATGTGTTTGACGAAATGAAGGCATTTTTTACCCGTGATATTCAGCCGATGGCGCGCCCTGACAATCTGGCTGCATCCCTCGATATCAAGGTCAGCGATGACCGCATCACCGTTCGCGCCCGAGATGCGGCTCCCGGGCTGCAGGTGCGCGTGGATAACGGCCCTTCATTGATGCCTTAAGGATGGTTTGAATGAGCTTTGAAGAGCGTTTGACCGCCTCGATTAGGGGTGTTGAATTCCTGCTGAATACCGTGGAAGGCAAAGGCGGTCGCCGTGCCATCCCCCGCGAATACCCCAAGCGCGAAAGCAGCTGGACGGAAGACAATGGCGCCGCGATCACCAATGAGCAGATCACCGGCAAGCTGGTTGGCAAAGACTATCTATCCCAGCTGCGCGCCCTGCTCGATGCCCTGAACCAGCCAGGTACCGGCGAGATGATCCACCCGTGGTGGGGCGTGCGCACCGTGCAGGTCGGCGACGTCAGCCACCGGCTGGATAACGAAGAGGATGGCGTTGCCTATGTGACCTTCACGGTCTGGGAAGCGGGCAAGAACCTGTTCCCCTCTGCTGCCATCGATACCGCCGCCACCCTGGGCAATGCTGCCGCCTTGGCGCAGGGCGCCAGTGAGCAATCATTCCTCGATTCATTCGTCACCGGCATCGATAACATGGGCGTGATGGTCGATACTTTCCTCGACGATCTGGACGAGTTGACCCGTGGCCTGCCATCCCTGCCTGATCAGTTTCGCGAGTGGACAGATCGCCTGATGCGCACCAAGGATAGCGTCGGCGCGTTGCTGGCCTACCCGGGCGAACTTGCCCGCGAGGTGACCGGCATCGTGGAGGATGTCAAAGGCGTGGTGACTGATCCCATCCGGGCGCTCTCTGTTTATGACCAGGTAAGCCGCCGTTGGGAAGGGATGCGCGCCGAGCTGGCCATCACTGGCGGCCTGCCGACCAGCATCAACAGCGATGTGGCAACTGGTGTTGCATCTTCGGTACCGACCATCGACACCCCCACCGAGCTGAATACCGCGCTCGATAACGGCAAGGCCTTCACTGCGCTGATTGACCGCGCCACCTCTACGGCGGCTGCCATTGCCATTGCCAGTGCTGATCTCGGTACCAACCGCGACTTTACCCCAGACCAGAGCGGTCAGGTGACCATCGGACAGTCGCTGACCGGTGATCAGGTCAACAACCAGATCAGCCGTCCGGTCACCATGGATGGCGTCGTGGGGGCAGATCGCAATCTGCTGCTCACTGCTGACGATCTTGAGCAGCTGGCCAACTACTGGGCCAACCGGTTGGCCGAGCTGGCCATGGACGCGGTAGAGGTCGAGCAGAGCGATGTTTGGCGTGCCCTGCGCGATCTGCGCCTTGCCCTGCTTAACGACAGCCGCGAACGGGGCGCCAAGCTGCCGCGCCGCCGTCAGATCACCCTGACCACCACCACCCCTTCTGCCCTGCTGGCGTGGCAGCAGTATGGCAATGCCGAATACCGCGATCGGCTGGTGATGGGCAACAAGCTTCGCGATCCGGCGTTCATCACCCCGAGCACCACTATTCAGGTGATTGACGAGGTGACCAATGGCTGAACCAATCACCCTGCGCGTCGATGGTCAGCTCTATAGCGGCTGGCAGAAAGTGCGCGTTACCCGCAGCCTGCGCGATATCGCCGGTGATTTCGAGCTGACCCTGACCCGTAAATGGGATGACGCCAAAGCGATGGCCATCCGCGAAGGCAGCGCCTGCACCGTGCATATCGGCAACGATCTGGTGTTGACCGGATACGTTGACGACTTCACCCCCAGCTATGATGCCAAGGAAGTGAGCTGGGTGGTCAGCGGCCGCAGCAAGACCAGCGATCTGGTGGACTGCTCGGCCATCTACAAGAGCGGCCAATGGCAGAACGTCACCCTCGACAAGGTGGCCCGTGATATCAGCAAGCCTTTCAATATCGAGGTAGTGGTCGAGTGCGATCTGGGTGCGGCCTTCCCCCGCGTTGCCATCGAGCAGGGCGAGACCTGTTTCGAGCTGCTCGATCGCTTGGCCAAGCAGCGTGCCGTGCTGCTCACCACCAACGAGAAAGGCCAACTGGTGCTGACGCAGGCAAGCGAGCAGGAGATGGGCGCCAGCCTTATTTTGGGCAAGAACATTCTGGCGGCCCGTGGCAACTTCAGCATGCGCGATCGGGCATCAGAATGGATCGTCAAGGGCAGCAGCTACGGCGGCGGCGCAACGTGGGATAACACCCCGACCACTACCATCGGCGGCCAGAAGGCGACCATCAGCGATCCGGATGTGCCGCGCTATCGCCCCCGCATCATCATTGCCGAAGATGTCACCACTGTGGCCGGTGCCAGCAAGCGCGGCCAGTGGCAAAAACAGCGCAGCATCGGCGAAGGAACCCAGACCGAGATCACCGTTGCTGGCTGGCGCACTCAGGGGATGGAAGGCGACAGCGGCCCGCTCTGGCGCATTAACCGGATGTGCCCGGTGAAGGACGAGATCCAGGGGTTGGATGTGAACTGGCTGATCGTCTCGGTGACCCTGATGGAAGATGACCAGGCAGGCCGCGAGGCCATCATCAACCTGACCCCCCGCGAGGCGATGCTGATCCCAGCAGAAGTAACCAAGAAGCAGACCAAAGAGGTGACCACATGGTAAGTGTTCGTGATGTGCAGAAGCTGCTGGCCCCGCTGCAGCGCCGCCTGCGCCTGATTGCCGATCGCGCCATCGTTACCCTGGTCAATGACGCCCTGCAGCGCCAGAACCTGCAACTCAAGGTGCTGGCAGACGAAGGCGCTGATGATGTCGAGCGCTTTCAGAACTACGGCCACACCAGCGTGCCGCCAGAGGGGTCTGAAGCCATCGTGCTTGGGCTCGGTGGTGCCCGTGCCGGACTGGTGGCCATCGCCGTCGAGCACAAGGGATTTCGCCCGAAAGACTTGGAGGCTGGTGATAGTTGCCTATACCATCTGGATGGTCACAACCTCACCCTTGGTAAAGAAGGCTTGGCAGCGCTCAGCGCGAAAAGCGTCATTATCACAGCCGAAGAGAAAACCACCACCATATCCCCTGATAACGAGTTTCAGGGCGCCATGCACGTCACGTTGAACATCATTGTTGATGGCGATGTGATCATCAACGGCAAGTCGTTTCTGGAGCATAAACACGATTTACCAGGTGGGGGGCAAACATCGCCCCCAGTGTGAGGGGCGATGACCACAGCCATCATTTGGAACAACGAAACCGGCCGGGGCGATATCGAAATCACCCCGGCCGGTTTGCGTCAGGATGATGGCCTCGAAACGCTGGTGCTGCAGGTGCTGTTCACCGATGCCCGTGCCGATGACTCCGATGTGCTGCCAGACGGCACCGGCGATAAGCGCGGATGGATTGGCGACACCTTTGCCGACCAGCCTTGGGGCAGCAAGCTCTGGCTGCTCGACCGCGAAAAGCTCACCACAGACGTGCGCAACAAGGCTGTGACCTACGCACAAACCGCCCTTGATGCCCATTTAAAGCCTGATTACGCCAGCAATATCGTGGTGACCGGCGCCATTCCCCAGTTTCAGATGCTGCAGCTCACCATCGCCATCACCCGCCCTGACAGAACCACCACCACCATGACCATCAACAAGCGGTGGGAGGCGCAAGCCAATGCCGTATAACGTCCCCACCCTGCGCCAGATCATCGCCAGCGGCCTGCTCGATATCGAGTCAAGCCTTGGCACCGTGCTGCCCAAGTTCGGCATCGAGCAGGCGCTCAATGCCGCCGTTTCCGCTGGCCAGCGCGACCTTTACGATCATCAGATGTGGATCGTCCGTCAGATCATCCCGACCAGCGAATCGGATGACCAGACCATCATCGAAGTCGCCCAGTTTGAAGGGGTGATCCGCAAGCAGGCCACCTATGCCGCTGGCCCTGCCACGCTGCAGGGTACTGTGCCAGCACCTGTCGGTACCGTGCTGCAGCACAGCGACGGCCGTCAATACACCGTCACCAGCAGCGCCAGCCCGAGTGGTGGCGTTGTTGCTGTGCAGGTTCAGGCTACAGAGGCTGGCGCAGCAGGAAACCTTGCCGCAGGCCAACCGCTGGCACTGGTCACACCCGTTCCCGGGCTGCAATCCAACGGCGTCAGCGAAGACATCAGCGGCGGCGCCGATATCGAGCCCATCAACCAGCTGCTGGAGCGCCTGCTGTTCCGCAAGCGCAACCCGCCACTTGGCGGCGCTGTGCATGATTACGTGGCATGGATGCGTGAGGTGGCTGGTGTTACCCGCGCATGGTGCTTTGATGCGTGGCATGGTGGCAGCACGGTCGGAATTGCGTGGGTTTATGATGACCGGATCGATATCCTGCCCACCGTGACCGACAAAGAGAACATGCAGCAATGGCTGTTCCGTCATCCTGATCCGGCGACGGGTGTGCTGGTTGGTCGCCCTGGTGGTATCGAGGCTGTTGATATCGGCCTGACGTTGAAAGCCACGCCGCTCACTATCACCCCGACCCCTGACAGTGCCGATATTCGCGCTGCCATCGTCGCCAACCTGAATGGCTATCAAAGCACGCTAGAACCAGGTCAAACCATGCTTTTGTCTCGCATTCGCACCGCCATTGGTTCAGCGGTTGGAGTTGAAAACTACACCTTGAATTTATCTGCAGATGTGCCGGCAGCAAGTAACCAGCTCAATGTCATAGGAGCCATCACATGGCCCACGCTGTAGAACAGTGGCATGAGGTATTGCTGCAGCAGATGCCGCGTGGCCGTGCTTGGCCACACGATCCTGAGTCGAACACGTCAAAGTACGCTCTAGGCTTTGCCAAGCGCCTGGTCGATTGCGAGGTAAGCGCAGACCATCTTTACCTTGAAATGCGGCCAGAAACCACCGTGGCGCTGCTGCAGGATTGGGAAGAGTATCTTGGCTTGCCTGAGTGCGCGGTGCCGAATCAGAACTTTGAGAGCCGCCGCAATGCAGTGATCGAGAAATACCACCGCAAAGGCGGCCTGCAAACATGGCAGATAGAAGCGTTGGCGCTGGCCCTTGGCTTTACCGTCGAGGTGCGCGAGCACTTCCCCCACCACGTTCTGCGTCCGGTTACGTACCCTATTTGGCCTGACCGCTGGCGCCACACTCTTGAGGTTGTGGTATTCGGTCTTCCTGATGGCCGTTTCCGTGTTACCGACACCGTGATCACCCCACTTAAAACCCAGACAGCCTTGCTGCTGGAATGTACTTTGTCCCGCTACAAGCTGGGCGGATTTACGTACGAATTTGTCTATGAGGTCTGACTATGTACTGGATTGATAACTCCACTGGCGTCTCTGTTCCTCCGGCAATTCCTCCGGTTGTATCTCCTACTAAGCTTAATTTTACTGATGGCGGTGACGGTGAACAGCCAAGCATTCCTGGTGCTGAATGGTTTAATATGGTCACCGATGAATTGCTCAATATTCTGCTGAGAGCCGGACTGTCACCAATAAAATCCAGTCACACTCAACTTGCAGATGCTATTCAACTTATCTCATTTTTTGCATACCCGGTAGGGTGCCCTATCCCATGGCCTGCTTCAGCACCTCCTGCCGGTTTTTTATTGATGAATGGGCAGTCATTTAATACTTCTACCTATCCAATTTTGGCTAGTAGATATCCATCTGGTGTTCTTCCTGATCTCCGCGGTGAGTTCATTCGTGGTGCTGATCTCGGCCGTGGCGTTGACCCTTCAAGAGATGTGCTATCTAACCAATCAGACGAGATTAAATCTCACACACACTCAACCACTGTTACTACTACTGAAGAGACAGTAACTTTCGGTCCAACGTCTGTAGCTGGTTATGTTCCGGGTTCTTCAGTTGGAGCATTTGGAGGCAGTGAGACTAGACCAAGAAACGTTGCATTTAACTATATCGTGAGGGCTGCGTAATGAGCGAACCGAAGGTTTTGTGGGGTGATGATGGGTTTGCATCCCAAGATGGATGGTGTGATGCGTTTTGCGCTCTTCCATCTACAGGTGAGTATTCAGGTAAATTTGAAGTTTGGGTGTCTCGTGGCACTGGTTTGCCTGCTGGGGCTTACCTTACTCAACCTCCTGAACCTGTTTCTGGCAAAGCAATTGTCATGAAAAATGGCGCATGGTCTTTGGTTGATGACTATCGCAATCAGATTGCCTACAACAAGACAAACCGGCAGTCTGTGGTTATCTCCGACCTTGGACCTCTGCCATCAGACCTGACATTCATTCCACCATCCTCCCGCTTCGATGTCTGGGATGAGGTTGTTGGCAGTTGGGTGAAGGATTCTGATGCTGAGCGATTGTGGCTAACTACTCAGGCCCAAAAACAACGCGCATCACTTCTTAGTGAAGCCAGTATCGAGATCGCCTCTCTACTCGATGCTCTCGATCCTGATGTGATTTCCAATCCTGATGATCAGGTGCAGGCTAAGCTGTTGCTCTGGAAACAATACCGAGCTGCTCTGGCAGTTATTGACTGCACCACTCACCCTGTTCAGTGGCCTTCAAAGCCTGTTTGAAGACAGTTCAATCTAACTATGCACAAGGGGCCAACAGGCCCCTTTGTTATCTCTTACCATTCGAATTCCTAGTGAATTGATCACTGGCGGCTGTGATCAATTCACTAGCATCCAGTGATCAATCTACCCGCGCGGCTACACCCCGATTGGGGGCGGTTGGCGCGGCATGGGCAAGTTGTTCCCGCAGCTCGGCACCGGGTTCGAAGTAAGCGGACTGTGGCAAGTCGTTGACCTGCACCGCCATGGCGGTCAGACGATCGGCCAGCTGCTGGCGATAGGCGAGGGCCTGATTGGCGTAGGCCACGATGCGATTCGAGTCGAAGTTGACGTTGGTGAGGGTGGCGAAGAAGGCCTTGGGCACGAAGGCATCGATCTCGCGGTCGATGACGCCCTGCTCGCGGGCAGCCAGCGCCCAGGCGCTGAGCCCCTGCAAGGTATAAATCAGCACATCCTGCAGATCCGAGGTTTCCGCCGTCTTGCCGCACATACCTTGTGCATAGGCGCAGCCGTTGCCTGCCGGGGTACGAATTGTCTGTTCACATTGCACACAAAACATCATGTCTCTCCTAATTGGACATTTCAGTTGTTTGTTTTGTGGCGATTCTATTCCTACGGCTCTGAACTTAATAGGCATTCAATTTGCCAATTCAATTTTCATTGATGCAGATCAAAAACAAAAAAGCCGCCCAGACAGGGCGGCAAGCGGGTGGATAAAAGGAGAGACAACTCAGGTTTGCAACAAAGCTCACTTCAACAATGGGTCAGGCCAGGTAGGCGCGCAGCATCCAGACCAGTTTCTCCTGCTGCTGCACGTAGTCGGAGAGGATGGAGGCCGTGCCCTCATCACCTGCATCGGCGGCTTGAGCCAGAATGCGGCGCTGAGCCACCAGCAGTTCACGGAAGCTCCCCAGCAGGGATTCGACACAGGCACGACCGTCGTGCAGCCCTTTCTGTTCGGGAATAGCGGAGACCTTGATGTAGTCGCTGAAGCTGTGCAGTGGCACGCTATCCAGGGTCAGGATGCGTTCTGCCAGGGCATCGACTTTCAGCAGCAGGTCGTTGTAAATCTCCTCGAACTTCAGGTGCAGCTCGAAGAACTGGTTGCCACGGATATTCCAGTGGAAGCCGCGGACGTTCATGTAGAGGATCTGGTAGCTGGCCAGCAACTTGTTCAGCTCGGCAGCCAGAGCTTGTGATTGAGCGGTATCAAGACCAATCGGGCTTTTCATCATTCACCTCCAGATAAGGAAATCGGGTTTGACAATCTGTCTTGGAACGAATTCAGATTAACCCCTTGTTATTTGAAGGGATAATCGCTCGTACCTAACAGTTTGATAGCGAGTGGCTATCAAAGCGGGGAGGGAAGTGGTGAAAGGGTGGGCTAGTTTGGGTACTTCTCGAGCAGAGCCATCAGGATGGCCTGACACTCGCTATCCGGCTCGCTATCGACGTTGCCAGCGCGAAAGTGGAGCTGGAAGGCACGCATGACGGCGCGACTCTGCTCGTCCCACTGGCCGCTCTGGGGGAGGCCGTAGCCGTAGCGAGCCAGCTGCTGCTGCCACATGGTGGCACTCCATTCGGGCAGAGGGTTGGCAAGCAGCTCTGCCACCCGGCTTTCATCTGGCCAGGCGCCGACGCCGTACTCCAGATAGAGCTGACGCCAGGGGAAGTGGGGGCCGGGATCCTGCTTGCGCTCGGGGGCGACATCGCTGTGGCCCAGCACCTGGGTCGGCGGGATCCGGTAACGGGCGACCAGCTCCCGACTGAGGGCGCCGACGGCGGCAATCTGCTGCGGGGTATAGGGTTGCCAGCGGCGGGCATCGGGGGCCAGCAGCTCATCTTCCGGCGGATAGCCGAGGTTGACGATCTCGATGCCAAGGGAGCTGGCATTGAGCCCGGCATATTGGTGCCAGCGGCTGCGCCCGGCATGCCAGGCACGCTGGCTATCCGGCACCAGCTGATAGACGGGGAGCGGTGTCTCGCGGCTGTCACGGGGGATCAGGTAGTGGGCGCTCACCTTGTGCTCCGGCTCGGTCAGCAGACGCAGGGAGTGGGCGTCATCCTCGTCGGTGTAGTGAAGGATAAGAAATGCGATCCGCTCGTTCTGGTTGGCGCTCTGATAGCGAGTGGAGAGCTGGTAGCTCTGCTGGTTGCAGCCTTGCAGCAAAGGGCCAAGCAGCGTGCCGAGAAGCAGCGATGCGGCGATGCGCCATCCCCTGACTGCTCGACGTTTGGGCAGTGTGATGGAGAGGCGCTTCGTCATGGCTGCTGGCCTGCCGGTTGAGCGGTGCAGTTAGCTGCGGTATTTGGCGGTGAGGCCGAGCAGGAAGTTGCGCAGGATCTGATCCCCGCAATCCTGATAGTGCTTGTGATCCTTGGAGCGGAACAGGGCGCTCAGCTCGGATTTGGAGAGGTTGAAGTTGGCGAGCTTGAGCGTGCCGAGCATATCCTCTTCTTTGAAGTTGAGGGCGATGCGCAGCTTGCGCAGGATCAGGTTGTTGTTGATCCGGTTTGGCACCACCTGGGGCGGCGCATCTTCCCGCACACCGCGACGGGTGACGATGAGACCGTCGAGGAACTGGCTCAGGGCAGAGTCGGGGCAGGCGGCATAGCCCGCTTCCTGCACTTCTCCCTCTTCGGCCTCTTTCATCAGCCAGCCGTGCAGTTGGGCATGGTCGATGGCCAGATTGCCCTTGGCAAACATCTCGACCATCTCGTCGTTGCTGATGGTGAGGGCGTAGCGCAGGCGGCGCAGAATATCGTTGTTGGTCATGCTGACTCCTGTTTAAACGGCGCAACTTTACCATCTGTCGGCCCCCGCGTCAGAAAAAGCGGGGTAACGATATCCTGGGCGTGAACCAGTCTGGCTCAATTCAGGTAGCGTGGCGCCTCCTGGCGCACCAGTTCAAGGGCATCCTGCAGCTCCAGCAGCTCGGGCTCCAGCTCGCTGACCGGCACGCCGTCGCGCAGCTGTTGCTCCAGTTGTGACAGCAGCCGCTGCAGGCCGGGCACCCCCGAGTAGGCGCAGCCGCCGTTGAGACGGTGGAGCTGGGCCAGCACTTCACCGTCGTCGATGGCACCCGCAAGAGCGGCATCCAGCACAGGCTCCACCTCGTCGAAGCTGGCCAGCAGCATGGTCAGCATCTCTCTGGCCAGATCCTCCTTGCCGGCCGCCTGCCGCACCGCCAGCGCCCAGTCGATCTGCTGATCGCCGACAATCTGGTGACGGCGATGGGCAAAGTCGGTGATGAGTCTGGCCAGCATGCTCTCGTCGATGGGCTTGGCCAGATAGTCATCCATCCCCTGGCGGATCAGGCGCTCCCGCTCGCCGGGAATGGCGTGGGCAGTCACCGCCACGATCGGCGTCTCGGTATTGAGGGACTGGCTGCGGATCGCCTGGGTGGCGCTGATACCATCCATGATCGGCATCTGGATATCCATGAAGATGATGTCGAACGGCTGGCTCTGGGCCTGTTTGACCGCCTCCTTGCCGTTCTTGCAGAGCACGACCTGAGTCACCATCTCCCTGAGCATGGCGGCGATGAGCTTGAGGTTGGCGGCGTTGTCATCCACTGCCAGCACCTTGATCGGCTGCAGCTGGCGAGCAGATGGCTGGGCCGGCAGCTGCTGGCGGCTCGCCTCCGGGGTGAGCAGGGCGTGCAGCAGCTTGCGATGGTTGAGCGGCTTGGAGAGACAGTGCTGTGCACCGTGAGCCAGCATCGCCTCGTAGAGCGCCGGTTCATGGCTGCTGAGCAGCACTATGGTGTTCTGCTGCTGGCCGCTCAGGCTGTCGAGTCGGCTGATCACCTGTTGCGGAGTATGCAGGGTGCTGCTGCCAATGAGCACAATGTCCTGTTCACTCATCTCTGGCCAGGGGGCATCGTTTGTCAGTAGCTGCACATCGAGCTGCCACTCGGCCAGCAGCGCCAGCAGAGCGGCGCGAGCAAAGGGGTCCGGCTCCAGCAGCCAGAGCCGTTTGTTGCGGATGCGATCCAGCGGCAGCTGATCGGTCTGCGGCAGGGGAGAGACCTCCAGATCCAGGCTGAAAGAGAAGACTGAGCCCTTGTCCAGCTCCGACTCGAAGCGGATCTGGCCGCCCATCTGCTGCACCAGCTTCTGGGTGATGACCAGACCCAGTCCGGTGCCGCCATAACGGCGCGAGATGGAGGAGTCGGCCTGATTGAAAGCCTGGAACAGCTGGCGCTGCTGCTCTTCCGAGATGCCGATGCCGGTATCCCGGATCCGCACGTTGAGCTTCACCTTGTGGTTGCTGCTGCCGAGCTGTTCGATATGAACATCCACGTTGCCGCGCTCGGTGAATTTGATGGCGTTACCGGTGAGGTTGGTCAGCACTTGCTGCAGACGCATGGGGTCGCCAGTGAGGGTATCGGGGACATCCGCATCGACCCGCAAAGAGAGCTCCAGCTGCTTGTCGTGGGCGCTGGGGCCGAGCAGGTGCATGGTCTCGTTGAGGGTGTCGCGCAGGCTGAAGGGGATATGCTCCAGCTGCAGCTTGCCCGCCTCCAGCTTGGAGAAGTCGAGGATGTCGTTGATGATGCCAAGCAGGTTGCGCGCCGACTTCTCGATGGTCTGCATGTAGTCGGTCTGGCTCGGCGTGAGGCTGGTCTTGAGCAGCTGGCGGGTAAAACCGATGACGCCGTTGAGCGGGGTGCGCAGCTCGTGAGACATGTTGGCGAGGAACTCCGATTTGACCCTTGCCGCCTCCTGCGCCCGCTTCTTGGCCATGTCGAGCTCGACGTTCTGGATCTCGATCTGCTCCAGCGTCTCGCGCAAATCCGAGGTGGCCTGATCGATATTCTGCTGCATCTCCTCGTGATATTCGGAGAGCGCCTTGGCCATCGCGTTGATACCGTTTTTCAGCATGTCCAGCTCGCCGGTCAGCTCGCCGCTGACCCGAGTGTCGAGCCGCCCTTCCCGGATCTTGTGCACCGCCTGCACCATGTTGGTGATGGGCTGGGTCACGCTCTTGACCAGCCGGAAACCAAACAGGGTGCTGACGGCGACCCCGAGCAGCACCATAATGATGGCGAAGAAGGTATCGCGGTAGTGGAGCAGCATGGCGCGATCCGTGGTCATCTGCATCGAGATGTAACCGATCATCGGCGGCTCCACATCGCTGGGCAGCGGGAAGCCATCCATGGTGGTTTCGGCCTGGATCGGGGTGCGCAATATGATGTCGTCACCGTAGAGGGTGATGCTGGTCAGCTCCGGAATCGGCTCGCCATCGGGCAGTTGCAACCGGGTGAAGTCCCTGTGGTAGTTGGACGTCACGAACAGCTGGTTGTCCTGAGTGAAGACGGCGATGGACTTGATGAGCGGCGAGTTCTTGCGATGGGTCAGACCAATCAGCCGCTTGAGGGATTCGCGGCTGTGCTGGGTCATACCATATTCACTGGCGATGGCCAGTGGCTCTATGATGTTGATCCCTTGATCGATCAGGTTGTTTTCCAGCTGCTGGTAGCGATGGAAGGTGAAGTAGCCGGCCATCAGGCCACCGATGATCAAGGTGGGTAATATGGTAAATGCCAGCACCCGCGCCCGAAGGCCGTATTTGGTCATACTATTATTCTTGTGGGACAATAGCCTGCTGCAGATTCCACAATCATGACATAGCCACCTATAGGCACCAAGTTTTATGGCCCAGTTTTTCAAGCCCCAAAAGAAATCCACCCAGCCCCAACGCATTGAATTTACGGTAGACACCCTCGATCACCACTGTGTCGGGATCGGTCGTCATCAAGGCAAGGCGATCTTTGTTGAAGGGGCACTGCCCGGCGAGACCATCAAGGCCCGCATCACCGAAGACAAAAAGCAGTATGGCCATGCCGCTCTGCAACAGGTGGTGACACCGGCCGCCAACCGCATTGCCCCTTTCTGCAGCCACTACCGCGAGTGCGGTGGTTGCAGCGCCCAGCATATGTCGGTGGCGGATCAGCAGGCAGCCAAGGCGGCCGGGCTGGTCAATCTGTTCGAGCGTCTTGGCAATATCAGTGCGCCGGTACTGGAGCCGGTGCTGACTGGCGAGGAGCGTGCCTATCGCCGGGTCTGCCGGCTGGCCATCAAATTCGACAAGAACGGTCGCTGCACCCGGGTCGGTTTTCGTCGCCGCAACAGCAACGATCTGGTGGAGATCGAAGGGTGCCCGGTGCTGGCCGAACCGCTCTCTGCACTGATTGCGCCGATGCGCGAGTGCCTCAATCGCTTGAAGAGCCAGCGCGAGCTGGGTCATGCCGAACTGATCCAGGCGGAGCAGGGGATCATGATGCTGCTGCGTCATACCGGTCGTCCCAACGAGACGGATCGGGCGCAGCTGGTGGAGTTTGCCGCCGAGCAGGGTATCGACCTCTATCTGCAGGCGGCCGACGACAAGATAGTGGCGCTGCATCAGCAGTTCGAGCCCTCTTACTCGCTGGATGGCCTGTCTCTTGCATTTGCTCCCGGTGACTTCATTCAGGTCAATGGCCCCGTCAACCAGCAGATGGTCGATCAGGCGCTCTCATGGCTTGGGGCGGGCAAGGATGACAAGGTGCTCGATCTCTTCTGTGGCATCGGCAACTTTACCCTGCCGCTGGCCCGTCAGGCCCGCGAAGTGGTGGGGGTGGAAGGTGAGCTGGCCATGGTGGCGCGCGCCGAAGAGAACGCCCGTCGCAATGGCATCAGCAACGCCCGTTTCTACAAGGCGGACTTGAGCGGCGATATCGTCGGCATGTCCTGGGCGCGGGAAGGGTTCGATCTGGTACTGCTGGATCCGGCTCGTCCCGGTGCGCTGGAGGTGATGGAGCACGTCGTGAAACTTTCACCCAAGCGGGTGGTCTACGTCTCCTGTAATCCGGTGACGCTGGCGCGTGATAGCCAGGTGCTGGTGAAGGGCGGTTATCGACTGGTGCGGTTGGGCATGCTCGACATGTTCCCCCACACCGGTCATCTGGAGTCCATGGCCCTCTTCGAGCGGGGCTAGCTAGTGCTCATCAGCAACCTGAACTGAAGCTGTTTGAGCAGACGTGATTGGGGTAACCTAGCCCCTCGTAATTCGGCTGGGCCTGCCGGAGAGACCTATTGTCTTTTTTGACAATATGCCTTGAAACCCTCTCCGGAAATCCCCATTTGAGGCGATCTCACAAGGGGTGAAAGTGACTACTTTCGGCCAAACACTTTAAAGGATTGATACCATGGTTGCGGTTCGCGATATTCATTTGAAAGACAACTTCACCCTGGAGGAGTGGGTCAGCTCGCTCACCCTGAGTGACAGTGACAAGGAGCAGTTGCGAACCGTCTACCAGTATTGCCTGACGTTGGGCGACGAGGCCCTCACCAGCAAGCTGCTGGTGCGCGGCATCGAGATGGTGGGCATCCTGCTGATGCTCAGCATGGATCTCGGTACTCTCAAGGCCGCCATCATCTACCCCTTTGTCGAAGCCGGTCTCATCAGCCAGGAGCGGATGGACGAGGATTTCGGGCCCAAGATCGCCAAGCTGGTGGAAGGGGTGCTGGAGATGGAGGCCATCCGCTCCCTGCAGACCCTCCATCGCAGCGAAACCTCGCCGGAGCAGGTCGACAATGTGCGCCGCATGCTGCTCGCCATGGTCGAGGATGTGCGCGCCGTGGTCATCAAGCTGGCCGAGCGGATCGCCTGCCTGCGGGAAGCGAAAAAGGCGGATGAAGAGACCCGGGTGCTGATGGCCCAGGAGATCACCAACATCTATGCGCCGCTCGCCAACCGGCTTGGTATCGGTCAGCTCAAGTGGGAGCTTGAAGATCTCGCCTTCCGCTACCTGCACCCGGAAACCTACAAGCAGATCGCCAAACAGCTGGATGAGAAGCGGCTCGATCGGGAACGCTACATTCAGGAGTTTGTGCGCTCCCTGCGCGATGCGCTGAAAGAGGCGGGGGTCGAGGCCGAGGTCTACGGCCGACCGAAACACATCTACAGCATCTGGCGCAAGATGCAGAAGAAGCATCTCGAATTCAACGAGCTGTTCGACGTGCGCGCGGTGCGGGTAGTAACCAAGCGGCTGCAGGATTGCTATGCGGCGCTCGGCATCGTTCACACCCACTTCCACCACATTCCCCGCGAGTTTGACGACTACGTCGCCAACCCCAAACCCAACGGCTATCAATCGATCCACACCGTAGTGGTGGGGCCGGAGGGCAAGACGGTCGAGATCCAGATCCGTACCGACCAGATGCATCAGGATGCCGAGCTCGGCGTCGCTGCCCACTGGCGCTACAAGGAGGGTCCGCAGGCTGGCGGCAAGGCCAACACCTTCGAAGACAAGATCGAGTGGCTGCGCAAGCTGCTCGCCTGGCAGGAGGATCTCTCCGAGAGCGGCTCTCTGCTGGAAGATCTGCGCAGTCAGGTGTTCGAGGACAGGGTCTATGTCTTCACCCCGAAAGGGGATGTCATCGACTTGCCGGCGGGTGCTACCCCGCTCGACTTTGCCTATCACGTCCACAGCATGATCGGCCACCGCTGCATCGGTGCCAAGATTGACGGCCGCATTGTGCCGTTCACCTACGCCCTTCAGACCGGCGATCAGGTGGAGGTGATCACCCAGAAAGAGCCGAACCCGAGCCGCGACTGGATGAACCCCAATGCCGGCTTCCTGCGCTCCAGCCGGGCGCGGGCCAAGGTAGCGACCTGGTTCAGAAAGCTGGATCGGGACAAGAATATCGTGGCCGGTCGCGAGCTGTTCGAGAAGGAGCTGGATCGCCACAACCTCAGCATGTCCAAGATCGACAAGGGCAACATGCTGCGCCGCTTCAATCTGGAGAGCACCGACGATCTGCTGGCTGGTATCGGCAGCGGCGATATCCGCATCAACCAGGTGCTCAACTATCTCGACACCTGCTACAACAAGCCGACGGCGGAAGAGGAAGATCGTCGCCTGCTGGAGAGGCTGGAGCAGAAGGCCAATGCGCCGATGCGCCACAAGCCCAAGGATCACATCGTCGTGGAAGGGGTCGGCAACCTGATGACCCATATTGCCCGCTGCTGTCAGCCGATCCCGGGCGATGCCATTCAGGGCTTCATCACCATGGGGCGCGGCGTCTCCATCCACCGGGAAGATTGCGAACAGTTGAAAGAGCTCTCCCGTCGCAACCCGGAGCGACTGATCGATGCGGTGTGGGGGGAGAACTATTCCGGCGGTTACAGCCTCACCATCCGGATCATCTCCAATGATCGCTCCGGCCTGCTGCGCGATATCACTACCGTGCTGGCCAACGAGAAGATCAATGTGATGGGGGTACGCTCACGCTCCAACGTGCGCGAGCAGACCGCCGAAATCGACATGGAGCTGGAGATCTACAACATCAACGCCTTCAACCGGGCGTTGGCAAAGCTCAGCCAGCTCAACGACGTAATTAGCGCCAAGCGGCTTTGATAGCGAACCGACCGGCCCCAGTGGCCGGTCTGTATTTGCGACCCTTTTTGAACTAATCGAAAGCGAATATCCCATGTCCCCACGTTATGACTTCTCCCGACTGTTTGACATGAGATTGCTCGACTGCGCGGCCTGATGTCGCTTCCTCCCCCATTTAACGAATCGAAAGTGAGTAGCCCATGTCCCAACGTTACGATCTGCCCCAACTGCTCGACATCATGGCTCGCCTGCGCGATCCGCAAAACGGCTGCCCCTGGGATCTGAAACAGAACTTCCAGACCATAGTGCCGCACACCCTGGAAGAGGCCTACGAAGTGGCCGATGCCATCGAGACCGAAGATTGGCAGGGGCTGAAAGGGGAGCTGGGTGACCTGCTGTTTCAGGTGGTGTTTTACGCCCAGCTTGGCAAGGAGCAGGGGCTGTTCGACTTCGCCGATATCGTCGATACGGTGAGTGAAAAGCTCATTCGCCGCCACCCCCATGTCTTCTCGGATGCCGACCTTGCCAACGAGCAGGCGGTGAAAGCGAACTGGGAAGCAGAAAAGGCCAGGGAGCGGGCGGCCCTCGACAAAGAGAGCGTGCTGGACGATATCCCGCTCTCGCTGCCAGCCCTGACCCGCGCCGCTAAGATCCAGAAACGCTGTGCCACCGTCGGTTTTGACTGGAAGACGCTGGGGCCGGTGGTGGACAAGATCCACGAGGAGATCGACGAGGTGATGGAAGAGGTGCTGATGGTCGATGTGGACGAGGCGCGGGTGAGCGACGAGCTTGGCGATCTGCTGTTTGCTACCGTCAATCTGGTGCGCCATCTGGGCAAGGATCCCGAGCAGGTGCTGCGGGGCGCCAACGCCAAGTTCGAGCGTCGCTTTCGTCAGGTTGAGCAGATAATCGCCGCAGAAGGGCTGAAAATGAGCGATTGCACCCTCGAAAAGCTTGATGCTGCCTGGGACAAGGCGAAGGAAACCGAGCAAAGTTGATTTGGCGCAAGATGGGGCGGCAAGGAGCCTGATAGATTTTTGCTCATTGTTTGGGAGAGGGGTTTTTGGTATACTGTTTCCCCGTCCTGCTTCATCCCCGAAGCACCCCTTAAAATTCCCTAAACTTCTTTCAGGTTCAGCATGACGACCAAATATATTTTTGTTACTGGTGGCGTTGTTTCATCCCTCGGCAAAGGCATTGCCGCAGCTTCTCTGGCAGCCATTCTGGAAGCCCGTGGTCTGGATGTGACCATCATGAAACTGGACCCCTACATCAACGTGGATCCGGGCACCATGAGCCCGACCCAGCATGGTGAAGTGTTCGTAACCGAGGACGGGGCCGAAACCGATCTGGATTTGGGTCACTACGAGCGTTTCATCCGCACCAAGATGACCCGTCGCAACAACTTTACCACCGGCCGTATCTACGCCGACGTACTGCGTAAAGAGCGTCGTGGTGACTATCTGGGCGCCACCATTCAGGTTATCCCGCACATCACCAACGCCATCAAGGAGCGGGTGATTGCCGGTGCCGAAGGCCATCAGGTTGCCATCGTCGAAGTGGGCGGTACCGTAGGTGACATCGAGTCCCTGCCGTTCCTCGAAGCCATTCGTCAGCTGGCTGCCGAAGTGGGCCGCAACAATGCCATGTTCATGCACCTGACGCTGGTTCCTTACCTGGCTGCTGCCGGTGAAGTGAAGACCAAGCCGACCCAGCACTCTGTAAAAGAGCTGCTCTCCATCGGTATCCAGCCGGATGTGCTGATCTGCCGCTCCGACCGTGCCATTCCGGCCAACGAGCGCGCCAAAATTGCCCTGTTCTGCAACGTGCCCGAGCGCGCCGTCATCTCCATGAAAGACGTCGACTCCATCTACAAGATCCCGGCACTGCTGAAATCCCAGAACCTGGACTCCTACTTCACCGAGCGTTTCGGTCTGGAGTGCAAGGAAGCCGATCTCTCCGAGTGGGAACAGGTTATCTACGAAGAGGCCAACCCGACTGGTGAAGTGACCATCGGTATGGTCGGCAAGTACGTCTCCCTGCCGGACGCCTACAAGTCCGTCAACGAGGCGCTCAAGCACGGTGGTCTCAAGACCCGTCACTCCGTCAACATCAAGTACATCGACTCTCAGGATATCGAGACCCGTGGCTCCGAGCTGCTGGAAGGTCTGGACGCGATCCTGGTGCCGGGTGGCTTCGGTGAGCGCGGTGTGGAAGGCAAAATTCTGGCTGCCCAGTATGCCCGCGAGAACAAGATCCCCTACCTGGGTATCTGCCTCGGCATGCAGGTTGCCATGATCGAATTCGCTCGCAACGTAGCGGGCATGGAAGGGGCTCACTCCTCCGAATTCAAGAAAGATTGCGCGTACCCGGTCGTCGGCCTCATCACCGAGTGGGTGGATGAAGAGGGCAACATCGAGACCCGTACCGAGAAGTCCGATCTGGGCGGTACCATGCGTCTGGGTTCCCAGCTCTGCCACCTGGTCGAAGATTCCAAGGTGCGTCAGATGTACGGCAGCCCGACCATTTACGAGCGTCACCGCCACCGTTACGAAGTCAACAACAAGCTGCTGCCGCAGATCGAGGCAGCCGGCCTGAAAGTGACCGGTCTCTCCGCTGACAAGAAGTTGGTGGAAATCATCGAGATCCCGGATCACCCCTGGTTCGTGGCCGCGCAGTTCCACCCGGAGTTCACCTCAACTCCTCGTGATGGCCACGCCCTGTTCGCCGGTTTTGTAAAGGCGGCAGGCGAGTATCAGAAGCGTAATTTGAAGTAATTGAAAATAAATGCGGTTGGGGCACTGTGCCACAGCCGCTTTTTTTGGCATATTTTTGTTGTTTTTTTACGAAACCTGAGGAAATACACATGTCCAAGATCGTTAAAGTGATCGGTCGTGAAATCATCGACTCCCGTGGTAACCCGACCGTTGAGGCCGAAGTTCACCTGGAAGGTGGTTTTGTTGGTATGGCAGCCGCTCCGTCTGGCGCGTCCACCGGTTCCCGCGAAGCGCTGGAACTGCGTGACGGCGACAAGAGCCGTTTCCTGGGTAAAGGCGTGCTGAAAGCCATCGAAGCCGTAAACGGCCCGATCGCTCAAGCTCTGCTGGGTAAAGATGCCAAGGACCAGGCCACTGTCGACCAGATCATGATCGACCTCGACGGTACCGAGAACAAATCCAAGTTCGGCGCCAACGCCATCCTGGCTGTTTCCCTGGCTAACGCCAAAGCTGCCGCTGCTGCCAAAGGCATGCCGCTGTACGCCCACATCGCCGAGCTGAACGGCACCCCGGGTGTTTACTCCATGCCGCTGCCGATGATGAACATCATCAACGGTGGTGAGCACGCCGACAACAACGTCGACATCCAGGAGTTCATGATCCAGCCGGTTGGCGCCAAGACCCTGAAAGAAGCCGTTCGCATGGGCGCAGAAGTGTTCCACAACCTGGCCAAAGTGCTGAAGTCCAAGGGCTACAACACTGCAGTTGGTGACGAAGGTGGTTTCGCTCCGAACCTGAAATCCAACGCCGAAGCGCTGGAAGTTATCGCTGAAGCCGTTGCCGCTGCCGGTTACAAACTGGGCACCGACATCACCCTGGCTATGGACTGCGCTGCTTCCGAGTTCTACGACGCAGAGAAGAAAGAGTACAACCTGAAAGGCGAAGGCCGTGTCTTCACCTCCAACGGTTTCTCCGACTTCCTGGCTGACCTGACCACCAAGTTCCCGATCGTCTCCATCGAAGATGGCCTGGACGAATCTGACTGGGAAGGTTTCGCCTACCAGACTGCTGAACTGGGCAAGAAAATCCAGATCGTTGGTGACGACCTGTTCGTAACCAACACCAAGATCCTGAAGCGCGGTATCGACAACGGCATCGCCAACTCCATCCTGATCAAGTTCAACCAGATCGGTTCCCTGACCGAAACTCTGGCTGCCATCAAGATGGCCAAAGACGCTGGCTACACTGCCGTCATCTCCCACCGCTCCGGTGAGACCGAAGACGCTACCATCGCCGACCTGGCCGTTGGTACCGCTGCTGGCCAGATCAAGACCGGTTCCATGAGCCGTTCTGACCGTGTTGCCAAGTACAACCAGCTGATCCGTATCGAAGAAGCTCTGGGTGCCAAAGCTCCTTTCCGCGGTCTGAAAGAAGTTAAGAACCAGGCTTAATCAAGCCTCGGTCGTCAACCTCGGTTGACCCGGCCAGACCTAAGGTTTGGCGAACAATCCGGAGCCCTTGTGGCTCCGGATTTTTTTATGGCTGTTTTTCGTCGGCGTTGCCAGCGTGGCAGAAGTTGGCAGCGCAGCTGGCCAGCCAGGGTCAGCAACGGCCAGACTGGCAACAGATACAAAAAAGCCCGCATGATGCGGGCTTTTTACTTGGGATGTGCTCAGCTCTTGGCGTTGTCAGCCTTGCTGTGGGGGTCAACTCCCGCAGTCGTTGCGGTAGCTGTGGCGCTCTGTTCGGCCAGTTGCGGAGAGCGCAGGCTGGCTGGCGCGAGCTGGCCATAGGCGCGCGACTTGCCATCAAACAGCAGGCTCTGCTGATACCAGGTGGTGGCCCAGCTGAAGTCCCGTTCGCGGGCCGCCGCTTCGTCGCAAGGCTGTGGCCGGTGCAGTTGCAGATCCCTCTTCCAGTTAAAGCAGGTGAGCTTGTCCGGCTCGCGCATCGGATACTCGACGATCTGCTCGCCGTAAACCCGCCCTATGGTGCCGCTGGCGGCATAGATGCCCCCGCGCGGCGGTTCGCTTAGCAGGGAGTGGCCGGTAAACCAGGGCGCCTTGCCCCCCAGCAGGTCGAGGATGGTGGGGGCGATATCCTGCTGGGCACCGATGCCCGGTTGATGGCGCGGGGTGATGGAGCCATCGGTGGCGAACATCAGGAAGGGGATCCAGTACCGCCCCATATGGCCGCTGCGCTCGCCAGCGGTGTGATCGGCGGTGATGACGAACAGAGTCGGGCCAAGGTTGGCCTGCTGGTACTCCTCGATAAAGCGGCCGAGCGCCTTGTCGGCATAGTGCAGCACGCTCATCTGCCGCTCGTTGCTGCTCTGATCGCCAAACAGCCAGGGCTCGCCCGGCGGCAGCTGGTCATCGTGGGTGGTGGTGTTGTTCACCATGTAGAAGAAGGGACGCGACTCCGCGCGCGCCTTGCTCAGGATAAAGCGGTAGAGATCCGGGTCCTGATAGCCCCAGCTGTTCTGCTCCACCTCGGCGGCGGGCATCTCCAGCTTGCCGTAAGAGGCCTGTGTCCCCAGCAGCTGGGCCAGCTGCCCGGTCTCCCCCTTGTGCATCCCCTGAAAGACCGCAGTGCTCCAGCCTGCGTCGCTCAACAGCTTGGGCAGGCACTCGTAGTGCTGATCCTGCAGCGGCGTATTGGGGATGCCCGCCTCCAGCGGATTTTGATAGGAGCAGAGGGCGGTAAAGAACCCCTCCACCGTGCGGCGGCCGCCGGCGATCAGACCATCGGTGCGCAGCCCCTCGCGGTGCAGCGCATCCAGATGAGGGGTGGTGAGCGGCGCAGCCGGGTTGTAGCTCTGCATCAGCTCGGCAGGCCAGCTCTCCAGCAGCATCAGGATGATGTTCATCTTGCGCTGCGGCGGTTGGTAAGGGGCGTGGCCATCGAGCTGTGCCAGCGTCGTCAGCTGCTGCGCCGCGGGTTGCGGCAGCTGCTGATAGAGCGGCGTGCCGCCGCCGGTCTCGTCGGCGGAGCTGCTGCTGACCAGCATGGCGTAGACGGGATTGAGGGCGAGCAGCGCCTGCTGGGGATTGCCGATGGCGTAGGCGCGATCCGGCTTCATCGGCAGATCGGTCAGGGAGCCGCGCACGCAGAGCACCGCTATGGCAAAGGTGAGCAGCAGCGGCAGCTCGCTCTTCGCCAGCGTCATGCGCGCCGGCAGGTGCAACTGGCGGCGGCACAACAGGGCGCTGGCCAGCGCACCGGCCAGGGTTGCGACCATCAGCAACGGGTACTGCTTGAGGGCGGTGGTGAGCAGACTGCCCGCCTCGCGGGTCACCTCGCCCAGCTCATAGCCGATATGGCGCCCCGAATTGGCGAAATACATCAGGTCGGCCACCTGCAACCCTGCCAGCACCATGGCCGGAACCCACCACCAGAGCCAGGAGAGGCGACGCAGCCTGAGCCGCACCGCCAGCCAGCAGAGCAGGGCGCTCGGCGCCCACAGCAGGGCCGCCGCCGCCAGATCGAAGCGAAAGCCCCACAGCAGCGCCTCAAGTTGTTGAGTGGTGGTCAGCACCGCAAAGCTGGCGGGCGACCAGAACAGCAGCAGGGATTTGAGCAGCAGTGCCAGGAGCGCGAGCAGCGCCAGACCCGACAGCAGAAAGCGAGCGAACATAGCCAATCCGGAGTTTCAGGAAGTCATCGAGCGGCTATTGATAACGGATGTAGTTGTTGGCTTACAAGCATTACTGTCACGCAATGGTAACCAGATGTGACAAGTGTGAAGAGGTTCGCCTTTGCCGGGGAGATACGAGAGCCAAGTGCGCTCGCATCCCCTCCCGGTGGCGACCTAGCTGGCGGCGGATTGGCTGGTCAGCCACTCCTGCAAGGCATTGGCAAAGGCGGCGGGTTGCTCGATGGGGTAGAGGTGGTTGGCCCCCTCGAGCCGCTTGAGCTGGCAGTGCGGCAGCTGCGCGGCAAGGGCCTCGCCGACCAGCGCGAACAGCGGGCGGGTCGCCGCTCCCAGCATCACGCAGGCGGGCAGGGTCAGGGTGGCAAGACGTGCGGGCGACCAGTCAGGGCGTTCGCTCTGGCTCAACTGCTTGGGCAGGCTGGCTGCCTCGGCCAGCTGCGCCTGCTGCCACTTGACGGGCTGGCTGGCAAAATAGCCGCCGCGGCCACCCGAGCCATCGATCAAACTGGCGACCGCCTGTGGCAACTTGCCCTCCTGCACCTGTACAAACAGCGGGCCGAACATGGCGCCGGCATCGGCCATAAAGGCGGCAAGACCCTGCTCATCGAGGGCGCCGGGGCAACCCGGCTCCACCAGACAGAGTGAGCGAAACCGCTCGGGCGCCATCAGGGCGGCGGTCAGGGCGACATCCGCCCCGTATGACCAGCCCGCCAGATGCACTGGCCCGCACGGCAACTGCTCCAGCAAGGCAAGCAGATCGCCGGCGTGGGTCTCAAGGCCAAACGGCCCCTCTCTGCCCGCCTCGCCAAAGTGGCGCAGGGTGGGGGCATAGACGGTGTAGTGCTGCGAGAGCCGCTCGATATGTTCGAGCCAGAGGGTGTGGTTGGCCAGCGCGCCATGGATCAGCAACAGCGGTTCGCCGCTGCCCGCCTGCAGGCAGGGCTGCGCGCTGCCATTGACGATAAAAGTGTGAGTCTGTGACTGCATATCAACGCCTCCCCGGCGTGTCATAAGAGCGGAGGAGTATATGACAAGCGCCCTGCGGCCGGTAAGTAGCCTCTTTCAGGCTGGCGCTAGCCACTATAAGCAAAAGTTGGGTCATTATCAGAAAACCCATAAATCCAGCTTATAGTGGCACCGACGAGCCTTGGGTTGCATCGGGGTGACTGATACAAGCCCCACAAGGGGATCTTCCGATCCTTGTTTATCTCGTGGCAGGGTTATAAGCGATTGTCCGAATACGCTGCGCTATTCGAACCTGCGGGCTTAATCAGTGAATGACAGAACCGCCTCCGTGTCAGTAAATTCTGCTATCGAGATGGTGGTTGCGAGCATTTTTGGTCACTCAAGATTTATACAAACTTGATTGTGCCATGCAGACATGTTCGGCCATTTTTCATTAGAGCTTCCATTATGAGACCAATAGATGACTTCTCCTGTTTTTGATATGCAGAAATAGTCACCATTATCTTCAATGAAAGGCAATAAATCTCTCGGTACACCTATAATTCCCCAAGCTATTCTAGCCATTTCAAAAATATCAAGGCGGCCTGCACCGGGCAGAATAACTGCTGCTTCAAAAATTGCGTTTGCGACATCACTACCAGATTTTAAAAAGCATCGATAGTCATTGTGAAATGTGATGCCTAGTTTTCTCTCTGCAATAGCTATTTCATCATCTGTCGGGATTCTAAATGGGTTATTTTGCATGAAACTATTCCAAAGCATTAATTGTCGGGGTGACTGTTGTATAGTATAAGTTTTGGAAAGATAAGTTGGATTAAATGATTACATCTTCTAAGAATGCTGCAAGCTTATAAGCTCTATCCAGATGAAAATCAAGTTGCGGGTCATCTATTTGGTGGTCATCAATCATTCTGAAGTCCATAAATAGCTTGTGTTTTATTTTATGGTAATGAAACTTGTTTTTGTTTTTTATTATATTTATGGCTCCGCGCACTTCGTTATATATTACTCTGTCTTTGTTGAGGTAATCATCTATTGCCCTCAGTTCATTGAGTAGTTCAGTTTCGATAGATTCAATTGTCATAGGTGCTTTATGGCCTATTATTAGCCCTTTTGTCGTTGGTGGAGGGTAAGTCAGGGGGCTATCAGAATATCTATTGTGATTGCTTTATTCGCGACTTTTCGAGTCTACGGGCTGCGGCCGGTAAGTAACCTCTTTCAGGCTGGCCACAGCCACTATAAGCAAAAGTTGGGGTATTATCGGAAAACCCATAAATCCAGCTTATAGTGGCACCGACGAGCCTTGGGTTGCATCAGGGTGACTGATACAAGCCCCGAAAGGGGATCTTCCGAACCTTGGTGATGTATTGGCGGGGATATTCGCGATTGTCCGAATACGCTGCGCTATTCGAACCTACGGGCTCCGATGTTTCAATTTTTATAACGTTGGAAATCAGCCGCGCCGGCACGGCGTCGGCTGCATTGACTTGTTAGGTCTGGCCCCCACCGTAGTAGACGACAGACCCGAAAGAAAACTTATGCCCATGCTCGGCACTCCATTCTGGGAAAGGCTTTTGCCTGCTGCCGCCCCGATACTCACGCCAAGCACTCAGCAAGCTGCGGTAATACGCTATCTCTTCCATGTGCCTGGTCTTTAACTCATTTACCGGCAGCCGAATGGCGTATGCCACAGCCTTAGCCAAAGCCTCATCCGCTTCCGACTCTGGGCCAAGAAATACCGACTCAGAAAGGTGATGAGTTGCAAAGTCCACGCTCTGCAATTCCTGCAGGACAAGACGGCTTAACGAGATTTCATCCTCAGGATCTTCCCGTAGAGCACGCTCAAATAGCTCCGAGTTGCCGCAAACTACACCACTCCACCGATATGGCTCCGGGGATCTCGGGCTCTCATCACACCACTTCTGAAGTACATCACCGACATAGGCTGCGGCTGGCTGCGGAAAGAACTGATGTATATCTCGGTTATAGAAATGCATTTCAGCCAATTCGCTAGCCATAGCCCGCTGCTCATCAACAGGAAGAATGCGTGACTGATCTATAAACGACCGCAATTCAACAAGCGCCTCCTTCTTGAGTCCTTTTTCTCTTAAGAGGCAGTAGCGCGCGTAGCCCTCATAGCCACTCTTGTGACGCAATGCTTCGGCTATTTCTTTCAGGCCCTTGAAGTTGGCCTTGTTCCAGTAATGCATGCTAGACCTTACTGTGATTAGATGGAAGGCGGCATTAATCCGTTAGCAGAGCATTCCATATAACTCCGTAACATTTTCACTGCCGCCAAGTAAAAAAATCATTAAATCATAATGTTACCCGTTTGCTTCTTATGCTGAGCGTATTCGCTTGACTTCCTCTTTTTGCGCCACCGTTACTACTGTGTGAAAAATCAGTGCTCAGCGCACTCTTGGCAAGCGCCGCCAAAGCACGCCTGCGTGAGCGGGTCAGAAATCAGCATAAGGCTGTCACCATGTTGACTGGGCAGTCGTGGGCAACGTTCGCTTATCCATTCCATCCGGCATGGCTACCGCCCCTGAATTACAGCCTCCAGTCTGCTGCTTTTAACCAACGGGGTGTGGCTGGCATGGCTCATGGGGTGACTCCGACGAGGCTCGTGTTGCCAATTGGCTATAGTACCGGCCTATTGGCCAAGGGAAAGGGTGATGCGGGGAATTCCTGAGCCAGATCAAGTAATTAGTCAATAACAGCTGGTCTGGTGCGCAGGTGGGGCGCGTGGCCATTGGTGAGGAAAACAGTTAGTGGGGAAAAGTGTCGGTGGGTAAAAGCAGTGACGGGTAAAAAACAAGAAGCCCCTGAACGGGGCTTCTCTTTGGCGGCATAGCCACTGTGAACGGCTGGGTTGACCGGCTCGCTGGCGCCTTGTCCGGGCGCCGGAGCGGGCTGGTGCGGGCTTACTCTTCGACCTTGTTGAGCCACTCGACCTTGTATTGGGCGCCGGCGCCCTGCGCCAGCTTGGCACACAGCGGTTTGAGGAAGGCTTCAATCTGCTCGTCCAGCATCCAGGGCGGGCTGATGATCAGCATCCCCGAGCCGTTCATGCCCCAATCCTTGGTCTGACCGGCCACTTCCAGCTCGGCGACCAGCACGTTACCGAAGTTCTCGCGCTTGATGGCGCGCAGCATGTCGCGGGATTTGTCCGCCTCTTCCCCCAGAATGGGGTACCAGAGGGCGTAGATGCCGGTGGCCCAGCGCTTCTGCGCTTTTTTCAGGGTATCGACCACGGCGAAGTAATCTTCTTTGAGCTCATAGGGCGGGTCGATCAGCACCAGCCCGCGGCGCGGGGTGGGCGGCAGCAAGGCGACCAGCCCCTCGAAGCCGTCCCTATGGTGAACGGCAACGCGCGGGTCGTAACCCATGTTGGCGCGCAGATCTTCCACTTCGTTGTTGTGCAGCTCCATCAGCGCCAGCTTGTCCTGCTCGCGGGTGAGGCGGCGGGAGAGCTCCGGTGAGCCGGGGTAGTAGTGGAGCTGGCCATCGACATTCATCTCGTCGATAACGGCGAAATAGGGGGCCATGGCGGGCCACTGGCCGCGCTCGTCCCACAGCCGGCCGATGCCGTCGGCATACTCCGCCTTCTTCTGCGACCACTCGCCGCGCAGGTCGTAGAGACCGCCGCCGGCATGGGTGTCCAGCACGATGAAGGGTTTCTCCTTCTTCTTGAGGGACTCGATGATCAGGGCCTGAACGGTATGTTTCAGCACGTCGGCGTGGTTGCCGGCGTGAAAGGCGTGGCGATAACTCAGCATATTAGGTCTCTGAGGGGGCCCTGCGTGGCCCCCAGTAGCGATAGATAGTTCAACAGATTCTGGCTCTTGCCGCGCACCAGGGTGAGGCTGCGCAGGGTTTGCAGCAGCACCCCCTGCTGGAGCCGCTCCAGCTCCAGCTCGTGGGCCAGCATGGCCTGATATTCGGATTCGCCGAGCCGCCCCTTGGCGTTTTTGCGCAGGGCGCGCCAGGGGGTCAGCACGGCTTCGGTTTGCAGCAGGGCGGGCTGCAGGTCGAGCAGGTCGACCGGGATCCCGAGCTCGTCGAGGCGATGCAGCAGCAGGGCCAGATTGACGTTGCCCCCCAGCTCCTGCACGGTGAGCCAGTCATGACTGCGGGCGCCGTACACCTCGCCGCTCCACTGCCAGAAGCCGCGCGGGGAGGGGAGTTCATCGGCAGCGACCCGCTCCGGGGCCATCAGCATTTCGTCACGCAAGGAATTCCTGCTCCATGGTTTCCAGCTCTTCGGAGAGGCTCATCCACTCCATCTCGACGTTCTCCAGCTCCTCCTTGATGGGGCCCTGGGACTTGAGCAGCTCGGAGAGCTTCTGCTTGGCACTCTCTTCGTAGATGGCCGGATCGGCCAGCTGGCTCTCGATGTCGGCCAGCTTGCCCTGCAGCTTCTCCATGCTCGCTTCGAGCTTTTCGAGCTTCTGGCGCAGCGGACGGGTTTGCTGGCGGAACTCCGCCTCGCGCCGCTTCTGATCCTTGCGCGCCACCGCCGAGTTGGCGGAGACGGGGCCATCGGCCGGTTTGGCGTTGGCCTCTTTCTCCTGCTCGCCGAGCCACTTGTGATAGTCGTCGAGATCGCCGTCGAACGGCTCGACTCGGCCACCGTGTACCAGATAGAAGTCGTCGGTGGTGGTGCGCAGCAGGTGGCGATCGTGTGATACCACCACCATGGCCCCTTCGAAGCCTTGCAGCGCCATGGTCAGGGCGTGGCGCATCTCCAGATCCAGGTGGTTGGTCGGTTCATCGAGCAGCAAGAGGTTCGGCTTTTGCCAGGTGATCAGCGCCAGCACCAGCCGCGCCTTTTCACCGCCGGAGAAGGGGGCCACCTTGTCGAGCGCCTTGTCACCGTGGAAGCCAAAGCTGCCCAGATAGTTGCGCAGCTCCTGCTCGGTCTTGTCCGGCGCGAGGCGCACCAGATGATCGAGCGGGGTGTCGTCGAGGCGCAGGGTCTCCAGCTGATGCTGGGCAAAATAGCCGATGCTCACCCCGGCGCTCACTTCCAGCTTGCCGGAGAGCGGCGGGTTGGAGCCGGCCAGCATCTTGATAAAGGTCGATTTACCGGCGCCGTTGCGACCGAGCAGACCGATGCGCGAACCCGGTACCAGATTGAGTTTGATCTTCTCGAGGATCACCTTGTCGCCGTAACCGGCGGAGAGGTTCTCCATGGCGATGAGCGGGGTCGGCAGGGCCGAGGGCTCGCGAAACTCGAAGCTGAACTCGGAGTCGGCGTGGGCGGGCAGGATCTTCTCCATCCGCTCCATCGCTTTCAGGCGGCTCTGGGCCTGACGGGCCTTGGAGGCCTTGTAGCGGAAGCGGTCCACATAGGATTGCATGTGGGCCATCTCGCGCTGCTGCTTCTCGTACATCGACTGCTGCTGGGCCAGATGTTCGGCGCGCTGCAGTTCGAAGTCGGAGTAGCCGCCGGTGTATTCGTTGAGCTTGCCGTTCTCGATATGGATGATGCGGCTGATGACCGAGTCGAGGAAATCGCGGTCGTGAGAGATCAGCACCAGCGTGCCCTGATAGCCCTTGAGCCACTTCTCCAGCCAGATGACGGCGTCGAGATCCAGGTGGTTGGTCGGTTCATCGAGCAGCAGCAGGTCGGAGCGGCAGAGCAGCGCCTGAGCGAGGTTGAGGCGCATGCGCCAGCCACCGGAGAAGCTGCGCACCGGCGAGCTGAGTTGCTCGTCGGCAAAGCCCAGGCCGTGCAGCAGTTCGGCGGCGCGGGCGCGGATGCTGTAGGCGCCGATGGTGTCGAGCTTGCTGTGCAGCTCGGCCACCAGCAGGCCGTTGTCATCCTGCTCGGCCTGGGCGAGCTCGGCCTCCAGCGCGCGGAACACCTTGTCGCCGTCGATCACGTAGTCGAGGGCAGAGCAATCGAGCGCGGGGGTCTCCTGCGCCACGCCCGCAATCTGCCAGCCGGCGGGCAGGCTGAAGCTGCCGCTGTCGATGGCCAGCTCCCCCCGTACCAGTGCAAAAAAGGTGGACTTGCCACAGCCGTTTTTGCCCACCAGACCCACCTTGTGGCCCGGGTGAATGGTGGCGGAGGCGTTGTCCAGCAGCTTGCGGCCGCCGCGGATCAGTTCGATTTGACTGGCAACTATCATGGGTGGGATCTGCTTGCTCAAAAATGGAGGAGAAAAACTGGCGCGGATCTTACGTGAAAAGGCGCAGATTTGCACTTTGGCGCGCGGCTCGCTATGGCTGCTATGACAAAAACATGCCATAACAGAGAAACCAGTTTGGTTACGGGAGGTTAGCATGCTTATCAGGGATATTATGACGACCCGGGTCGCCACCGTGTCGATGGATGATCGGCTCAGCGTCATCAAGGATATCTTCGAGCAGGCCCACTTTCGCCATCTGCTGGTGCTGGAGGAGGGGGAGCTGGTGGGGGTCATCTCCGACCGCGACCTGTTTCGCGCCATCAGCCCCTACCTCGACTCCGAGGCCGAGATGACTCGCGATACCGAAACCCTCACCAAGCGGGCACACCAGATCATGAGCCGCCACCCCGTCACCATCGCCCCCCAGCTCACCGTGCGCGAAGGCGTGCAGCTGATGCTGGATAAGAATGTCTCTTGCCTGCCGGTGCTGGAAAACGGGGCTCTGGTCGGCATCATCAGCTGGAAGGATTTTCTGCGGGTTGCGCTGACACCGGACGGGCTCTGAATCGCCCCGGCCGCCCGGGGCCGAACGGGAAGTGATAACCGGAATAAGAGAGGGGAGCCATGGCTCCCCTCTCGCATTGAGGCTAACTGGTCGCTTGGGCTTTATGACGCCGGCGGCTTGCCGGCATTGCTCGCAGGCATGCTGCCGGAGAGCTTGGGTTGCAGGTGGCTGCGGATTTCGTTCAGGGTCTGGCGATACTGCTCCCCGTGCTGCTCCAGAAAGGCGGGGCTATGGCGCAGGCGCCGCTCCAGCCGATCCACCACCAGCGCCACCTTGGGCGCCGCCATGCCGGCGGGCCAGCTGTGTTGCAGCAGCTCCAGCAGTTGCCAGGCATCACCGGGCAGGGCGGGAAACTCCTCCTGCAGTTGCAATCCCGCCTGCAGCGCCAGCTGGTGGTCGCCAAGGTGCATCGCCCGGTGGCGGGTCTGGCGCAGCTCGGTCAGGCGCTGCTCGCGGGCCGTCAGGCGCACTCCCAGTTCGCTCACCAGATGGCGAAAGAGCTGGCGGGTGAGGGGATGGGGGGCGACCCGGATGCGATATTCGGATAGCTGGGTCAGGTAGCGGCTCGCATGGTGCGGCAGCCCGCAGAACTGGCTGACGGCAAAGCCGAGCAGCAGGGTGACATGACTGGTGTTTGCCTGATCCGGCTGATGGTGCGAGATGAGGATCAACGCCTCGTCGAAGCGGTACTCCAGCCCCAGTTTCAGCGCCTGCAGCAGCTCGTACTCGTGCGCCTGCAGGGTCACGGTGCGCTTGAGGTGAACCCACTCCTGCAGCAGGGAGCGGATCCGGTTGGCGGAGGGACTCTGCCACAGCACCGCCAGCGCCGCGCTCAGCATGAAGCTCTCCAGCGACTGGCGGGGATGCAGCTCACCGAAATAGCGCAGGTTGAGGCTGTGGACCTGCTCCAGCACCTTATCCTCATCCTGCAAGATCAATCCCAGCAGCATGGCCAGCTGGTGCCAGCGTGGCTGGTGGGGGCGGATTTTTTGCAGCTCCTGCAGCGTGCCCCAGGCGGTTTGCCACTGATGTTGATGGAGCTGGCTGGCCAGCGTCAGCTCCCGCTTGGTGGCCAGCGGCAAGGTATCCTGATGGCGCTGCAGATCGGTGAGCGCGCTCTGCAGTTTGCCCAGCCCGAGCAGGCCGTAGAAGAGACCGGCTCGGGGCCAGCCGGAGCGGTATTCGTTGGCGCAGAGGGCGTAGTGCTGGGCGGCGGCCATCTGATCGGCGGATTGCAGCAGCAGATACCCCTTGAGTCGATCCAGCCAGGGGTTGAGCTCCCGATGTTCCGGCTGGAACAGCAGGTCTTCACAGGTGGCGGTAGCTATCTGCCACTCCCGCAGGGCGATGGGGGCGCTGAGGGAGGGGGTGAGTGAGCTTAGATGTACCAGCTGGCGCAGCACCTCGTCGAGCTGACCGGTCATAAAGGGGAGCGGCAGATAGAGGGAGAAGTAGAGATCCGAGGGGAGAAACTCCTGCTCGCTGGCGTCGGCATCGAGCAGCAGCAGGACGCAACCGGGTTGCAGCAGGCCGAGGTAGTGCGCCTCGTGGAGCAGGCGGGCCCCTTCAAGCCCCTGCTGCTTGTCCTGCTGGCAGATGATGGCATCAAAAGGTTGTTGCTGGAGCAGGGCAAACAGGCCGTTGTGCCCATGTTCCGGGTGGCTGTGGTAGTGAATATGTTCAGCCAGTACACCCTGTTCGGTCAGTTGCCGGATGATGGCGCTGCGCAGCAGAGGATCCTCATCAAGCAGCAATATCGCCATACAACACTCCCTTTTTACCAATCCTTGAATGGATCATGGTAGAGCCAAGGGACAGATAGGCCCAGTTTTGGGCGGATGAAAAGTTGACAGTAGTCAGCAGAGTGCGGGATGGGGCATGATGAGCAGTTATCACATCTCGCTTGTCTTGGCCGGGAAGCTGCACTCGGTCTGCCTGATCATGCGTTCCCCCTCTCCCCCGGCACCTTGCCAGCTTAGTTCGAGCTGCCCGAGGTGGCCAAGGTGGCGCAGCTCGAATTCGTAGCGCTGACAGGGATTATCCAGCGGCAGGGTGCTCATCCCCGCCGGCAACCGGTAGTCATAGCTGAGCTGCGGCCCATCCTGCAGCTGGCTGCGAAGCGGCACCAGTCCCTCCGGCGTGGGGGATGGCGCCTTCAGATAGCGGCGCAAGCTGAGCGGCGCGTCGATCGCCTTCTGATAGTTGAGGCCGTTCATGGCTGCCAGCTCCTCCTCCAGCCGTTGCAGCTCCCCCTCCAGACCCGTGATGACCACCCCCAGCTGTTGATGGGCTGGCGAGGCGCACCCGCCCAGCAGCAGGGTTGAGGCGAGCAGGGTGGCTCTGAAGCGGGGCATGGCATCTCCTTGACGGGTCATTGTGGTTGGCAGGGCAGACTATAGCAGGGGATTGCTGGGGGGCGTGCCCCGCAGCAGCTGGGCCAGCCGCTCCAGCCCTTCGGCCACACGGGCATCGGTAGCGGGCTGGCTCAGGCTCAGGCGTACCCCCTGCGGGGCGGCAAACTGGCCGGCGGCGAAGTGTTCCCCGCTTGCCACCCCGACGTCAAGGGCATCGGCTGCGGCGGCGAACTCCTGACTGCGCCACGGCTCGGGCAGTGGCAACCAGGCGTGCATGCTGCCCGGCTGCCAGCGGGCGCCGGGCAGCAGGTGGAGCAGCAGCTCGCCACGACGTGCCAGAGTCTGCCGCTGCTCGCGGATCAGCTGGTCGATCCCCGGCTGGCTCACCAGCTGGCAGGCCAGCTCGACCAGTAGGGGGCTCACCATCCAGCTGGAGAGGCGCATCGCCTGAGCGAAGGCCTGCTTGAGGTGGTCAGGCGCCAGCACGAAGCCGACCCGCATGCCGCCGCAGGCGATTTTGGCCAGACTGCCGAGATAGATGACCCGCTCCGGCGCCAGATTGACCAGCGGCACCTGATGGGGCTCCGGCAGCAGGCCGTTGACGTCATCCTCGATGATCAGCAGATCGTGCCGGCGGGCAACGGCGACGATGGCCTCGCGCCGTGCCAGCGACATGATGGCGGTGGTGGGGTTTTGCAGGGTAGGGGTGAGGTAGAGCACTCTGGCACGCCGACTGCGGCAGGCCGCCTCCAGCGCATCGGGCAGCAGCCCCTCCTCATCCATGGCAAGCCCGATGACCTGATTCTTCAGCTGGCGGGCATTGCCCAGCATGCCGGGATAGCTGAGCCCCTCGCACATCAGACTCTCGCCGACACAGCCGGTCGCCAGCATGGCCAGCATGATGCCGTGCTGGGCGCCGTGGCTGAACAGCAGCCGCTCCTCTTGCGCTGCAATACCCTGCCTTGTCAGCCACTCGATAAAGCGCTGGCGCTGATCCGGCTGGCCTGCCTCCTTGCCATAACCAAGCAGCAGGTTGAGATCCCCCTGACTCAGGTTTTCCAGCAGCGGGCGGATTAAGGCGGCCCGATCGAGCTGCACCGGCAGGTTTTGCCACAACTCGATGCGCGGCCCCTCCTCGGTGCGGATCACCCACTGATTGGCGGGATCCGTGCTCGCTCCCTTAACCCAGGTGCCGTGGCCGACCCGGGCGGCGACCAGCCCGCGCCGCTCCGCTTCGCTGTAGGCGCGGGTGACGGTACCCACAGTGACCCCCAGCTTGTCCGCCAGCGCCCTGTGGGTCGGCAGACGGGTTTGGGCGGGCAGCGAGCCATCCACAATGGCCTGCTCGATGGCGCTGGCCAGTCTGAGGTAGAGGGGGCCATCGAAGGGGGAGAGATCCGGCGTCCAGATTGTCATGGTGACAATAAATCCATTGATCGAAACTTGAGGGCAATATAGCGTGAATTTCAACCTGATAACAACCATTGAGGGTTGATTGTATCGATACAATCAACCTATCAAGATGAGGAGTCGCTCATGACGTTCGAATGGTATGCCACCCTGTTTGGCTTCGCCGTGCTCACCTGCGGCACGCCCGGCCCCAACAATTTGATGCTGACGGCCTCCGGTGCCAACTTCGGCGTGCGGCGCACCCTGCCACACTTGTTTGGCGTAGCGCTGGGGCAACCTGTGCTGCAACTGGTGCTGGCGCTGGGGCTCTATCCGCTGTTCGAGCGCTGGCCCTTGCTGCGCCTCGGCTTGCAGATCTTCGGCAGCCTCTATCTGCTTTGGCTGGCCTGGCGCATCGCGGTGGCGGGCGCTCCGAGCGATCCGGCCCGGCGCGCCCGGCCGCTGACCCTCCTGGAGGGGTTGGGTTTCCAGTTTCTCAACCCCAAGGCGTGGATGATGGGGATCTCCGCCATCAGTCTGTTCAGTCTGACCGGTGCCGGTTACTGGCCCAGCCAGCTGGCGGTGATGATCATGTTCGCACTGGTGGCTCTGCCCACCTGCTTTGTCTGGGTGCTCTTTGGCCATCAGCTGAGCAACTGGATCAGCACGGATCGGGGCTGGCGCCGGCTCAACGGCTCCCTCGGTCTGCTCACTGCCCTCTGCGTGGTGATGCTCTGGTATTGAGGCTTTTCCCACCCGCTTTCTCCTTGTGGTCGAGCTGCCGCTTCTGCATATTGGTGGGCTGCTTTATCTGGCAGATTGTCTGGCGGATTGTCTGGCAGAGAGTCCGATATGTGGTCTGAACGAGGTTGAGATGGATCTGAACTGGGTACTGCCCCTCGCGGGGTTTGCACTGGTCACCTGCGGTACGCCGGGGCCAAACAATATGCTGCTCACCAGCGCCGGGGCGGCGCAGGGATTTCGCCGCACGCTGCCGCTGCTGGTGGGGGTGGTCGGGGGGATAAACCTGATGATCCTCGCCATGGCGCTGGGGCTCGGGGTGATATTTGACAAGGTGCCGCTGCTGCACGACGGGCTCAAGCTGATCGGCTCGGCCTACCTGCTCTGGCTGGCGTGGAAGGTGGCGACCGCCAGCGGCCCGGCAGAAGGCAATCGGCCGCTTATTCCCGCCCATCAGGGGGCCATGCTGCAACTGCTCAACCCCAAGGCGTGGATGATGGCGCTCTCCGCCATCAGCGGTTTCACCCTGGCGGGAGAGGCCTACTGGCCATCCGCCATCTGGGTGCTCGCCATCTTCTTTGTGACCGGCCTCTATACCGGTGCTTTCTGGGTACTGTTCGGCGCTCAGGTGCGCCGTCTTATCCGCACCGCCCGGGGCTGGCGCCGTTTTAACCTCGGCATGGGGATCGCTACGGCGGCCTGCGTGCTGATGATCTGGATTTAGCCCGGGGTTGACCCGGGCCTTTACCGGCTGTCTTGTTGGCCCTGCGGGGCCTTTTTTATCTCGCTCGCGTGACCTTGCCTGCAAGGTGGCGTGGCACAGCCTTACCTTGGGATGAAAGGAGATGTTATGAAATGTATCGGTCTGCTGGGTGGCATGAGCTGGGAGTCCACTGTCAGCTACTATCAGGCGCTCAACCGCGGGGTGCGGACCAAGCTCGGTGGCTTGCACTCGGCGCGGGTGCTGCTCAATAGCGTCGACTTTGCCGAGATAGAGCGGCTGCAGCATGCCGGTGACTGGCCCGCCACTGCCCGCCTGCTGGCGGCCGAAGCGCGCAAACTGCAGGATGGCGGTGCCGATTTCTTGCTGATCGGCACCAACACCATGCACAAGGTGGCGCCCGAGATCGAGGCCGCCATCGATATCCCGCTGCTCCATATCGCCGATGCCACCGCGCGCCGCCTGCAAGCGGACGGGATAAAACGGGTCGGCCTGCTCGGCACCCGCTTTACCATGGAGCAGGATTTCTACAAGGGACGGCTGCAGACGCACTTCGGGCTGGAGGTGCTGGTGCCAGCCGAGGCAGAGCGGGAGCGGGTCCATCGCATCATCTATGACGAGCTCTGTCTGGGCGAGATCCGCGACGCGTCGCGCGCCGAGTATCTGTCCATTATCGCTGGGCTGGCCGTTGCCGGCGCCGAGGCGGTGATCCTCGGTTGCACCGAGATTGCCCTGCTGGTGGGGGAGGCGCAGGCGGCCGTGCCGCTCTACGACACCACCGCCATTCATGCCGAGGCTGCCGTCACCCTGGCCCTGACATCCGATTAATTAACTGGTCAGATCTCACTATTCATGCTTGTCTCATACCCCTTGCCATAAAAGCGTGTAAAATTGCGCCCTGAATTTTCCCCGGCCAACGCGGGTTGGCTGCGGTTTCCTAGCATGCAAGGCTGACATTGTGACTGAAGTTGACAGATTCGCGGACATTCGCCCTTACCGCGATGAAGAAGTGCCGGCGGCCATCGAACGGCTGATCCAGGATGATGAATTTATCGGTGCCATCGCCAAATACCGTTTTGGCTCCCTGATGAGCTGGCTGGGCTGGGCGATTCGCCCGCTGATCCGCCAGGTGCTGCGCTACAAGTGGTCAAAAGTGACCACAGTGCATCAGGTGCAGGTCGGGGTGACCAACTATATGTCCCGGATGATCGCTACCTCCACCAAGGGGGTGACCTTCTCCGGGATCGAGCATCTGAAGAAGGAGCAGGGCTACCTGTTCGTCTCCAACCACAGGGACATCGCCATGGATCCGGCTTTCGTCAACTGGGGTCTCTATACCCACGGTTTTGACACGGTCCGCATCGCCATCGGCGACAACCTGCTGCGCAAACCCTGCGCCACCGAGCTGATGAAGCTCAACAAGAGCTTTATCGTCAAGCGCTCCGCCAAGGGGCCGCGGGAGATGATGAAGGCGCTCGGCGAGCTCTCCGCCTACATCGGCCAGTCGGTGCACGAAGGCCACTCCATCTGGATCGCCCAGAAGGAAGGGCGCGCCAAGAATGGCGATGACAAGACCGATCCGGCCATCCTCAAGATGTTCTACGTCGACGGCAAGAAGCAGAAGATCGACTTCGTCGACTACATGCGCAGCCTCAATATCGTGCCGGTCAGCATCAGCTACGAGTTGGACCCCACCGACAAGGCGAAGGCGCGCGAGCTCTACGAGAAGTCGGTCAACGGCAGCTACGAGAAGGGCGAGTTCGAGGATATCGAGAGCATCGTTGCCGGCATCGTCGGCATGAAGGGGCGGGTACACGTTGCCTTCGGCGCGCCGATTACCGAGGGCTTCAGCGATCCGGACGAGCTGGCGGCCCTGATCGACAAGGCGATCTGGAGCAGCTATCGCCTCTTCCCGAGCAACTATCTGGCGGCCGATGTCTCTGGCAAGGCCAACACCATCGAGCAGGCGGCCTTCCTGACCCGTCAGTCAGAGGTGCCGGAAGAGCACAAGGCAATCTGGCGTGCCATGTATGCCAAACCGGTGGAAAACGCCGGAAAGGCTTGAATGAAACCGGTTGCGTGAAAAAAACGGGAGCAGATGCTCCCGTTTTTGCGTCTGGTCAAAGTCGCCGGCAAAAGGGTGGTGAATAATATGGTTTCAGCTGGTACGATCACCCGAAAAATGGGGTGCACGCTCTTGGCAACCACCGGATGAGTGTGTAACAGTGCCCCAATATGCTGAATGTGAGCATTAGCTCTAATCCCTCTGCACGGATCGCCGGGGGCATTATCGAAGGACCTGTAACAGGTCCTTTTTCATTGGGCGGCAAAGATACCGCGCAGATATACCTAACAGGAAGATGCTCGCACCATGATCACCGGTAGCCTGAACACGTTGCAGCGTACGCCGCTGCCTGCCCCGCTGGATCGCATCATGGTCGAGGTGGTCAAAAGCGTTGCCCTCTGGCGCGAGGCGCCCCTTGGCAAGAGCGAGATTGACGGCCTCAAGCTGTTCTGTCTGGTGAGCGAGGAGATGACCGAGCCGGCTGCGGATCGCCGTGGCGAGTTCCACCGCGACTATCTCGATATCCAGTTGCTGCTGGCAGGCGAAGAGTGGATCGGTGTCGGGCCCCATGAGTATGCGGATGAAGGTGCTGACCATCCCCATCCCGACCTCTGGTTTGTCGATGACGAGCAGACTACCTATCTGGCGCTGCAACCTGGCGATTTCGCCATCTTCTGGCCGGGCGAACTGCATCGCCCGCTCTGTACGCGCAACCAGCCCGCCAAAGTGAAAAAGCTGGTGGTCAAGGTACACCGGGATCTGCTGGCCATCGCCTGAGCATCCCCATTGACGCGAGCCCTGCGCAGCTGATGCGTCGAGACTCGCAAGCATTGAGAGGAGTGATGCGCACCACAAGTTGCGATGACTCTTTCAAGAGCAAGAATTGAAAAATTGGACGCACCCTCCTGCGACCATAAGCCCCCGGCAGGGGAATCCCATCCTCTTTTGGATGACACGACACTGTCGGCATAAAGCCGAAGCACAGGAAGATGTAGAAAATGAGCAAGTTGGTACTGATCCTTAACTGCGGTAGCTCTTCCCTGAAATTTGCCGTAATGGACGCCGAAACAGGTGAGGACATGCTGTCCGGCCTGGCCGAATGCTTCAATCTGGATGATGCACGTATCAAATGGAAACTCCACGGGGTCAAGGGCGAAGCCATGCTGGGAGCGGGTGCCGCTCACCAGGAAGCGCTCGACCACATCGTGGGCCACATCCTGCCGCAGGATCCGTCTCTGGCCGGTCAGCTGGTGGCCATCGGCCATCGTATCGTACACGGTGGCGAGCAGTTCTCCCGTTCCGTTCGCATCGATGACAGCGTGATCGCCGGCATCGAAGCCGCTATCCCGTTCGCCCCGCTGCACAACCCGGCTCACCTCATCGGTATCCGTGCTGCGCTCAAGGTGTTCCCGCAACTGGCTGACAAGAACGTGGCCGTGTTCGACACCGCGTTCCACCAGACCCTGCCGCAGGAGGCCTACCTCTACGCGCTGCCTTACAAGCTCTACAGTGAGCACGGCATCCGTCGTTACGGCGCGCACGGCACCTCCCACCGCTACATCGCGGAAGAGGCTGCCAAAGAGCTGGGCAAGCCGCTGAACGAACTGAACATCATCAACTGCCACCTGGGCAACGGTGCATCCGTTTGCGCCATCAAGAACGGCGAGTCTGTTGACACCTCCATGGGGCTGACTCCGCTGGAAGGTCTGGCGATGGGCACCCGTTGTGGCGACATCGATCCGGCTGTGGTCTTCTTCATGCACGACCAGCTTGGTTACAGCGTGGAGCAGATCAACCACACCCTGACCCGTGAGTCCGGTCTGCTGGGGATGACCGAAGCGAGCAGCGATTGCCGCTATGTCACCACCAACTACGCCACCGACGCCGGTGCCAAGCGTGCGCTGGATGTATTCACCTACCGCGTGGCCAAGTATGTCGGCGCCTACGCCGCTGCGATGGACGGTCGTCTGGACGCCGTGGTCTTCACCGGTGGTATCGGTGAGAACGCCGCCATGGTGCGCGAGATGGTGCTGGCGCGTCTGGCCCTGTTCGGCTTCAAGGTGGACAAAGAGGCGAACAATGCTGCCGTACTGGGTGGCGAAGGCCGCATCACTACCGCCGACAGCCGTTGCGCCATGGTGATCCCGACCAACGAAGAGCTGGTCATCGCCCGCGATGCCCTGGGTCTGGTCGGCTAACGCCAATCGGTCTCATCACAACGCCCGGCTTTTGCCGGGCGTTGTCGTTTGTGGCGACCCGTTATTTGACTTGGACGCTCGGGGCGTTACCCTGACGGCCACGTTTTGGCATTGCAGCATTGGGGGAGAGGAATGAAAGAGACGTTTTTTAACTGGCTGTCGGAGCTTGGGGTTGAGGTGACCGGCATGATGGGGCTGGTGATTGCGCTCGCTTTCATCCTCGTCACCTCGCTGCTGCTGCACATGATGTTGCACCGCTTTCTGCTGGTGCGGCTGGTGGGCATTCTCGGCAGGGCCAAGCAGGTGTGGCTGCCACCCCAGTTGCAACAGCGCCTCTTCTACCGGCTGGCTTTCGTCTTTCAGGGGGCCGTGCTGCTCGGTCAGGCCGAGATCTGGCTGCCGCGCAATTCCGATAGCCTGAAGCTTATCGAGATGTCGGCCCAGCTCTGGATCCTCTTCTTCCTGCTGCTCTCCTTCTTTACCCTGCTCGACTGCGTGCTGGCGGTGAGCCGCAACATCCGGCTGTGGCGGGATCTGCCTTTGCGCGGCATCTTCCAGGGGGCCAAACTGGTGGGCAGCATTCTGGTCGGCATCCTGATGATCGCCCTGCTGCTTGGCAAGTCACCGCTGTTCCTGTTCAGCGGTCTGGGCGCCATGACCGCGGTGCTGATGCTGGTGTTCAAGGATCCCATCCTCGGGCTGGTGGCGGGGATCCAGCTCTCTGCCAACCGGATGCTGAACGTTGGCGACTGGCTGCAGATGGACAAATATGGCGCCGATGGTGAGGTGACCGATATCGGCCTTACCACGGTCAAGGTGTCGAACTGGGACAAGACGGTCACCACCATTCCCACCTATGCCCTCATCTCCGACTCTTTCAAAAATTGGCAGGGGATGACCGAATCGGGCGGGCGGCGCATCAAGCGCAGCATCAATATCGACATGACCAGCGTGCGCTTCATGACGGCCGACGAGCAGTTGCAGCTCAAGCAGGCCCAGTTGCTGGCACCCTATCTCACCCGCAAGGAGCAGGAGCTGAGCAGTTACAACCAGCAGCTGAGCGATGCCTTGAGCTGCCCCATCAACGGTCGTCACCTCACCAACCTCGGTACCCTGCGCGCCTATCTGGATGCCTATCTGCGCGCCCATCCCGGCATTCGCAAGGACATGACTCTGATGGTGCGTCAGCTGGCGCCGACCTCTGACGGCTTGCCGCTGGAGATCTACTGCTTTACCGCGACGACGGCGTGGGCCGAGTACGAAGGGATCCAGGCCGATATTTTCGACCACATTTTCGCCATCATCGAGCAATTTCATCTGCGGTTGCACCAATCTCCCACTGGATACGATATGCGCTCCTGGCAGAAGGGGTAAGCGGGCGACCGACAGGGGCTGGCGGCGGATACAAAAAGCGATATTAATCGTCGACCCGCCGCTACTTGTCAGTTGAAATTTGCTTTGCAGAAGAGAAAAATGGCGGCCTTCTCTTCGCGCCCCTGATCCTCGTCTGATCAGCTGTCAGCCCAGAGATGTCAACTCAGTCATTATCATGGGAAAGTTATGAAGCTCCTTCGCAATAGTGTGGCAACACTCTGCTACAGCCTGCTGCTGACCGCTGCGCCGGTTTTCGCTGTTGAATATGCTCTGCCTGCGGCCAACAGCCGTCTGGTGGGGGAAAATCTGGAATACGTGGTCCCGGCCGAAGAGAACGGCCAGCCGCTGGAGGCCATTGCCGCAAAATTCCAGCTGGGGCTGACCAACATGATCGAAGCCAACCCCAAGGCTGACCCCCTGCTGGTGCAGACCGGCGAGAAGCTGGTGATCCCCCATCAGCTGATCCTGCCGGATGCGCCCCGTGAAGGGATCGTGCTGAACGTGGCCGAGATGCGCCTCTACTACTACCCCAAAGGCAAGAAGGTGGTGGAAGTGCTGCCCATCGGCATCGGCCAGCTGGGCACCGACACCCCGGAGAACTGGGTGACCAGCGTGCAGCGCAAGAAAGCGGGCCCGACCTGGACTCCGACTGCCAAGATGCATGCCGAATATGCCGCCCGTGGCGAGAGCCTGCCTGCGGTATGGCCGGCTGGCCCGGACAACCCCATGGGGCTGTTTGCGCTCTACATCGGCAAGATGTACGCCATCCACGGTACCAACGCCCAGTTCGGCATCGGCCTGCGGGTGAGCCACGGCTGTGTGCGTCTGCGCAACGATGACATCGAGTACCTGTTCAAGAAGGTACCGGTAGGCACTCGCGTCCAGTTCATCAACCAGCCGCTCAAGGCCTCTGTCGAGCCGGATGGCCGCCGCTATCTGGAAGTGCATCAGCCGCTGTCGCGCAGCGAGGAGGAGTTCAACTCCAGCCTGCCGGCACCGCTGCCGATGAGTCCGGCCATCACCCGTTTCATTGCCCACGCCGACAGCGATTCCCAGCTGGTCAAACAGGCGCTGGAGCAGCGCAGCGGCATGCCGGTCGCCATCAACGGCTAATCCCGGTAATCGGCCACAAGAAAGGGCGAACAGCGTGCTGTTCGCCCTTTCTCTTTTCTGGCCTTGTACGGGGCCGGATTAGCTGCGGCGCAGATTGTCGGCGAGCTCTCCGGCGAGCTGATCGAGCATCTGGTAGCGCGCCTTGTAGCTGGCCCGTTTGCGGGAGGGGATCTCCTCCAGCGTTTTGCGCGGTATCTGCAGCGGCAGGCTCATCCAGAGTTCATCCATGACGTTGCCCTGATGCTCTTCCCATAGCCCATCCAGATCGAACTTGACCCGGCTGGCGGTGCGCTTGCTGCACTGGTAGACGTGGCTTTGAGTGCGGATCCCGAGCAGGGTTTCACACCCCAGGCCACGGGCCAGTTCGGCTGCCATGTAGACCAGCAGGGACATGGGACGCAGGCCGCCGCACGCCTTGGTGACCAGCTTGATCTCTTCGCTCAACCCCTTGCCCCCTTGCAGCGAGCAGATCTCCAGCGTGGGCTGCGGCTCGCAGCGCAGGTTGAGGGCCATGAAGTAGAGCGCCGACTCGCCGAGCTTGAGGGTCAGGCTCATCTCCCCCTCTTTGGCCATGTGGGTCTGGTAATCAAGCTGCAGGGTGAGTGGCGCGGCCAGCTTGTCGCTCTGCCAGCTGGCAAGCTGCAAGCCGCTCTGGCTGTAGATCGCCTGCTGCTGCGCTTCGGGCAGGGCCCGTGCCAGCTGCCGGTAGTGGGCGGTGATGAGCCCGGCGCGGAGCCCCTTGCGCAGCCCCTTGTGGCGATAGGGGTGAATCGGCTTTTCCAGAATATCGGGGAAGCGGGTGATCGCCTGCGCCAGCAGCGGCAGCGTCTCCTGCTGGCGATAGAGGGCGCGGGCTCCCGGATGCAGCCAGAGGCGGCCAACGAATTTGGCCCGTCTGATGAGATGGCCCGACTCCTCTACCGGATGGAGACGGCGGGCGAGGGTGCGCAGTTGCGACAGATGAGAGGACATAGGCGTGGCCCTGGTTCGTTGGATTCAGGGCGGCGAGTGTAGGAGGGGATGGGGAGGATGTAAAAAGCTCGATAGTAACAAAATGTGAAGATAAAACGCTCAATAGCAGGGGCAAGTGCTCTGATCTCTCGCCCGGACGGAAAAGGAAATTCGGTTCTATCTCCTTGATGTAGAGATGATTTGCTGCGCAAAGGTTTTTATTGTGTTTTCTGTTTGTTAATAAAGGGGTTGAGCCGACAGGGACGGGTGATTAAGCTAGGCCGGTTTTTAGGGACGAGCCCGTCATCAGAGCGGGTAAAAGATGAAATAAAACGGAGTTTTGCATGACAGCCAGCACACCCATGTTAATCACCTTTCTGGTGTACATCCTCGGGATGGTACTGATCGGCTTTGTTGCCTATCGCGCCACCCGCAACTTTGACGACTACATCCTTGGCGGCCGCCGGATGGGGAGCTGGGTCACCGCCCTCTCCGCCGGCGCCTCCGACATGAGTGGATGGTTGCTGATGGGCTTGCCCGGCGCCATCTTCATCAGCGGCATCTCCGAGAGCTGGATCGCCATCGGTCTGGTCATCGGTGCCTACCTCAACTGGCGCTGGGTGGCGGGCCGCCTGCGGGTTCATACCGAGAAGAACCGCAACGCCCTGACCCTGCCGGACTACTTCACCTACCGCTTTGAAGATCACAGCAAGGTGCTGCGCATCCTCTCGGCGCTGGTGATCCTGCTCTTCTTCACCATCTACTGCGCTTCCGGTGTGGTGGCCGGTGCCCGCCTGTTCGAGAGCACCTTCGGCATGGATTACAACACTGCCCTCTGGGTCGGTGCGGCCGCCACCATCACCTACACCTTCTTCGGCGGCTTCCTCGCGGTGAGCTGGACCGATACGGTGCAGGCGACCCTGATGATCTTCGCCCTGATCCTCACGCCGGTCTTTGTCATCATCGCCGTGGGCGGGGTGGACAGCGCCATGATCGAGGTGGCAGCCAAGAGCGCCAGCAACCTCGACATGTTCAAGAATCTGGACGTTATCGCCATCATCTCACTGATGGCGTGGGGGCTCGGTTACTTCGGTCAGCCGCACATTCTGGCCCGCTTCATGGCGGCCGATTCCCACCACTCCATGGCCAATGCCCGTCGCATCAGCATGACCTGGATGATCTTCTGCCTGGGCGGCGCGGTGGCCATCGGCTTCTTCGGCCTGGCCTACTTCGCCCGCTTCCCGGAAGTGGCGGGCGGCGTCACCGGCAACCCGGAGCGGGTCTTTATCGAGCTCTCCAAGATCCTGTTCAACCCCTGGATCGCCGGCGTGCTGCTCTCGGCCATTCTGGCAGCGGTGATGAGTACCCTGAGCTGCCAGCTGCTGGTCTGCTCCAGCGCCATCACCGAGGATCTCTACAAGCCGTTCCTGCGCAAGAACGCCTCCCAGCGCGAGCTGGTGTGGGTGGGGCGCCTGATGGTGCTGGCCATCGCCTTGATCGCCATCAGCGTTGCCATGAATCCGGAGAACCGGGTGCTCGGGCTGGTGAGTTACGCCTGGGCCGGTTTTGGTGCCGCGTTTGGCCCGGTAGTGCTGCTCTCCGTGCTCTGGCCGCGAATGACCCGCAACGGTGCGCTGGCTGGCATGCTGGTGGGCGCCATCACGGTGATCGTCTGGAAACAGTTCGGCTGGCTGGGGCTGTATGAAATCATCCCGGGCTTCCTGTTTGCCTGTATCGCGATTGTGGCGGGCAGCCTGCTGGGAGAAGCGCCTTCGAAAACCATGCTGGAGCGTTTCCGCGAGGCCGAGGAGGAGTACAACACCCCGGCCGAGCTGGAAGGGGAGCCGGTCGCCGTCACCTGATAGCGGCACCTCTGTTCTGACAATCAACCCCGCCCCGGCGCATCTTGACCACACTGGTCAATCCTTGCGCCGGTTTGGCGGGGTTTTGCGCTATATGACTCACCTTTGGGCACTTTTTTCTGCTTGCCCGGCCCCTTCGGGGTATTGGCTTTCTTTTGTCTTTGCACCGAATATGGGACACTAGGCCGCTTGAAGGAGACCTAGAGCATGCGCCTATTCACCCTGATCCTGATCCTCCTGCTGGGAGGTCTGCAATATGACTTCTGGCTGGGGAAGAACGGGCTGTCCGACTACCAGAGTCTGTCGGAGGCCATCTCGCAGCAGCAGCGGGACAACCAGAGCCTCAAGGATCGCAACGACCTGATTTATCGCGAGATCGATGATCTCACCTCTGGCCTTGAGGCCATCGAGGAGCTTTCGCGCAACGATCTGGGCTACATCAAGCAGGGCGAGACCTTCTACCGGATCATCCCCAAAGAGAAAGAAAAAGAGAATGTGCCAGCGGATGCCCCTTACGATGACTGATGTGAGCCGCATTCCAGCCCTGACGGCGATCGTGCCGGCCGCCGGCATTGGCAGCCGGATGGGGGCCGAGTGCCCCAAGCAGTATCTGCAACTGGCGGGCAAGACTATTCTCGAGCACACCCTGGAGCGGCTGCTCGCACACCCCGCCATCGGGCAGGTGATCGTGGCGCTGGCTCCCCATGACCGCTGGTTTGACACCCTCCCGGTGGCGCAGGATGAGCGGATCCTGCGGGTCGAGGGGGGCGCCGAGCGCGCCTTTTCCGTCCTCAACGCCCTCCATGTGGCGCAAGGGGAGTGGGTGCTGGTGCACGATGCGGCCCGCCCCTGTCTGACCCACGGCGATCTCGACGCCCTGATTGCCACCGCCATGACGAGCGGTGGCGCCATCCTCGGCAGCCGGGTGCGCGATACCATGAAGCGCTCCGATGCGGCTGGCAATATCATTGCCACCGTCGAGCGCGAACAGCTCTGGCATGCCCTGACGCCGCAGATGTTCCCCACCGGCCCTCTCAAGCGGGCACTGGAGGAGGGGTTGGCGCTCGGTGCCACCATTACCGATGAGGCCTCCGCCATGGAGCGGGCCGGATTTGCGGTGCGGATGGTGGAGGGGCGCGCAGACAACATCAAGGTGACCCGGCCGGAGGATCTCTCTTTGGCGGGACTGTTTTTAAGCCAGCAGGCATAAGCCCACCTATCAGAACAAAGAGGTCTGAACAGACAGGCCGAACAAGGAGCGAGCATGATCCGGATTGGACATGGTTTTGACGTACACAAATTTGGTGGGGTTGGCCCCTGCATGCTGGGCGGGGTGCCGGTTCCCTACGAGCAGGGACTGATCGCCCACTCCGATGGCGACGTGGTGCTGCACGCGGTGAGCGATGCCCTGCTGGGCGCCATCGGTGCCGGTGACATCGGTCGCCATTTCCCCGATACCGCTGCCGAATTCAAGGGCATCGACAGCCGTATCCTGCTGCGGGATGTCTTTGCCCGCGTGCAGCGCGCAGGGTATGCCATCGGCAATCTGGATGTGACCATCATCGCTCAGGCACCCAAGATGGCGCCTCACATCGACGCCATGTGCGCCGTGCTGGCGGCCGATCTGCAATGTGATTTGAACCGGGTGAACGTCAAGGCGACCACCACCGAACAGCTTGGCTTTACGGGGCGCAAGGAAGGGATCGCCACCGAAGCCGTCGTCTTACTGGTGAAACAATAATGCTGGAACAACTTGCCTACCTGCACGGTGCGCCCACCGCCCGCGGTATCCTCAAGGCCGAGGCCGCCGACTTCGTTGTCAATGAAGACCTCGGGTTTGAACCCTGCGGGGAAGGGGAGCACATCTTCGTCCGGGTGCGTAAAACCGGCGAGAACACCGCCTGGGTGGCTGGCCTGCTGGCCGATGCGGCTGGGGTCAATCGCAATGCGGTGACCTGGGCGGGCCTGAAGGATCGCCACGCAGTGACCGAGCAGTGGTTCGGCATTCACCTGCCGGGCAAGGCCGAGCCGGACCTCTCCGTCATTGAGAGCGACAGCATCCGGATCCTGGAGGTGAAGCGCCACAACAAGAAGCTGCGGGTCGGCTATCTCAAGGGGAACCACTTCACCCTGCGTCTCACCGGTCTGGAGCAGGCCGACGGGCTGGAGTCCCGCCTGCAGGCTATCGCTACCCAGGGCGTGCCCAACTACTACGGCGAGCAGCGTTTCGGCCGTGAAGGCAACAACCTGGAAGCGGCCAAGGCGATGTTTGCCGGCAAGCGGATCAAGGATCGCAACAAGCGCTCTCTTTACCTCTCCGCCGCGCGCAGCATGCTGTTCAATGCCATCGTCAGCGCCCGTATCGAGCAGGGGCTGGCCCATCAGCTGCTGGCCGGTGACTGCGTGATGCTCAAGGGTAGCCACTCCATCTTCAGTGAAGAGAGTGTGACTCCCGAGCTGGAAGCGCGTCTCGCCTCCGGCGACGTGCAGCTCACCGCACCCCAGTGGGGCCGTGGCCGGCTGGCCAGCCAGGGGGCCGCTGCCGAGTTCGAACAGGGCGTACTGGCGGCGTACAGCGACTGGTGTGACGGACTGGAGAAAGCGGGGCTGGATCAGGATCGCCGCCCGCTGCTGCTCAAGCCGGAGCAGATGAGCTGGCAACTGGGGGGTGAGGTGCTGACTCTCTCCTTCTTCCTGCCGGCGGGCGCCTTTGCCACCAGCGTGGTGCGCGAGTTAATGCAGGCCGAAGAGGCCGATCACGGTTTCAGGAATCAAACCGATGCGAATTCTGGTCAGTAATGACGATGGTGTGCATGCCGAGGGTATCCGTGCCCTCAGCGAGGCGTTGCGCGCCTGCGGCGAGGTCGTGGTGGTGGCACCGGATCGCAACCGCAGCGGCGCGAGTCACTCCCTGACGCTGGAGGTGCCGCTGCGGGTCACCCGCATCAGCGAAACCGGTTATCATGCGGTGAAGGGGACGCCGACCGACTGCGTCCACCTCGCGGTCAACGAGCTGGTGCGCCCCGAGCCTGACATGGTGGTGGCCGGTATCAACCACGGTGCGAATCTGGGGGATGATGTCATCTACTCCGGCACGGTGGCGGCTGCGACCGAAGGGCGCCACCTTGGCTATCCCTCCCTCGCCATCTCGCTGGTGGGCAAGACCCATTTCGCCACGGCGGCCCACTATGCGGCCCTGCTGGTGAAGGGGTTGATGAAGCACCCCCTGCCAGCGGATCAGATCCTCAATGTGAACGTACCTGACCTGCCGCTTGAGCAGATCCGGGGGATCAGAGTGACCCGCCTTGGCAATCGCCATCGGGCGGAGTCGGTGATCCGCACCGAGGATCCCCGCGGTCAGCCCATTTACTGGATTGGCCCTCCCGGCGACAAGCAGGATGCAGGAGAAGGAACCGACTTTGCTGCCATCGAGCAGGGTTATGTCTCGATAACTCCCCTGACCATTGACATGACTGCCTATGACAGTCTCGCTGGTCTGGGGGCCTGGTTAGATCTGCAGGGATGAGGGTGTGATAGTACAGCGCCTGTTAAATCAGCTCATTGCGCAGGATATTCGCGATTTTCGCGTACTGGCGACCATCGCGAAAGTGCCGCGCCAGCTATTCGTGGATGAGGCCATGGCCCACAAGGCGTGGGACAACACAGCCTTGCCCATCGGCCATGGCCAGACCATTTCGCAGCCCTACATGGTGGCGCGAATGACCGAGCTGCTGATGCAAAATGATCCGGCCCATGTGCTGGAGATTGGCACTGGCTCCGGTTACCAGACGGCGATCCTCGCCCATCTGGTGGAGCACGTTTATACCGTGGAGCGGATCAAGTCGCTGCAGTTCCAGGCAAGACGCCGGCTGCGCCAGCTTGATCTGCACAATGTCTCGGCCAAGCACGGTAATGGCTGGCTGGGATGGCCCAACAAGGGGCCTTACGACGCCATTCTGGTGACGGCGGCGGCGAGCGAGATCCCGACGGCGCTCACCGATCAGCTGGCCGATGGCGGTCGGCTGGTGTTGCCGGTGGGCGACAGCCAGCAGACCCTGCAACTGATTGAACGCTCCGGCTCCCAGCTGACCAGCCGAATTCTGGAACCGGTGCGTTTTGTTCCCCTGATCGACGGAGATGTTGAGTGAAGTTGTTTTCCCGTTTGTATGTACTGGTAATGCAGTGGGCGCGCCACAAATACGCCCCCTGGTATCTCTCCATCACCGCCTTTATCGAATCGGTCTTCTGGCCCATCCCGGTTGACGTGATGCTGGCGCCGATGGCGCTCGGCAAGCCCCACAAGGCGTGGCACTACGCCACGCTGGCCACCGTGTTCTCGGTGCTGGGTGCGCTGTTTGGCTATGCCCTTGGCTACGCCCTGTGGGATCCGGTAGTGCAGCCGCTGGTGGCTTCCGTCGGTTATGAGGGCAAGATCGCCATCGCTCGCCACTGGTTCGAGCAGTGGGGCATCTGGGTCATCTTTATCGCCAGCTTCACCCCGATCCCCTACAAGGTCTTTACCGTGACGGCAGGGCTGTTGCAAATGGCTCTGTTGCCCTTCATCATCACCTCCCTCATCGGCCGCGGTTTGCGCTTTTTCCTGGTGGCAGGTTTGATGCGCTGGGGTGGCGAGAAGATGGAACGCAAACTGATGCACTACGTAGACGTGCTCGGTTGGCTCTGTATTGGTCTGGCCGTCGTGGCCTATTTCTGGTTTAGTCGTTAAGGATCCGCTATGCGTTCGCGTATTTGGCAGGGAAGCAGTGTCGTCGTTCTTTCATGGCTGCTGCTTGCCTGTTCCTCCAGTAAAAATGCCGCTCCGGTTGAGGGGCTGGGTGATGGTCCCTTCGTCTCGACCATCCCGACCCGTCAGGCCGGCGCTCAGGTCAGTGCCCCCATTCAGGGCAACAGCTATGTGGTGAAGCGGGGCGATACCCTCTATTCCATCGCCTTCAACTCCGGTAACGATGTGCCGTCGCTGGCCAGCCTCAACAACATCAGCCCGCCCTACAACATCTATCCGGGGCAGCGCTTGCGACTCGATGGTTCCAGCGCCAGCGTAAGCAGCAGCCGCAGTTCCGGCACCTATGAGGTGCGTCGCGGCGATACCCTGAGCAGTATCGGCCGCCAGTTCGGCATGACGCCGCAGGCGCTGGCCCAGAGCAACAACCTGAGTGCCCCCTACGCCCTGCAACCGGGTCAGGTGCTCAACGTTCAGTCTGCTGGCGGCAGCAGCACCCAGATGGTAGCCGCAACCCGCCCGGTGACACCGGTTCCGGTGCAGACCACCACGACCCGACCGAGCAGTGGCCCGCGTCCGTTGGCAGAACCAAGCGGATCTGGTCAGACCACGCCATTCATCTCGCAGAAATCCGTTGCTGCGGAGGCACCGAAGGAATACGCTCAGGTCAAAGAACAAAAAACAGACAACTCCCAGTCGAGACTCTCCTGGCACTGGCCCGCAAAAGGCCGGATCGTCGAGGGGTTCTCTGTTGCAGAACAGGGTAACAAGGGTATCGACATAGCCGGCCAGAAGGGGCAACCCGTCTACGCCGCCAGCAGCGGTAAGGTCGTATACGCTGGCAGTGCTTTAAGGGGGTACGGCAAGCTGATCATCCTCAAGCATGATGATGACTATCTCTCCGCCTACGCACACAACGACGAGTTGCGGGTGAAGGAAGGGGACAGCGTCAAGGGGGGCTCGGTCATTGCCAACATGGGCAGCACGGACGCGCCGGATGTGCGATTGCATTTCGAGATCCGGTACAGAGGCAAGTCGATCAATCCGATGAGCTATTTGCCAAAGCGTTAACCCCAGAGAGACCGTCTTACTCTGGTAACGTCAGGGAGACACACCATGAGCCAAGAACAACTGGTAATGCAGGATGCAGAGTTAGAGTTTGACGCTGACCCCGAGTCTCACGAAGAGGTAGAAGAGCTGGAGGAGGTGGCCGCCGAGGCGGAAGAGACCATCTCCGATGAATTGCTGGCACCGGAACTGAACAAGGTGATGGATGCCACCCAGCTCTATCTGGGGGAGATTGGCTTCTCCCCCCTCCTCACTGCCGAAGAAGAAGTCTATTACGCCCGTCGTGCCTTGCGGGGTGACAAAGCAGCCCGCAAGCGCATGATCGAGTCCAACCTGCGACTGGTGGTCAAAATCGCCCGTCGTTACAACAACCGCGGCCTGGTGCTGCTGGATCTCATCGAAGAGGGCAACCTCGGTCTTATCCGCGCGGTCGAGAAGTTCGACCCCGAGCGCGGCTTCCGTTTCTCTACCTATGCCACCTGGTGGATCCGCCAGACCATCGAGCGGGCCATCATGAACCAGACTCGCACCATCCGTCTGCCCATTCATGTGGTCAAGGAGTTAAACGTTTACCTGCGCACCGCGCGTGAACTCTCTCACCGTCTCGATCACGAGCCGACCGCCGAAGATATCGCTCAGGCACTCGATTGCTCGGTGGACAATGTGAACCGCATGCTCAAGCTCAACGAGAAGATCACCTCGGTGGATACCCCCATCGGTGGCGATCGCGACAAGGCTCTGCTGGATGTGCTCTCCGACGAGCGCGGCATGGGGCCGGAGCTGGAGTCACAGGAAGATGATATGCGCAGCAGCATTGTGCACTGGCTGGAGGAGCTCAACCCCAAACAGCGGGAAGTGCTGGCGCGTCGTTTCGGCTTGCTGGGTTACGAGCCAGCCACCCTTGAGGATGTGGGGGCCGAGATTGGCCTGACCCGCGAGCGGGTACGTCAGATCCAGGTCGAGGGGCTGCGTCGTCTGCGGGAGATCCTGCTGAGCCAGGGGCTCTCCATCGAGGCCCTCTTCCGCACCAATTAAGTCCGCACCAACGCAATACGGCATCAGCCAGATAGCACGAGGGGAGCAACTGCTCCCCTCGTTTTTTATTGTCTGTCGTCTGGCGATACCGATGCGGTTAGACCAGCTCGGCCAGCATGGTGTCGGCGTAGGGCACCAGCGCTTCGCCATTTTTCACCTTGGCCAGATAGTCCGGGTTGGCGATAAGTGGACGACCGATGGCCACCAGATCGAAGCGGTTGGCCTCGATGGCTGCAGCGGCGCGCTCGGCGTCGTAGTTGCCCACCCCGACCAGATTGCCCTTGTAGTGGGCGCGCAGATAGTCGGAGGCGCGGCCACCCAGATAATCGAAGGTGAGGTTGTCATCGAAGATGCCGAGGTGGATATAGGCCAGCGGGCGATCGTTCAGCTTGCCCAGCAGGTAGTCGAACACGGCGCGATCTTCCGGTCTGCCCGCCAGATGGACATAGGCACCCGGGGAGAGGCGAATACCGACCCGATCACCGCCGATGCGGGCACTGATGGCATCGACCACTTCCAGCGCGAAGCGGCTCATATTTTCCGGGCAGCCACCGTAGTTGTCAGTGCGCAGGTTGGTGGAGTGGTGCAGGAACTGGTCGATCAGGTAGCCGTTGGCACCGTGGATCTCCACCCCGTCAAAGCCCGCCTCGATGGCGTTGGCAGCGGCTGTCGCGTAATCCTGCACTAGCTGGGCGATTTCGGCCTCGGTCAGGGCGCGTGGCACCTGATATGTCAGCTCGCGCATGCGGGGCACAGTGCCCTCGTGCGCCACGGCAGAGGGAGCCAGCACTTCAGCCTGATGGAAGAAGGGGTGGGAGAGGCGGCCGACGTGCCACAGCTGGGCGAAGATCTTGCCGCCCTTGGCGTGTACGGCGCTGGTCACTTTCTTCCAGCCATCGATCTGAGCCTGGGTGAAGAGGCCCGGGGTATTGGGATAGCCCTGCGCATCGGGGCGGATGATGACGGCTTCGGAGACAATCAGGCCGATGTCGGCACGGCGAGCATAATAGGCAGCCATCTGCTCGGTCGGCACCAGACCGGGGCCTGCCATGCAGCGGGTGAGCGGGGCCATCATGAAGCGGTTGGCCAGGGTCAGAGTCTCATTAAGGCGATACGGCTGAAACAGGGTATTCATGATAGTGTGTCCTGAACGGGTTATTCTTGAACGTGCATTCAAGACGTTTTTTTGTTCCGATGCAAGTCTTTTTTGAATGCGCGTTCAAGATGGTTGGCCCCGACCTGCGAGTGGGGTACACTTGCCGACCTTTTCCAGCGCGCGTTGCCAGCGGCTCTTTTTGTGCCGTGGCAACGAACCATTTCCGACGGGAGGAGCCATGCGCATTGCCGAGTTTGATCGTGACGAGGTGCTACGAAATGCCATGGAGGCGTTTCGCGCCAAGGGGTACGCCAAGACCACCATGCAGGAGCTTGTGGCCGCTACCGGCCTGCACCCTGGCAGCATCTACGGCGCCTTTGGCAACAAGCGCGGCCTGCTGCTGGCGGCTGTCGATCACTATGTGGAGAGCAAGCGAGCCCTGCGTCGCTCCCTGCTCGACAATCCGAGCCCGCTGGCCGGTCTTGCTGCCTATCTCGATCAGGTGGTGACCGAGGCGCTCTGTGGCACCTGTCTGGTGACCCGCACCATGATGGAGCTGAGCGAACAGGATGAAGAGCTGACCCTGCGGGTCAAGGGGATCTACGGCGAGCTGGAGCAGGAGCTGGCGGATCTGCTGACGCAGGCGCAGCAGTGCGGTGAACTGGCGCCGGATCGGGATATCCGCACTCTCACCGCCCTGCTGCTGATCAACCTGCAGGGCCTTATCACCTTCGCCCAGTGCCGCCCCGATCGCCCCCTGCTCGACGACGTGGTCGCCCAGCTGATGCGGGCCCTGCGGGCGTAAGTTGGGTTTCCCCTTCTCCGTTTTTGTTTTGTAAATTGAGGGGGAAGGGGTCAATCAGATTGGCGTAATGAGCGCAGGATAAAATCCAGCACGGAGTTGAGCCTGCCCAGTACATCGTTATTCCACACTCGTATCACCCGAAATCCCTGCTGATTGAGATAGGCTGTCCGAGCCTCGTCATGCATCTGGTTCGCTTGTGTTCCATGTTGCGAACCATCCACTTCGATAATCAATCCCTGTTCAAGGCAGATAAAATCCACCACATAGGGGCCGATGGGCATTTGGCTGCGAAATTTCAGCCCCGCCAGACGGCGATTGCGCAGCTGTTGCCACAGTTTCTGCTCTGCCTGCGTGGCATCCCGTCTCAGCCGCTTGGCAAAGAGGTTGCTCTCCATAAATTGCCCCTGCTCCGTATCGCCCTATAGATATAGCCAGCTTCCCATCTGTTTACCGGTTGGGTATTGCGTCCCCTCACCCTAGCCCTCTCCCAAAGGGAGAGGGAACAGATCGAGTTGTGGTTGGGATTGGGCTGATCATCACAGTGTTCATTGCCGGATTCGAGCAGGGGAAGCTGGATTGGGTAATACGAAGATGACGGTAACTTTTTGAATGTATGTGGAATCGCCTGACTGGCGAACTGGTTGTCTGCTATGCAGCAAGTTGTAGCGTAACGGCTCCCTTCTCCCCTTGCGGGAAAAGGGTTGGGGATGAGGGGGAAGAAGCCCCCTCACCCTATCCCTCTCCCTCTCCCAATGGGAGAGGGAACAGCTCGAGGAGCTATCGGGATTGGGTAATACGAAGATGACGTTAACTTTTTGAATGTATTGGGAATCGCCTGGCTGACTACGATGCTGCAAGTTGTAGCGTAACGGCTCCCTTCTCCCCTTGCGGGAGAAGGGCTGGGGATGAGGGGGAGGGAGCAGGAGCAGCCCTCACCCTAACCCTCTCCCAGAGGGAGGGGGAACTGATCGAGGTCTGTGCGGGCATAGTGGTCGGTCAACAAGCACCTTCATCAAATCCTTGAGCTACACCTGCGCCGGTTGTTGCGTATGCGCCGATGGGGTATGCCAGACGCCGCGGTTTTACCTCGGCCCCACCAGCTCCTTCATCAAATCTTTCAGCCATACCAGCGCCGGTTGCTGGGCGTGCACGGGGTGCCAGACGCAGTTGAGGTGATAATCCGGCACGTCTTCGGGCAGCGGCAGGCTTTTCAGCGGCCAGTGGGTGGCGAGCAGCTCGGCCACCATGCTGGGCAGCACCAGCAGGTGATCGCTCTGGCTGACGATGGCGGCGGCGGACATATAACTCTGGCTGTTGACCGAGATGGTGCGGCTAAAGCCCTGACTCTTCAGATAGCGGTCGAGGCTCGCCTCCGAGGTGCCCAGCGGCGAGTGGAACACATGGGGCATGGCGATGAGCTGCTGCAGGGTGATGCGCTCCATCCACTGGGAGGGGTCATCCTCGGCACCGGCGGGGGCCGATTTGGCAATCGGCAGATCGGCGCGCACCAGTCCGGCCAGCGGTTCGGTGAGCCAGGTCTCCTTGCCCAGATACCCCGGCACCTGCATGTACTCGTCAAAGCCCAGCACCAGATCGATCTCGCCGCTTGCCAGCTCGGCTTCGGGCAGAGTGTCGCGCAGGATGCGGATCTCGATGGTGACCCCGGGCGCCAGCCGTCTGAGCCGCTGAATAAGCGGCGGGATCAGCACGCACTCCACGTAATCTGTGGTGCAGAGCACGAAGCGCCGCTTCGACTGGCTCGGCTCGAACTCTTCTTCCTCGGTGAGCTGCTGCTCCAGCAGCCGCAGCGCCTGCTGCACCCCGAGATGCAGCCGCTGGGCGCGCGGGGTCGGCAGCATCCCCTGCGGGGTGCGCACCAAGAGCGGGTCGCCGAGAAAGGTGCGCAGCCGGTTAAGGGAGTGGCTCATGGCGGGTTGGCTGATAAAGAGCGCCTCGGCGGCGCGGGTGACGCTGCCCTGCGTCATCAGGGCGTCAAACGCGAGCAGCAGATTGAGGTCGAGCTGGTGCAGTTTCATGGGGTGATTATTCGCCGTGTTTATGGAACAATCCATCCTATTCATTTGATGGATGGGGGCGCAACGTCTTAATCTGCGACCCACTCTTATTTTTCCGGGTTCCCGCGCCGCATCGGGCGTAAACGGGGGCCTCAATCCATGCAAGGAGCCTTGCGATGAGCATCAAGACCATTAACTCCACGCCGGCCGCCGACGGCTTCACCATGCCCGCCGAGTGGGCGCACCAGCAGGCCGTCTGGATGATCTGGCCGTTTCGCCCGGACAACTGGCGCGTAGCCGGTCGCTTCGCGCAAGAGACCTTCGCCAAGGTGGCCGATGCCATCGGTGGCGCGACTCCGGTCTTTATGGGGGTTCCGGCCCAGTTTATGGAGCAGGCCCGCGCCATCATGCCCGCCCACGTCACTCTGGTTGAAATGGACAGCGATGACTGCTGGGCCCGCGATACCGGCCCGACCATCGTTACAAACGCTGCCGGCGAGTGCCGCGGCGTGGATTGGGGCTTCAACGCCTGGGGCGGCCACAAGGGCGGTCTCTACTACCCCTGGAATCAGGATGAAGAGGTCGCAGCCCAGATGCTGACTCAGCACGAGATGGCTCGCTACGATGCGCCGCTGATTCTGGAAGGGGGCTCCATCCACGTCGATGGTGAAGGCACCTGCCTGACCACCGCCGAGTGCCTGCTCAACGAAAACCGCAACCCGCACCTGACCAAAGAGCAGATCGAAGCGCACCTGCGCGACTATCTGGGCGTTACCAGCTTTATCTGGCTGGACGAAGGCGTCTACATGGACGAAACCGACGGCCACATCGACAACATGTGCTGCTTCGTGCGCCCGGGTGAAGTTGCCCTGCACTGGACTGACGATCAGAACGATCCCCAGTACGCCCGCTCCGTGGCCGCCCTCAAGGTGCTGGAAGCGGCGGTCGATGCCAAGGGTCGCAAGCTGAAAGTGTGGAAGCTGCCCCAGCCGGGCCCGCTGTTCTGCACTGAAGAGGAGTCTGCCGGTGTCGAGAGCGGAACCGGTGTACCGCGCGAGGCAGAAGGCCGTCTGGCCGGTTCCTATGTGAACTTCCTCATCACCAACGATCGCATCGTCTATCCGCTGCTGGATGCCGCCACCGATGGCGAAGCCCAGCGCATTCTGGAAGAGATCTTCCCGGATCATACTGTGGTCGGCGTGCCGGCCCGCGAGATCCTGCTGGGCGGTGGCAATATTCACTGCATTACCCAGCAGATCCCTTCAGGTCAATAAGCTGGTCGAAGAGTGTAGAAATTCAAAACCCCACGCCGTGGGGTTTTCTCTCTTGATGGTGTGATGGTCGCCGGCGCAGATGCGGCGATCATCATGACAAACAGTCACCCTTTTACAGGAGATCCCCATGATCGAAGTGACCGAGGTTTCCATTGCCGAGCTGCGTGCCGCGCTCGAATCAGGCCGCACTACAGCGGTCGAACTGGTCAAGGCCTATCTGGCCCGTATCGAGGCCTACAACGGCCCCGAGACTGCCACCAAACTCAACGCCGTGGTGGTCGCCAATCCCGATGCGCTGAAAGAAGCCGAAGCTTCCGATGCCCGCCGCGCCCGTGGCGAAACCCTGAGCCCGCTCGACGGCATCCCCTACACCGCCAAAGACAGCTATCTGGTCAAGGGGCTGACCGCCGCCTCCGGCAGCCCGGCCTTCAAGGATTTGGTGGCCCAGCGCGATGCCTTTACCGTTGAGCGCCTGCGCGCCGCCGGTGCCATCTGCCTTGGCAAAACCAATATGCCACCGATGGCCAATGGCGGCATGCAGCGCGGCGTCTATGGCCGTGCCGAGAGCCCCTACAACGCCGACTACCTGACCGCGCCGTTTGCTTCCGGCTCCTCCAACGGCGCCGGTACCGCCACCGCCGCCAGCTTCTCCGCCTTTGGTCTGGCCGAAGAGACCTGGTCGAGCGGCCGTGGCCCTGCCTCCAACAACGGTCTGTGCGCCTACACCCCGTCCCGTGGCGTCATCTCGGTGCGCGGCAACTGGCCGCTGACTCCGACCATGGATGTGGTGGTGCCCTATGCCCGCACCATGAATGACCTCTTGGAAGTGCTCGATGTAGTGGTCGCCGACGATGCCGATACCCGTGGCGATCTGTGGCGCCTGCAACCCTGGGTGCAGCTGCCCAAGGCCTCTGAAGTGCGTCCGGCTTCCTATCTGGATCTGGCTGCCAAGGCCGATGCCCTCAAGGGCAAGCGCCTCGGCGTGCCGCGCATGTTTATCAACAAGGATGAACTGGCCGGCACCAGCGAAAACCCCGGCATCGGCGGCCCGACCGGTCAGCGCATCCATACCCGCGAGACCGTGATCGCCCTCTGGGAAGATGCGCGCAAGGCGCTGGAAGCCGCTGGCGCCGAAGTCATCGAAGTGGACTTCCCGCTGGTCTCCAACTGCGAAGGGGACCGACCCGGCGCGCCGACCGTGTTCAATCGCGGCATCGTGAGCCCGGAGTTTCTCAACGACGAGCTGTGGGAGCTCTCCGGCTGGGCGTTCGACGACTTCCTGCGTGCCAACGGCGATCCCAAGCTCAACAAGCTGGCCGATGTCGATGGGCCGAAGATCTTCCCCCACGACCCGGGCACCCTGCCGAACCGCGAGGGCGATCTGGCGGCGGGCATGGACGAGTACGTCAATATGGCCAAGCGCGGCATCAAGCGCTTTGACGAGATCCCCACAGTGCCGGACGGCCTGCGCGGCCTGGAGAAGACCCGCAAGCTGGATCTCGAGGACTGGATGGACGGGCTCAAGCTCGACGCCGTGCTGTTCCCCACCGTCGCCGACGTCGCCCCGGCTGATGCGGATGTGAATCCGGCCTCTGCCGATATCGCCTGGAGCAACGGCATCTGGGTGGCCAACGGCAACCTCGCCATTCGCCACCTCGGCGTGCCGACTGTCACCGTCCCCATGGGGGTGATGGCCGATATCGGTATGCCGGTGGGCCTGACCTTCGCCGGTCGCGCCTATGACGACAACAACCTGCTGCGCTTTGCCTCGGCCTTCGAGTCTACCGGCAGCAAGCGGATGGTGCCGCCACGGACGCCGCCGTTGGCTTGATTGGTGTTGTGAGTGAAATCTCTTTGGTTTATCCGAAGATAATGAAAAAACCACCCGCATAGCGGGTGGTTTTTTCTATGGATATTAACAAAGCAACCCCTTCCAAGTAACTCAATGTTATAATTTTAGAATTAAAGTTATTGTATATCCTGTTGAACTATATTTGCTGGGATGAATATGACATGGAAGTTATACTTCCGAAGTTTTTCATATCTTCTTTGCTATGAGGCGCTTGCTCTAAAAGTATGCTGTATCCATTATCAAAAACAGGAGGGGGATAAATATTTTCGGCGCTTATTAATAAGCCGGAGCCAAGCCATTTTTTTATTTTGCCAACGTTCATTTCGATTGCTAGACAGACATTTTTGGCCAAGTCAACATCTTGGATTTTTTGATTGACTTTAGGTTTGATTAGTATGGCGTGCTGTGCATGCGGTCTTAGAAAAACAGATGGTGCAGCAACTCTTAAATCAACTAGTTCGGTAGTTTTTCCAACGTAATATCCATCGGTGACAGGAGATTTTACATCTGCATCAGAAAAAACCATTAGTATATAAGCGGATGATTCATCGTCATCACGAGCATATACATATTCATATGTTCTATCATGCGTACTGGTTTTATATTTATGGATGCTAAACCAAAGCGCAATCCATAAGTTATCAACTAAGTCCAGCCATCTTGTCTTTATTCCATAATGTTGTAGTAACGGTTCCCTGACATTGATATTGATATTTGAAATGCATGGCATTCCACTAGTACAGGTATTGATATAGGTTGATATCTTACGGTTTCTTGTTGCTACAGATGAATTACTTGTACCATACCTATATATACTTGGTAGTAACTTTTTATATAAATCACACTGCCCTCTAAAGTAAACCTCACCGACGGATTTATTTAAAAACTTCACATATCCGACAACTTGGTTTAATGCATGTATTGACTCTACCCTAATAATAGGGCAACTATGACCACAGTCAAAAGAGAAAGAGCCTTAATGTATTGCATCGGGGTGGACCCATGAACTCGATATTATCTCCAAAATGCCTCCTGAAATTTACACGAAAATAGATAAAATCGTTTTCAGTGTATTCAATTTGTGGATGCTTATGAAGCCCTCAATGAGAATGAATGGGTCGTGGCCGAGAAGCTGGTGATATTCAGAGTTTCCTGTTGGTCTTGCCATGACTCGGTGCGTGGCGGTATGCGGACGATTACGCTGCGCTAATCGACCCTACATGATGTGGCATATTGTTACCTCCCCCTCATCCCCGGCCCTTCTCCCCTTGTCTGTGATCAAGAGTGGGAGAAGGGGGCAAATATGCTCCGCTGGTTGTGTGTTGGCTCTGTGGTTCGGGTGAATATGAGTAGCGTGGAATTGGTACGGACCATCCCCTCTCCCTCGGGAGAGGGTTAGGGTGAGGGGTTGCTATCTGTGTTGCAGGTTCGAATAGCGCAGCGTATTCGGACGTTCGCGAACAGGGGGTCGCTGCAGATTGATCCTGACTTCACCCAGACTTCACACAACCTCATTTTCCCCTCACAAATCCCCCGTATCTTCTGCCCACTGCTTAAAAGGCCCGGCTTGCCACAGGGGTGGCGAGGGGGCGGTTGGTTCGAGGGAGCAAGATGATGAAAGGTTGGATGAAGTGCGGATTGGCCGGGGCCGTGGTGCTGATGGCGAGTTTCTGGGGTGGCAGCGTGCGGGCGGCGGGGATCTCCCTCAAGCAGGTAAGTGGCCCTGTCTATGTGGTGGAGGACAACTACTACGTCAAAGAGAACTCCATGGTCTATTTCGGGGCCAAGGGGGTGACGGTGGTGGGGGCGACCTGGACGCCGGATACCGCCCGCGAGCTGCACAAGCTCATTAAACGGGTCAGCAGCAAGCCGGTGCTGGAGGTGATCAACACCAACTACCATACCGATCGGGCGGGTGGTAACGCCTACTGGAAGTCCATCGGGGCCAAGGTGGTGGCGACACGCCAGACCCGGGATCTGATGAAGAGCGACTGGGCCGAGATTGTCGCCTTTACCCGCAAGGGGCTGCCGGAGTACCCGGATCTGCCGCTGGTGCTGCCCAACGTGGTGCACGATGGCGACTTCACCCTGCAAGAGGGCAAGGTGCGCGCCTTCTACGCGGGCCCGGCCCATACGCCGGACGGCATCTTTGTCTACTTCCCCGACGAGCAGGTGCTCTATGGCAACTGCATTCTCAAGGAGAAGCTGGGCAACCTGAGCTTTGCCAATGTGAAGGAGTATCCGCAGACCATCGAGCGGCTCAAAGCGATGAAGTTGCCGATCAAGACGGTGATTGGCGGTCACGACTCGCCGCTGCACGGGCCCGAACTGATCGATCACTATGAAGAGCTGATCAAGGCGGCGCCCCAGAGCTGACCCGCGCTGTTTTTAACAATGCCGCGGCTTGTGGCAAGGGCAGCGCCGGTATGGAACGTTGCACACCCTCTATGCAAAAGGGCCCGTTACGGGCCCTTTTTGTTATCAGATCAGCCACTGCCACCAGGTGAGGCCGATGCTCATCACCACGGCAAAGCCCACGATGGCGATCACCAGACCGATCCGCATCCACTCCGCGCTGGTGTGATAGCCCATCCCCATCAGCAGCGGGATGCGGGCGTGGGAGTAGGTGGCGAGGTTGCAGCCGACGTTGGTGATGGCGGCGATGCTGAAGATGGCGAGCTCGGCAGGCACGCCGACCGCCAGCAGGGCCCCGGCAATCACCGGTGCCAGCGCCACCACCTTGGCGGTGGCCGAGGCGAAGGCGTAGGAGGTAAAGAGGTAGAGCCCCATCACCACCAGCAGCATGGGAATGGTGCCGAGCCCGCCGAGGGTGCTGTGCATAAAGCCGGAGAGTTCATCCCCCAGCCAGCCGGTAAAGCCGACCCGTTTCAGGTTGTCGGCCATCCCCATCAGCACGCTGAACCAGATCAGGGTATCGAAGGCGGCGCTGTTGCCCTTCACATCGTTCCAGTTCAGCACCCCGAGCAGCAGCAGGGCGGCCAGACCGAGAAAGGCGACCGTGGTGGCATCCAGCCCCAGATTGCTGCCGCCGACCCAGAGCACCACCAGACCGACAAAGACCCCGAGCAGGCTCTTCTCATGGCGGGAGAGGGGGCCCATTTTGGCCAGCTCCTCGCGGGCGAAGCGGGGGGCATCCGGCGTGTCGCGGGTCTCGGGGCGGATCACCAGATAGAGCACCAGCGGCATGATCAGCAGCAGACCGATGGCGGGCGGCAGCAGGTAGAGCGCCCATTCGCGAAAGCCGACCGTGAGCCCGGCGACGCTGGCGGCAATGCCGACCAGCGCCAGATTGCCGGCAAAGCCGGTGCTGAAGGCGACCGCCGAGGCGTCGTTCATGGCGCTGACGCTGGAGAGCAGGAACTGCCCCAGCTTGCGGTCATCCTTGTTGATGGTCTTGGCCAGCGAGTCCGCAATGGGGGCGACGATGGCGGCGCGGGCCGTGTTGCTCGGAGTGGCGGGAGCCAGAATAAAGTCGGCAACCGCCAGACAGTAGGCGGAGCGCAGGGTGGACTGGCCAAAGCGGCTGAGCAGCAGCAGGGCGATCCGCTTGCCAAGGCCGGTCTTGGCAAAGGCGCTGGCAATCATGAAGGCGATGACGATAAGCCAGATCAGCGGGTGGTTGAAGTCGACCAGCGCCCCTTCGATGGCCGCCTTGGGGGTCGCTTCGCCGCCGGCATGGAGCACGGCGTAGAGCCCGAGGGAGAGGATGGCGATATAGCCGGTCGGCGCTATGTTGGTGACGATGACCAGAATGGTGGCGATAAACAGAATGGCGGTGTGGTAGGCCGCCGGTGCCAGTCCGGCCGGGGCTGGCAGCTGCCAGCAGACGATAGCCAGCAGCACGGTCACGAGTGCGGCGAGCTGGGCGAGAGTGAGTTTTTTCATAAGATTCCTGTCCGGAATGAGTGGGGAGGGAGCGATTGAGGCCGCTTCAGCCCCCCTACTATAAAAGGGGTATTGATGGATGCCAAATCCATCAATTGCATCAAATTGAGCTTTCGATTAATTGCGGCTGGTTATTTGGGCTGCTTTGGCCTTGTGGAGTTGGGCTGGTGCAGGGCAACCGGCGGGCAATCAAAAGTGATGAACAGCAAAACGCCCGGGATCGGGCCTTTTGCCCTTGGTTGTTGTGAGTGCGCGGGATTAAGGCTGTTCAAGGCGGGTGGGCTTTCATAAGATGGCGTTTAGTCATTCCCCGGAAAACCATAAATTTTCGTTATGCAATATGCCTCTCTCGCTCGCCTCAAACAGGCCTTTATCACCGGGATGTGGGCCTCGCTGGTCAGCATCGTTATCGGCTTCGCCTTCAAGGTGTGGCTGGCGCAGTGGGTCGCCAAGGGGGAGCTGGCGCTGTTCAACAGCGTGGTCGATTTGATCTCCCTCTCCTTTATCCTGATGACAGGTTTTCGCTCCTCCATGGTGGTGAGCTACTCCCAGACCAAAAACGATCGGGACATCATCAATATCTTTCGCTACTTCCTCATCGGCATCGTGCTGCTCACCTGGGGGGCGGTGATCCCCTATATCAAGCACGGGCTCCATATCCGGGTGGAGTATCTGCAACTGGTGGGGGTTATCTTCGGGCTGGGGCTCAAGGTCTACTTCACCAATCTGGTGGCCATGTACCGGATGTATGCGCTCTCCAACCGGGTTACCTGGCTGGAGCCGCTGGCCAACGGCCTGCTGTTTATGGCCTGCTATTTCGGGCTGGGGATGGATGCGCTCGCTTCGCTCTTCTACGGGCTGACCTTTTCCTCGCTCGCCATCGCCGGTTATATGTATGTTTCGCGGCGCCGGGCCATCGCCACCAGGCCGCTCGCCAAGGTGGCGCTCGGCCCCGAGATGGTGAGCTATGTGAAGAAGAGCTTTACCGCCTCGCTGGAGGCTGGGGCCAGCATCCTGATGATTTACATCACAGTGCTGCTCACCATCCGCCACTTCAGCCTCGACGAGCTGGGGGATTTTCAGGTGGTGGTGCGCCCCATCTTCACCTATATGACCACCTTGTTCGTCTTCCCCATCTACCGCTTTGTGCTGCCTGAGCTGGCGGTCAATCTGCGCAACGGCGATCACCGCCAGATCAGGATGATCCGCAGCTGGATCTTCCGTCTCTCCGCCATCGTCAGTCTGGCCTTCTTTGGCTTGATGCTGCTGGCGGGCAAACCGCTGGTGCTGTTGTTCTTCCCCGCCGACTACGTGGGGGCGGTGCCGGTGCTGTTCCACTTCTCCATCTTCTTCATCTTTATGATGCTCAATGGCTATCAGCTCGCCTATATCAAGGCCCACGGTTACTTTACCCAGAGTTTGTTGATCCGGCTGGCGGGCATAGTGGCACTGGTCGCCGCCTACTATCTGGTGGCCGAGTTCACCGCCAACGTGGTGGCGATTATCGTGGCGTTGGGGCTTGGCTATATGGTGATGTTTATCCTCTCGACCCTGGCGGAGCGGCAGATCCTGCGTACCCTGCCACCCGAGCTTGCGACTGCGCCCTAGCCGTTGCTGCGTAGGCTCGCAGTATCTGTGGGCAGAAGGGGTTGGCAGGGGAGGATGGGTTGAAGCGTCAAAGGAAAAAGAACGCCCGATCGGGCGTTCTCTTTTTATAGGGCTCGCAGCCCCGCAGTTGCCCCTTTATGGCAGACGGGGCGTGGCGGACATCGGTATAAGCTGGAGTTGGGTCATTTCGGGAAAACCCATAAATCCTGCTTATAGTGAACCGGTTTGCCGCTGCGCCCCCGCACGGCGGTAAAAGCGGCCGCGCAGGGGCTTGTTCCGGTTTACAGGGATGGGTTTGCAGGGATTGGCGGAGGTTAGCGCCGGCCCTTGCCACCCTTGTTGCCAGCGAGGGCCTGCTTTCTGGCGCGCTGTTTCTGGGCCGCCTTGCTGTTGCGGCGCGGCTCGGGCTCGAAGCGAGTGAGATCCGGCTCAAAGCCGGGGAACCACTGCTGGGGCAAACGAGTGTCGAGCACCGCTTCTACCTTCTCCAGCAGCGGCGCATCTTCCGGGCTGAACAGGGTGATGGCGAGCCCCTTGTTGCCGGCGCGGCCGGTGCGACCGATACGGTGGACGTAATCCTCAGCCACAAACGGGAACTCAAGGTTAATCACGTAGTTGAGATCCGTGATATCGAGGCCGCGGGCCGCCACGTCGGTGGCGACCAGCGCCTGCAAGGTGCCGGCGCGAAACTCCAGCAGCACTTTTTCCCGCGCGCTCTGCGACAGGTCGCCGTGGAAGGCCAGCGCATTGATGCCCGCCTTGCCAAGCTGCTGGGCCAGTTTGTCGGTCCCCTGACGGGTGCGGCTGAAGATGAGGGCCGGTGCCCAGCCTTTCACTTTCAGCATATGTTCGACCAGCGCCAGCTTGCGATCGCTGTCCACCGTATAAACCCGCTGCTCTACTTCGGCTGCCGTGGTGTTGCGTGGCGCTACTTCAATCAGTTCGGGGTCGCGTAGCAGCACCTTGCTCAAGGCAAACAGGTTGTCATCGCAGGTGGCGGAGAAGAGCAGGGTCTGGCGATCCGCCGGGATCTGTTTGAGCAGCGCCTTGATCTCGTCCATAAAGCCCATGTCGAGCATGCGATCCGCCTCGTCAAACACCAGATGGCGCAGCGCCGCCAGACTCAAGGCCCCCTGTCGCAGATGGTCGAGCAGGCGGCCCGGGGTGGCGATCAGAATATCCACTCCGGCTTGAAGCGCCTCGACCTGCGCTGCGATACTCACCCCGCCGTAGACCAGCGTGCTGGTGAGACCGGTGCCTTGACCGTAGCGCGCCACACTCTCGGCGACCTGCACCGCCAGCTCGCGGGTCGGCACCAGCACCAGCGCGCGGATCGGGCGGGGCTCTGCCTGTGGCTGCTGTAGCAGCTGCTCCAGCAGTGGCAGCACGAAGGCTGCGGTCTTGCCGGTGCCGGTCTGGGCGCCCGCCATCAGATCGCGCCCCGCCAGAATGACGGGGATGGCGCTGGCCTGCACCGGGGTCGGCGCGGCATAGCCCAGTTCGGTCAGGGTCTGCTGCAAGCGGGGGGAGAGGGCCAGTTCGGCAAAAGAGGCTGTGGACATAGGGGCACCAGTCGGGGTTATCGCGGCCTGCGGCCACGATGCTGTGAGTGATCGTGGCCGCGATGGTAACAGATAGAGGGGGAGTGGCAGAAGGCGGGCCAGCTTAGCTGGCGGTTTCGGCGTCGGGGTTGCGGATCAGGTGGATCCGCTGGCCATCGTAGCTGGCGATATTGTGTTTGCCCTGCTGTTTGACGTGATAGAGCAGCTCATCGGCCAGATGCACCGCCTCGGCCACCGACAGGTAGTCGCGAATGCGGATCACGCCGGCCGAGAAGGTGATGGGGTCGGGCAGCTCGGCAATGGTGAGGGGGCGAGCCAGCAGCCGGGCGGCGGAGTGGCGCATCATCTCGTCATCGTCCATCCCCTTGAACAGCACGATGAACTCCTCGCCGCCCCAGCGGATGGCGCTGTCCACCTTGCGGATATTGCTCCTGAGGTGGCGGGAAAAAGCGACCAGCGCCTGATCGCCAATACCGTGGCCATAGGTGTCGTTGATCGACTTGAAGTTGTCGATGTCGAGGATCATCAGGTAGTCGTGCTCGTGCAGCATGGTGCGGTTGAGGATGTCGCGCCGCGGCAGCTGGGTCAGGTGGTCGGTGTGAGCCAGGGTACGCAGCCGCTGGTAGAGCTGCTTCCACGCCACCATCGCCAGCAGAATGATGATGATGTAGACCTTGAAGGCTGCGCTGTGGAGCGCCAGCTTGATGAAGTCGAGCCAGGAGTAGGACCACTTCAGATAGAGCACGGCGCCGCTTTTGGTCTGCATAAAGGGTTTGTTGAGACAGAGATGAAAGGCACGGCACGGCTCGGCGGCATCGAAGGCGATGGCGGTGCGGCTCGGGTTGAGATGTTGAAAGGGGCGCAGCACCTCGTTGAAGGCTTCATCTACCGCGATGTCGATGGCCAGCAGGCCATATTTGTAGCCGCCGCGCCCCAGCTGATAGGTGAAGGGGAAGTACATCACTATGGTGTTGCGCAGGCTGAAACTGTCTACCTCGATATCGGAGACCACCGCTTCATCGGTGCTGCAGAAGTGCCGGAGCTTGCTGAAGCTGGCGCAGCCGAAGTAGTGATACCAGGGGCGAAAACTCATCAGATCCACCCGGACAGAGCCCAGTTTGGCGGGCAGGATGCGCTCGTTGGCCACCATGCCGATCAGCCGGTAGTCGTCCCAGATGGTGTAGATGTTGATCACCTCCGGGTAGGAGAGGGCGTAACGGAAGGTGTTGAGGATATTGGCCGCCGGGTATTGCAGCGGGACATCGGCAAAGCGCTCCTTGCTCTTGAGGTCGTAGCCGTAGAGATAGTCGGTGCCGACGCCGCTCGGGGGCGGGCGCCGGTCGAGCGGATGGTGCTGTGCCAGATAGCTGGCGATGTTCTCCACCTTGAGGATCTTGGCCCGCTGATAGAAGACGTCGAACACGTTCTTCTGCTTGGCGGTGATGAGGTTCATATCGTGCTGGATATTGAGATAGGTGTAATAGAGGACGCAACCCAGCCCGCCCAATACCAGCAGGGCGAGCCCCAGCAGGGTGGCTCTGGGACGGTCGAGTCGAATCTGATACCAGGCCATGGCCGGGGTCTCTCCTGAGTGGGGTAAAGGATCCGCAGGTGGCGGATTGCGGGGGTGGACATGATTGAGTATATGCCACCCCGCTTGGCGTCAGCCCCGGCGCGGCCGGCTATTCAACCTGCAACACCTGCTCGCTGGCCAGATGGTGCAACCACTCTCGCACGATCAGCAGCACGGCGGCAAACGCCTCCTCCCGCGGCAACTGGCTGGCGGCGAGGGGATCCCCCTCAGCCATGGCGGCCAGCTGGCCAAAGGCTTGTTCCACCAGTTCCCGGCTCATGGTGTTATCCCCCAGCCCTTCGGCCAGCGAGGGCTCGCTGCGCAGGGTGAGAGGCAGACCGGGCGGTATATCGGGAGCGATGCGCATCAGCTCATCCTCTACTACCATGATGGCGCGCTCCAGTTCGAGCGGGGTGGGCGGCGCGTGGCGAAATGGCCCGGGCTGGATGGCGCGGGTGCCGAAAGCGAGCGTCCAGCTGGCGAGGGGAGCATCGGCGTGGCCAAGCCAGACCTGACTGCGCTGCTCGCCAATCTCCAGTAACAGTGTGGTGTCGGGGGCGGGATTCATGGTGCGGGACTCCTGTCGGGGGCGAGTGTGACAACCCTCTTTTGATAACGCCATCAACCGGCTTTGGCGAGCACAATTTCTGCCATAGCCCCTCTGTTTTGCGAGTGGCGGCTCACTTTGGTGTTAACACCTTGCAATAAATTCCTGTTGTGGCAGTCTGGATGGCCAAATGAAGGTTTTTGACCACTCATTGCCACCGTTTCAGGAGTTCAGATATGGATATTCGTACCGCTCCCCGCGCCATTGCGCTTGCCCTGCTGCTGGCCAGCAGTGTTGCCACCGCCAACGAGGCGCTGGTGATCCAGACCGACTTTGGCCTTAAAGATGGCGCCGTCTCGGCCATGAAGGGGGTCGCCTTCGGGGTGGATCGCACCCTGCCGCTCTATGACCTGACCCACGAGATCCCGGCCTACAACATCTGGGAAGCCTCCTACCGCCTCTATCAGACCCTGCAGTACTGGCCCAAGGGCACAGTGTTCGTCAGCGTGGTGGATCCGGGTGTCGGCACCGATCGCAAGTCGGTGGTGCTCAAGACCAAGAGCGGCCACTACATCGTCAGCCCGGATAACGGCACCCTGACTCTGGTAGCCGAACACTTCGGCATCGACACCGTGCGCCAGATCGACGAGAAGACCAACCGCCTCAAGGGCTCCGAGAAGTCCTACACCTTCCACGGTCGCGATGTGTATGCCTACACCGGCGCCCGGCTCGCCTCCGGTGCCATCAGCTACGAGCAGGTGGGCCCGAAACTGCCTGCCGAGGTGGTGAAGATCCCCTATCAGGCTGCGGTAGCCGAGAATGATGGCACCCTCAAAGGCACCATCCCGATCCTCGATGTGCAGTACGGCAACGTCTGGACCAACATAGACGATACCCTGCTGACCAAGGCGGGGATCAACAAGGGGGATACCGCCTGCATCAAGATCAGCGAAGGCTCTGCGGTCAAATATGACGGCAAGGCACCCTACGTCAGCAGCTTTGGCGATGTACCGGAAGGGCAGCCGCTGGTCTATCTCAACAGCCTGCTGCAGGTGTCGGTGGCGCTGAACATGGACAGCTTCGCTGCCAAGCATCAGGTGCAGTCCGGTGCCAACTGGCATATCAGCCTGAAGAAGTGCTCCTGACCCGCACATATATTAAGTAGCGATAGAAACAGCAACGGGCGCCTCGGCGCCCGTTTTGTTCTCTGGTAATAAAAGAAAGGGATCAGAACTCGTTGGAGAGCGCCTTGTACCCTTTGACCAGATCGATATTGGTGTGGGCCACGTCTTCGGAGAACTCGGCGGCATCCACTGAAACCCGGGGGATATGGGTCAGATCGCTCTGCTGGTTGATGCGGGTGGTGGAGGGGACGTAGAACTCCGGCGGCAGATCGCAGCCATCGATCACCGAGTTGTGACGCACCACGGCACCATCGCCGATATGGCAGTTGAACAGCACACTGTTGAAACCGATAAAGACCCGGTTCCCCACTTCGCACGGCCCGTGGACGATGGAGCGGTGGGCGATGGAGGTGTATTCGCCGATGGTGACGGCGGCGCCGGATTTGGAGTGGATCACCACCCCGTCCTGAATGTTGGAGTTGGCGCCGATGACGATGGGCTCCATCTCGCCGTTGGCATCCACCTCGTCGGCGCGGATCACCGCGTAGGGGCCGACGAAGACATTCTCTTTGATGATCACCTTGCCGCAGATGATGGCGGTTTTGTCGATATAGGCGGATTCATCGATGACCGGCAGGTGGCCGGAGGGATTTTTGCGGATCATGTTACATCCTGTGGTTGCCAAGAGGAGTGCTTGGGTGGTGGACGAGGCGTCCACCGGTCGGTCAGCTTACCCCTCGTCGCCCCTCGGTGAAAGCCCTGACTGGTCTGACCCTTGTCGCAAGCAGCGTCGCGATCACTGTTTCCGCTCGCCGGAATATGGGAGCATGGCTGCCATCCCGAGAGTCGGTTTGGATGGATATAAAGATGAAGAAGATGATGGCCCTGTTGGCTGGTGGTTTGCTGCTCTCCTCTGCGGTGCAGGCGAAAGGGGTGGCGGGTGACTTTGATTACTATGCGCTGGCGCTCTCCTGGTCGCCCGAGCACTGCGCCGTCAAACCTGCGGACAAGGATCAATGTTCCCGCAAGCTGGGCTTTGTGTTGCACGGTCTCTGGCCCCAGTACGATCGCGGTTACCCCGGCAACTGCACCCGCGAGCGGCTCGACGCCAACATGGAGCAAGAGTTTGCCGGCCTCTACCCTAGCCGTTTTCTCTATCGCCATGAGTGGGAAAAGCACGGCACCTGCTCCGGCCTGAGTCAGCCCCAATTCCATCAGCTGGCGAGCGACCTGCGCCAGAAGGTGAAGATCCCGGCCGCTTATCAATCCCCGGAAGAGCCGCTGCGCAAGAGCACCTTCCAGCTCAAGGCTGATCTGGCGAGCGCCAACGAGTGGCTGGCTCCCGACAACATCACGGTAGCGTGCGCCGATGGTGGCCGCTTCCTGCGGGAGATCTACATCTGCGTCAATAAAGAGGGGACGGATGCGGTCACCTGTTCCGCCGAGATGCAAAAGCGCGAGCGCCGCTCCTGCGGTCAGCCGGATTTCCTGCTGCGCAGCGTGCGTTGATGTGTCACTAGCGTGAGCGGGCCCATGATGGGCCCGTTCTATTTTTCCGCCATTTGCAGAAAGGAGTCTGGATCATGGATGCCCCTTCCCGTTTTGCTCGTCGCCTCGGTCTGCGTTACCCGCTGATCCAGGCCCCCATGGCAGGTGTGCAGGATCACCGATTGGCCATCGCCGCCTGTCAGGCAGGCCTGCTGGGCTCCTTGCCGGCGGCCATGCTCGGCAGCGAGCAGTTATCCGCCCAGCTGCAGGCAATGCGAGCTGCGACCGATGCTCCCTTCAACGTCAACTTCTTCTGCCATCGGCAGGAGGAGCCAGATCCTGATCAACAGATGCGCTGGCAACAGGCGCTCTCTCCCTACTATGCCGAGTTTGACATCAGCATGGCGGCAGCAACGGCTGCCGCAGCCAAGGCACCCACCCGGGCCCCGTTCAACGCACAACATGCCGAGCTGCTGACCGGGTTCAGGCCGACGGTGGTCAGCTTCCACTTTGGTTTGCCTGCCCCCGAGCTGCTTGCCAGCGTGAAGGCGAGCGGCGCCTATGTGCTGGCCAGCGCCACCACGGTGGCCGAGGCACAGTGGCTTGCTCACCACGGCGCCGATGCGGTGATTGCGCAGGGGCTGGAAGCGGGCGGTCATCGCGGCCATTTCCTCTCTGATGATCTCGCGCTGCAGCAGAGCACCTTTACCTTGCTGCCACAGATCCTCGCAGCGATCGACCTGCCGGTGATCGCCGCCGGTGGTATCGTCGATGGCAAGGGGATTGCCAACGCGCTGGCGCTGGGGGCGAGCGCCGTGCAGATGGGCACCGCCTTTCTCTGCTGCCATGAGGCGACTACCTCGCCGCTGCATCGGGCGGCGCTTCACTCATCTCGAGGTGAGCATACGGCGCTGACCAATCTGTTCAGCGGCCGCCCCGCCCGCGGCATCAGCAACCGGTTGATGCGGGAGCTGGGCCCGCTCTCGGATCTGGCGCCTTGCTTCCCTTATGCCAGTGGCGCCCTGGCTCTGCTGCGCGCAGTGGCGGAGTCCCGGGGCGATAGCGGGTTTTCTCCGCTCTGGGCGGGGCAGGATCTCTCCGGTTGTCGTGAGCTGCCCCTCCGCGAGCTGGTGGCGGAGTGGATAAAGGAGGCCGGGCTGGTGTGATTGCCTCTATACAAGAGGCAAAGAGAGCTGACTGGTGAGGGGATGGCTGGCGAACTGCGTGCTCAACCACCTGATAAGCGCTGTGTTATGGCCGCGAACAATCCGGATTTTACGCCTTTCTGTGGATAAGTCTGTGCAAAGCTTGTTGGTTGATATGAATAACCAATAAAGTGCAGTTTTTTGCGATTTTATTGCATTTTGGCCCTTGCCAATGTGATCAATCTCTCTATAATGCGCCCCATCGACACGGCAAGCGGCAACGCAGAAAGCCAAGTCGGTAACCTCGAAAAGCCTTTGCAAA